>NZ_BAAHJH010000002.1:0-170972 GCF_054655275.1 Nocardia sp. IFM 10818
GCGGACAAGTCCGCGCAAAGCAAAACGCGAAAATGCCCCCGGCTGCGCCGGGGGGCATCACGTTCGAATTGGCTTGCGCGGCTGCGCGATTGGCAACCCGCGCCAGGAAGGGGGGTTAGGCGCAGTTCAAGCCGATGCCACTCGTTGAACGCATCGCGAGTACCCGCGCAACGTACGACCATTCGATCCGATCAAAATCGTTGTGCGCCAGTTCATTTCGCACGGCACGCGCTTTCGATCCTGGTTTTGAGTTCCGGATCGCAAGTGACAAGAACTTTCGGAGCAGGTCATCATCTTTATTCTCCGCAAAGTAGGCAGCATCGCAGTAGAGCGGGTTCTCTTCTGACAGAATCCATTCCGTGACGAGAATGGTTACGTATCGCTCGCGATCCGTGTGCGTCATTTCGAAGATGAGTTCTGCAGGACGGCCGGAAACCATCGTGTATCTGTATTCTTCTCCGTCCTTGTTCTTCATGAGAATCTCATCCCCGGAATCGTCCACAATTTCGGACCCGAAATGCCCATCGTTGTTGGCGCATTGGACCATGTACCGGCGGCCTTCATGTTCGCTGTGGAACGGGTAGTAACTGGGCTTGCCTTCGCCGGTCTTGATCACCGTGTAGTACGTGTCCTGTTCCATTTCACTGCCCTTCCTGCTCACGGGTTTGGGTTGCGGAGTCGTGTTCGGCATCGGTGGTCAGCCATCCGGGCGCGATATCTAGCTTGGTGATTTGGCCGTTCCTGTCGACTAGTTCGGCTGTGTCCCCGGTGCGCCTTACGAGTGTCATGCCGAACCGTTCGGCGAGATTGACGGACCGTCCGAGTATTTCGCGTGCGCCACGCAAACTGTGGCTAGGTGTGTAATAGGTTCGCGCGCCGGTCTTTTGAATCACCGTGTGATCGTTCATCGGACTACCCCGTTTACAAGACTGCCGAGGATGAGAGCGGCGAGAAATCCGAGCGCGAACCAGGTGAACATCAAACCGTAGAGATCGCTGGTTTTGATTATGTCGCTATCTGCCGAACGACAATCCGTAAGCGGTTCCCGCTGAGGTTTGTTGGCAATGCGCTGCTGCCTGCTATCCCAGGCGCGCAGGGCGACCCGGCGGCCGCCCAGCAAGACCAGCACGGTGACAGAAAAGGTGGCAGCGAAAGCGAAGTAGTTGATCATTGCTTGCCCTCATTTCCTTTCAGGGTTGCGTGGAGAGGTGAACAGGCAGATTGCGAAATACAGTGCGGCCATGGCTACCAGGGGTTGTGTGAGTACCAAGTGGAGTAGGTCACTCATCTTTCCCGCCATTCCGTTTGAAGCTGATATGCGCTTCCGTGGCGTAGGCACCACCGAGCATGAGTGAGAACACTTCCGCATGAAAACCGAACTTGGTGAAGTAGATTGCGGCAATTGCGTAGAGCGGCATGGTTTCCGCTCGTTTGACGAGTTCGTGCCAGAACATCTTGAGAATTTTGCGGAATTCGCTGGCGGACATTATTTCCCCTTGGTAGGTGTGGTTTCGGTAACGGGTGTCCGGGGAGCAACCCAGAAAGGATGGAACGGTACCGGGAGATCTACAGCTTTTATCCGTTCGGTCGGTTGCGGTACCCAGTAGAGAAAACCGAATGTGCTTTGCTGGCGGTTGGTGGACATGGCAGCGCTCACCGAATCGCGAGATAGGAGACGGGAATAACCGATTGTGCGCCAAGGTCGATAATCTGCCGTTGCTGGTGTCGCCGTGCCAAGTGCATTGCGTTTGCAAGATCGTAAGAAACTACGGCGATGCCAAGATGGGTCTTTCCGGTGTGAGGGTTGCGCCACCCTGCCAGAGCGCAGTACGGCAAGTGTTCGCGCATATCGAGGATGTACCGGAAGATATCGACGGGCGTAGCGGGCGATTCGATTGTTCGTTCGTATTCCGGATAGGTGAATACGGCATAGCCGTTCCGGATATCGCGCCCGGTAGTCGGTTCGACGAGAAATGCGCCGTTGGGGATGCTCAGCGCTTCTGCCAGTGCGGCAATCTGCACAGTGGCGTCTATCAGCGCGAATTGGTCCGAACCGTCGACGGGGATAGTGTGTGCGGCCATGATGCCTGCTCCGATGGTGTGGTGCGAGGTGGTCAGCCTCGCGAGTTGGTTGGATGAATCGACCATAGGGCTGTAGGCATCATGGCGCAACGATCCGAGAAAATAATCTCAGATGATTGTTTCATGCCCCGATTTGTCCGGAAATGTCCGAATTGGGGCAGGTGGGAAGGGGTCGCGCGGCCCCGCTCGCGCGCATGGGCCGCTTGCGCGCGTTGACCATGTCCATTCGATAGGGGGGCCGGCGCGGGTATCCGGGAGGGGTCCAGTCGCGGTCTGGCATCGAACGATAATTTCGGCAGGAATAGGGAAATCGGATTGGGTTCAATTGATGGATTGGATTTTTGGATTGCGCAGGTGCGTGAATTCAATTTTCTGTTTGCATGTACATGCGGTCCAGATGGGGTGGTTGCATGTACATGCGACACCCCCGCCGGCTGATCAGCCGGCGGGGGTGGTGTTATCGAAACGTTGTGATGTTGATCAGTAGGCACCGAAGACGTTGTCGATCGAGCCGTACCGGTGCGCGGCGTAGTTGCAGGCCGCGGTGATGTTGGCGACGGGGTCCCAGATGTCGAACGGGGTGCCTTCGACGTGGTATGCCTCGAAGGTCGGGTCGATGACCTGGAGCAGGCCCTTGGATGGGATCCCGGCCGCGGCGTTGGAGTCGTAGAGATTGATGGCGTGAGGGTTTCCGCTGGATTCGCGCATGATGTTGCGGTGGATGCCGTCATAGCTGCCGGGAATTCCATTCAGCGCCATGACATCGAGGGCTTCTGAGATCCAGCCGTGCAGGTCGTCGCTGTAGTGCTGTTGGGCCAGTCGGAGCTGCTCGTCGGAGGGGGCCGGTTCAGGCGCCGGCGGCTGCGCGGGCACCGGCAGTTCGGGGAGCCGCGGCAGTTGCAGGGAGTCCACGATCTCGGGGAGGTCCGGAGGCTGGGCGCTTGCGGTCCAGGTCGTGGCAGAGCCGGCGGTGAAGGCCAGGATCGCGGCCGCGGCCGCGGTGCGGGCGAGGATCGTCAGCGCACGGTGATTCGGGATGGGAGAAGCATTGGCAGACATGGGCTGTTCCTGCTTTCGCTGAGGGTTGGCGGCGGGGTGGTCAGCCCCGGCGATCTTGTGGAGACTTCCAAGATAAAGCCTTGGGCACTTTCGTGCAATAGTTCTTTGCTGATGGTTGTCTGACGTCTTCCGGAACATCCGGTGGACCTCTATATGTGCAAAATCGGGCCACCGAGGTGGGGAGCATGGGGGAGCATTGAATATCCGCAGGTCAAGGCATAAAAAATGCTCCCCCTACAGGTGGGGAGCATGGTGGGGAGCGTAGGGGGGAGCTTTTAGAAAGACGCGATTCTTGTGCTGGCCACCGAATGGACCATGTTTGCCGACGCATGATTCGATGCTCGGATCAGCAGGCTGCTGTCTGGGGCTGCACGGTGAGGGGTTACGTGCGGCGAACGAGCGTGCCGACGGCTGTGGACTCGGCGCAGGGGTTGCGGCTCGGTCGGCCGGCCTCGACGGTGCCGGGTTCACAGCGGGTCCCGGCACTACGGGCGGTGTCCTGGATTCCGGGGCTAAGCCAGGACACCGCGGTCCTGCATGGCATGCCCGACGGGCGTGGGCGGGCTACTGGAGGAGAGACGCCTTGGCTTCAGACAAGTCCAGAGGCTGCGCGAGGGTCTGCCCGTCCGCGTTGACGGCGATCCGCCATGCCTGGCCGTCCGGCTCGAGGTTGAGGTAGCGGCGGGTGTCGCGATGCTTGTACTGATGGACAGGACGGCCGTCGATACCGACGGTGCCCATGTACATCAGGTCTTCCAGCAGTTCGGGCGCATGGCGTTGAGCGGCACCCCACATGCTCGTGTTCAGGTGGTCGACCGCCGCGGTGACGGCTTCGCGTACCTCGGCCGACAGCGCCGCGGTCTCGCCGTGTGCATCCTCGTCCATGCTCACAGCCACCGGTCCGTACCACTGGTAGGTGTAGCCGAGCTGGCCGAGCACGTCGTCCGCGAGACGGTTCGGGTACAGGCCCGGGGCAGAGAAGCCGTCGGAGAACCACATGCGCACGGCCCGGTGGCCTTGGCTGGCTTTGTTCGGCACGTGGTCGCCGATGGCATCGCGGAGGCTGCGGCCGACCGGTGTGTGGTGGTACTCGGCGCGTCCGTCAGGATGCAGCACCACGAAATCGGATGGGGCCGTGCGGAGGCCGGAGTCATCGGTGTTGCGCTCGTGCGGGTTGTCGGACATGGGATGTCCTTCCTGTAATGGGTTCGAATGGTGGGCAGCGGTACTGCTCACGCTCGGGCAGGTGTCCGGAATTGCGTGAACGAAGTCAGGACACCGACAGTTCGGTGGCCATCGCGTACGCGGCCGTCACCGTGATTTCGCCGGAAAGGATCGCGTTTCCCAGCGCCACCGAGGCCCGTGCGTTGCGGTCACGCTGGCGGAGGTCATCGCCGGTCCAGGTGGGTGGGTACTTGTGCGCGAAGGTGAAGCGGCCGTTGCCGATCAGGCGGAGCGCGACGAATTCCCGCACGGTCTGCGGGGCCGGCCGGCCGTCATCCAGGTGTGGGCGGTGGCCGGGCTGGGCATCGATGAACGTCAACGCCTGGGCCGTCGTGGTTACGCGCACCCCACACTCGGCCAGCGCGCGGCCAAGAATACGAGCGGGGTCGTAGCGGGCGGACATGCCGTCCTCGACCGCCAGATCGATCGCTGCGCGGACGCCGTCGCGGGCGGCGAGGGTCGACAGGTCCACGCCGGCCACCGCTTGCACCACGGGATCCGGATGCGCCCACCCTGCCTGCATCTTGGTGGCTTCGTCGAATCCGGTGCCCAGCACCGCATCGCGGATCCGGTCCGCGCGCTTCGGGTGATATCCCGCTCTCAGTGCGTGCGCGTGGACGAGGTTTGCCGACCGCAGTTCGTCGAAGGCGGTGGGGTTATCTCGGCGGCGGCCGTTGCCGTACACGGCATCGGCATAGGTCTCGGCCACCATCGCGTCGAGGAAATCCTCGGTCAGCAGGCCCAGGCGCACGGAGTGTGCGTAGAGTTGCGCCACCGACTCGGCCAGCCCGAACGCGTTGTGATAGGTCGCGATCACCCCGAACCGCTCGTGCTCGAGATCGCCGATGATGCGGTGCGGGCGCCCTGTGACCGGCCCGCCGTAGAGGGTCGCGGTGATATGTGCCCCGCAGGCCGCCAAGGCCACCGCCGGCTTTGCCTCGCGATGGGCGCGCACCCGAGCGGGCAGCACCTCCCACAGATCCGCAATCTCACGGTCGAGCATGGATGTCGGCAGCGGCGGTGCCGCCGGATCCTGCAACCGGACGCGCAGTGCGGCCGCCTCCTGCCGCGATTGCGGAGTGTCGGCGTCCAACAGCCGGAGATACACCTTCGGCAGACCGTCGGGGTTGTCGGGTGCCGCGAGCGGTGCCGTCGGTGCGGGCAGGTCGGAGCCGCTGCGGATCGGGCTGAATCGGTTGTCAGGCATGGGAATTCCCGTTTCGGTCGGCGGAGTGGTGCGAGGCGACCACGTCGTCGAGGTCGGCGTCGATGCGGGCCAGCAGCGCCGCCCAGTCACCGGGGGTCTTCGCGGGACGGTGGCGCGGCCTGGGCGTGGGGGCCGGGCGTGCCGTGAACTCGCGGATCGATGTCCTGGCGGTGACCTGGACGAAGTCGTCGACGTAGTCGAGGTCCTGTTGGCGTGACGGGTGCGGCGGCAGCCGGAGATAGTCGCGGATGCGGTTGTGCAGCCGCCACTGCAGCGCGGTCATCTCGCTGGGTTCGGGAAAGAACGAGGTGGTCTTGAAGTACGGGGTGGCGTCGTGACGGAGGGCGGTCTGGATGGGGCGGTGCAGCCAGTCGTCGAAGGCGGCGATCAGATCCCGCCACGCCGCGCGGGCGCTGGGTTCGGGGTGGGTCTCCCACGGGCGCGCGAAGTGCTGGGCACGCTCGAGGAGGACGGTTCGATCGTGCCCGGAGGCGGCATAGCGCGCACAGTCCCGCAACTGGTCGAAGGCCTCGAAATCCCACCACAGGCTGCGTTCGCAGTCGTCGAGATCGCCGCCCCACCGTGGCGTGCCTCGTGGCCGCTGGCGGTGGATCGTGTCCAGAACCACCCAGGCAGATCCGTGCCCGGTGAGTTCGCAGGCCTGCAGCCAGGTGTCGATTTGCTCAGCTGAGTCCTGATTGCCGCCGCGGATGTGGTCGTCGAGCATGGTGTCGAACCGGCGCAGGGCTGCGGCCGGTTCGCGTTCCCAATGGGCCACCACGTCGACGAGAGTCGTCCAGGTCGATGCCAGGCTCGCGTGGTGGCTCCAGCGCTGAGCGATCGCGTCCGCGGCACCGTGCAGCCGCCGGCGGGTGCGCAGATGGTGGCGGGGAGTGCGGTCGGCGTCGCGCAGGAGGGCGTGGTGGCGGGCGTAATCGGCGCGCAGGTACTGCAGGTGCCGTGAACTGTTGAAACGGAAATAGTGCCACGGATTGGTGAGGGCGTCCGGCCCGGTTCGGGGGTGGTCGACATGGGCGACCAGAGGGCGCTGCGAGCCCGCGGAGTTGAAGTAGCGCAACAGGTTTGCCAGAGGATTCACGGTGACCTCGGTCAGATGGATGGTCCCGACACGATGGGGGGCCGGGCGGAAGGGTGACTGCGGGGGCCGGCGGCGGGGTCGGGCAACACTGCGCGGCCGACGCCCCGTCGTGGTTCGCAGCGGGTGCGGTGGCGCGGCTAGGCCTCGCTGTCGAGACGGTTGCGGTTGGCGCGCAGTTCGTCGCGGATGTCCTCCATGACCGTGAGCAGGTCGGACAGGGTCTTGTCCTGGGGCTCGGCGGTGTCCTGCAGGTTCAGCAGGCTCGCGGAGATGTCCTCGAGGAGGGTGAGAGTGTCCTGCGCCCGCGACGGGCGGATGAACCGCCGCCACCAGGGCGCGGAGGCCGAGGTAATGGTGTCGTGAGATGCGTTGTGCGACAAAGGGTTGGTGCCGGTCATGGCGGGCTCCGTGGGTTCGCGGGGTGGTCGGCCCTCGCGGAGATGGATGGATTATCTAACAATAGGTCATGAGGCACTGTCCTTCAATAGTCGTATACGCTTGTTCGCGGCACTCGCCGCGGCCGTCGCGACGGGATCCACCATCCACCCCCCGGCGCGGCTGACCACCGCGCCGAGAACGAGCGAGGAGTTTCTCCGATGCCGATCTATCTGCCAGCCCCGGCTCCGCTGCCGGGTGGTCCTGACGGGGAGGGCTGGAATCGTCTGAGCCTGGGCGCGCACTACGGCCGGCCCGGGGCGCAGTGCGCGCTGCGTCCGCGGACCTACGCCACGCTGTGGGAGGCCCGGACCAGCACCACGCGTGCCCGCTTCGGTTCTCACGGATCGTGCATCCGCGCCCCGCGTGGTGACGTCCGCCCGGACTGTCTCACCTGCCCGGTCCTCACGGCGGCTCACCGCTCCCTCGAGGCCGCCGGCGCGCGGGTGCTGGTCCGGCTCGAATCCCACGTCGTCGACCTCGGGGGCCTGTTCGGGCCGGCGGGCGTCTACGACCTGCCCTTCGTCGTGACCGATCCCGACCGAGGGTGGGACAGCCCCCGCGAGCAGTGGAGCTGGGAGGAACTGGTGCTTCTGCCTGGGTGGGAGCTGGGACGCCAGTACCGGGACGAGCATTCCGCGGGGTTCTGGCTCGAGCGCACCGCCCACCCCGGGCAATCAAGATCATTGCAACATAGTGCCTAAAGCCCTATGATATTTTCATCCACTCATGGCGAGGCTGACCACCTCGCCGTCCTGACAGGAGCACGCCCATGCCCGTCGTTCACCCCCCGACCGACCCGGTCACCGAGGAAACCACCCAGGCGCTCGGGGCCGCCCCCGACCCGCTGACCGTCGACTACCTGGCGCGCCGGGTCGTATTCTCCGCCGGCCGCGCCCAGGATCTCGCCGTCACCGGCGTCGGTCTCTACGACAGCGGACACTGCGACGCCGCCCGCGAGATCTTCGGCCAGGTGCACGACTACCTGGCCCAGTTCGGCCGTGACCTGCTCGCCATCGACCCGGTCACCTTCCCGGACCGGGATCCCCACAACACCGACCCGCAGGCCCAGTCGTGACCGCCCCTGAGCCGCGCTACGACCTCCATCTCACGACGCTGACCGATGCCCGCGAGAGCGTCTCCCAGCGCGTGGAGGCCGGGCTCACCGCCGCCGATGCCGCCCAGCAACTGATACGTCGCGCCGAGCGCGCCCGCGCCGAGGGCGCGCTCGCAGTGAAACAGCGGTGGGACGGCGTCGAGATCCAGTACGCCGACCAGACCGAGTTCTACGATGTCGAGCCCGTCGTCTATCACAACCCCGCCGCGGCACTGCCGCTGCTGCGGGCCACCCTCACCGCTCGCTGGCCCGACACCCAGTTCGACGTCTCCCCCACCGCGGCCGCCGACCCCACCAGCGCCCTGCGGATCGTGTGGTCCGACGGCCCCTCCGATCGGCTGGTGCAGGTTTTCGCCGCGCAGATCCCAGCCAAGGGCTTCCATCGCGCCGGCGGGATCCAACGCGACCGCTACACCACCGCGCCCCGCTGGGACGAGGTGATCGCCGCGGTCGAATCCGAGTACCAGCTGCAGGTCCCGCGCGACGCCCGCGGGCGCATCGATTGGAAGGCCGCCGCCGACCAACCGGTCGAAGTCCAGGTCACTGCCCCCGACGACAGCGACGAGGACGCGGCACACCTGGTGACCAGGCTCGCGGTGCTGCTGCACGCCCGCGTGTACTTCACCGACTTCAGCGCTCCCGAGCCCTCGGCCAGCACCCGCTGACCGAGGGCTCCGGAGCGGTCACCCGCCTACCGACGAATCGCACGACCCCAACTGAGAAGAGAAGACACCCGATGCCACGTTTGATGTCGGTCGCATTGACCACCGATCAGGTACGGGCCCGCCGCAAGACCGTCACCCGCCGGCTCGGCTGGCAATGGCTGCAACCGGGCACCGAGCTCACGTTGTGCCCCAAGGTGCGCGGCCGAGCCCCCGGCGAGGAGCTCGAGCGGATCGCCAACGTGCGCGTGACCCACGTCGACCGGGTCAAACTCGGTGCCATCACCGCCGAAGATGTTGCGCGCGAGGGGTTTCCACAGCATTCCCCGCAATGGTTCGTCGACTTCTTCTGCAAGGCACTGCCGGGGTGCACGGCCGACACGGTCGTGACCCGGATCGAGTTCACCTACCTGTCCTGACCGGATTCGCCGACCGGCCCGCACCCCTCTCGGGTGCGGGCCGGCCGGCGTTTCGGATCTCGCGGGCCCGCCGTGATACATAAGAACCTGAGGCGCGGCGCGCTCCCGTCCAGGGGATGGCCGCCTCGTACACCGGGCCGGTCGATCGTGAGGAAACCACATGCTGTCCGAACCCTGGAAGCGGGTCAAAAACCCTTCCCCTCTCCCGGTGTTCGCCGGCGCGGCCGATCTGCGCGCCCTCGACGACAACAGCCTCGCTGAGGCCCTGCGCGACCACATGCTGCCGGCGTCGGAGGACAACGCCTACAAACGCCGCTGGCAGGAATTCTGGCGGCTGCTCGGCTTCGACGTGGAGCTCGCCGACCGGTCCGGCGCTATCCTGCGCGACTTCCTCGACCAGGCCGACGCTGCCCTGGAATCCGGTGACCTCGACGACGCCCAGACCAAGCGGGCCAACCGATTTCAGGAACGCTGCCGCAACAGCCTGGACCGGATCGGGCGCGCCGAGGAAGACCCACTGGGCTGGCTGGGCGCGCGGGCGGCGATGTTCAATGTGCGGGCCCGGGCGGTGATCGCGGCCCTCGTCGACGCCATCGACGAGCATCGCGAAGAGACCACCGACCCCACCCCGGCCGACGAGAAACTCTGGGCGCAGCTGGGTGAACTGAAGCTGGACCCCAACGACTACGTCTGAGGTCCGCGGCCGCGCAACAGTCCGACGAACCGGCCCCCGCCGGGCACCGCCTCGGCGACCTCGTCCAGCGCGGCCGACAGCATCGCCCGGTAGATGTCGCGGGTCTCGGTGTAGCGGGCCCGCCCCTGCTCGGTGATCGCCGCGTACACCCCGCGCCCGTCGTCGCTGCAGGATCGCGTGTGCGCGAACTGGGCCTGGTGCAGCCGCTCGACCAGGCGCGTCACCGAGCTCTGGTTCAATCCGAGTACCTGTGCGAGGTCCTGCATCCGCAGTTGCCCCCCGGGCGTGGTGGCCAGGAACTCCAGTGCCCGGAACTCCGAGAGCCCCAGCCCCTGGCGTCGCACCGCATCACCCAGGCGTTTCTCGACCCAGGCGTGAACGGCCAGCACCAGATCCCACGCCTGGGTGTCGCCCACCCCGTTCATCGAGCCGCCCCCGTTGCCGCCCGAGCCGCCCGCGCTCGCCCTCGTCTGCGAATCAGGCGACCTCACCGCCGCCGCATTGTCGGCCATGCTGATCAACTCCCTGCGAGTCGGACAACTACTGATCGACGCGACGGTAGGAGAGCAACCCGACACCGGAGGTCGGCCGGTGCCCGTTAGCGGTTGCCGACGGGAACCGGCCGGCCGGGCCTACAGGTCCTCGGACGGCCTGCGCATCGCATCGGCCGACTGCTGCTGCCACCGGCAGTTGTCGGGTGTGCAGTCTTTGTCGCATGCGGAGGGCTCGCGGTGGTCGGCAATGCAGCCGGTGCAGCCGGCGTCGTATCCGCACATATCGGGGGTGTGCGAACGCTCGGGCTCGTCGAACGGGCTGGTGCCGTCGAGTTCGAGGTCCCACTCGCCGACGGCCTCGCGCACGTCGTCGATCGAGCCGCTGAACCCCACATCGAGGTGGTCCAGGCCGGTCTTGCGGGCATCCAAGGGGCCGATCTCGACAACGATCGTGTCCGAGGTGCCGGCCGCGATGTCGTCGAGCAGCTCGAAGGCCCGCCGACGGACCTCCGCGCGGTCGCTGGCGCCGATCAGCTGCCAGGTCAGCATGTCGTCGTCGCCGTCGTCGACCGCGCAGCGCATGCCCCAGGTGTCGTCGGCTCGCACCCGGTGAATCGGGCCGTAGTCCTGGTCGAGCATCTGCCGGACCCGGGGGTGCACGGCGGCCCGCAGGCTCGAGATCACCGCGGCGGTGCCGGCGTCGCCCGGGGGCAGGGCCGTGATCAGCGCCGGTATGGAGTGGGCGTAGACGGCGAATCGGCGCGCGAGCGCGTCCCGTTGGGCGGGGTCGCCGATCCGGCCGACCAGCTCGGTCAGCAGGTCGAACAGGTCACCGACGGTGTGCGGCAGATCGGCGCGGACGGTGGTGTCGGGCATGGGATTTCACTTTCTGTCGGGTATCCGGAGTCGGGGCTCGAAGCAGCGCCGGTCAGGGCCCCACGCTCATGCGCAGCAGATGTTCGCGGCTCTGGCGGATGTCGCCGAGGCTGCGGTGACCGCCCCCGTTGCGCAGCTTCTGCCGGGTGCGGGCATGTGCCGACCGAGCCGCCATCAGGTCGCTCCACCGCTCGGGGTCGGCCAGCGGCGAGTCGATGCCGTAACGCACGCTGTCGGCCGTGGTGACGGTGCGGTCGTAGCCGGCGTTGTAGGCGAGCACGAGCCGGTCACCGACGGCCTTGACCAGGCGCTCGTGCACGGCCGGCCACAGGGGGACACCCTCGGCGGTGACGTCGGCGTCGCTGAGGCCATGGACCTGCTGGGCCTCGGGCTCGATAGGGATTCCGCCCGGATTGACGAGGGTGTCGAGCAGGGTCTCCCCAGTGGCGGCATCGATGACCGAGATTTCGCACACCGCCCCGAACAGGGAGGTCGTCTCGGTGTCGAGCAGGCAGGCGCGGCCGGGGACGAGTTTGTCGCGCGCGAACCGGATCGCCGCGCCCGCACCACAGCGCAGGCGCAGATCGGACCGGTAGGGATCCAGGGACGCGTCAGCGGCGAGGGCCGCCTCCACCTCCTCGATCCCGTCCTCGCTGTCCCAATCGATCTCCCACACGCGCCGCTCGGGCGTGTACCAGGCCCACATCTCGACTCCGTGCGTGGCGGTGAAACGGTCGACGAAACGCCGAATCACCTTGGCCCGCACCGCCTGTCGGCGGCCGACGAACGCCAGCAAGGGCGACGGCGCGCCCTTGGCGCAGGCCCGCACGCGCAACCAGTCGACCGGACGCAACAGCAGATCCTCGACCTCGGCGGTGCGATACAGCGGCACCGCGACCGTGCGCCGCCGTCCGAACGATTTCTCGAATTCCCCGCACGCGGTGATCCAGCCGGCCTCGACAGCGAGGTCGAAGTGCCGCCGGTCCAGGTCCAGCAGGGCCGCCGCCCCGGCCCCGGTCACCGGCCGCTGTCGGCGCACCCGTTCCCGCAGCGGCGCATCGGCGAGCAGGGCGTCGACCGTCTCCCGCGCGAGACGGCCCAACGGTCCGGCGGTGATCTGCCGCTCGGCGAGTACGTGCGTGAGCTCGGTGGACTGCCAGCCCAGTCGTCGGCAGGCCTGCTCGGGCGTGCACGAGCGCTGTTCCCAGGCGCGCCGGGTGGCGACCACCACACCGACCCGCTCGCCGGGCACCTCGTGCAGGGCCTCCTCGGTGACCAGGTCGTGGCGGCGCTGGTCGTCGGCCACATACACCGCGAATACCGGCAGATCCCCGGCCTCGATCAGCGGCGCGATGTCGGCGGCGGCCACCGTGTAGCCGAGTCGCTCGCTCAAGCAGGCGGCCGCGCGTGTGGCACCGAGTGGGCGGGTCGCGCCGAACCGTTCCACGATCGCCGGCACCAGCAGGCCGATCTGCTCGACCTCCGCGTGCGACCACCGGCGCTTGCGTCGTGACCCGCGCAGCATGCCGGCCCCGATTGCCAGCTCGAGCTGCCAGCGCTGCAGGCCCACCGCCTCGGCCAACGCGTCCCGGCCCTGGGCCGCCGGTACGGTCGCCACCGTGTCGTACTCCCCCGCCGTGTCCTGCGGATCGGGCGGCACCTCGTTCCGGACGGCAGGGCGCGAACACCGCACCGGAGCCGCTGTCAGCGCGGACGGCTCCGGTGCGGGGATGCGATCCCAGGTGAGGGCCGCCGGGGTCGACGGCTCGGAGGTGACCGGGCACGGATCGGAATCGGCGGATGCCGTCATCAGTCGTAGCTCCTCGGGGCCGGGTGAGGTGGTCAGCCACACCGCAAGAATGGATACTTATAGCATAATGCCTATAGCTTGTTCTATCCACTGTTTGAGGCGGAGGGGGCGCCTGGCTCGTCCGCTGGCACAGGGTTGGCGACAACCACCGTGACGGAGGAGAACCCCTCCCGCACCAGCACGCACAGGTTTGCGAGCAGGTCCGTGGTGGCGGCATGCTGCGCGGTCACCACCCTCTCGGGCACCGAACGGGGCCGTTCTCCCTGCCCAGCGAGGCACGTTCGCAACGGCACATCGAACAGCACCGCATGAACGGGCACCCCGTAACGCGCGGCTACCGCCAGCAACGACCGGCGAACCCGATACTCGAGATTGGTCGCGTCCACGACCGTCGGCAGCGACCGGCTGAGCCGGAACCGCACCAGCAGGTCGGCCAGCAGCACCGCGTCGTAGGTTGCCTCCTGATCGGCTTCGTCGTCGCAGACCGCGGCCCGCAGGGCGTCCAGACTGACTATGGACGTCGACGTGAAGCGTTCGTGCGCCCACGTGCTCTTGCCCGCGCCGCTGGGACCGATCAACACGGTCAAACCACCCGCGTCCGGGGACGCGCTATCACCGCGCATCGTCGCCTCCGCTCATAGGATCCGGCTTGGCCAGGAAGTCGCCTTCGAACAGGTCGAGGTAGACACCGAAGACACGTCGTGTCACCACAGCGAGGCAGACCGAGACGTGGATCAGCACCGCCGCACCGCCGGCGAGACCGATCCGGATGACCGGCCCCGGTAACGCGCTCACCACCGCCAGGACCACGGTCAAGACCGAGCACAGCAGCCCGATGTAGAGAGTCGCGGCAGTGGCTGCTCCGGATTTCTCGGCTGGCCAGGCCCGTCCACGCCAAGCGCGGGACCGTGCGATCTGCACTCGTAAGCCGATGGTGGTGGCGACCAACACCGCGGAGTACAGCGCCAACACCGCGGCCGCGGCACCCTGCGCCAGCACCAATGCCGAGTCCGGGCGGGCCGTGGCGACCAGCAGCCCGACCCCGGCCGGGAACACGTACAGCAGAATCCGCTGGGCGCTACTCATGGCGGGCCTGTCGGCCTGCAGCAGGAAGCGGTAGGTGTACGTGCCGAGCGGGCGAGGGCTCCAACCGGGCAAGGTGCTCATGGAATCTCCTGTTCGAGGTATGGCCATCTGGAGACGCAACCGTGCGGAACGCCTCCGGGATCGTTTGTGCGGCACCGCGTTTCCCTCACGCATCCAGCAGCCACAGCAGGACGTCGTCGTCGTGCAGGGCTTCCGGGGGACGTCCGCCGGCCACGAGCACCTCGTCGACGGCAGCGATCACCGCAGCCTCGACCTCGTTCTCGGCTTCCAGCGCGATCGGTTCGACCGCGATTCGCCCGTCCGGCTCAACGGCCAGGCACACCTCCAGACGCGGTGCGCCACCGCGGTGTTGGAGAACCCGGTACGCCTCGATGATCGAGGCCCACGTCGCGCCCTGGTTCGCGGCCAGCATCGTTTGGTCGGCGACGAGGTCGCCGGGATGGTTCTCGATCAGCGACGGCCAGTCCAGCGGCGCGCGGGTGCGCGCGAACTGCGGCCATGGCCCCTCCGGTCCGGTGAACTCGGCGTCGGCGAGTGCGGTGAGCAGATACGGCGGAAGCGGGGCGTCGGGGGCGAGTCTGTAGAGATCCCAATCCTCATCGCTGCCCCCGGAGTAGGCGGGGATCAGTGCCCGCTCACGCAACGCGTCGGCCCGTTCGAGAGCGGCGGGACGGAAGTCGGAGATCTCGGCATCCGGGTCGGTGGTGTCGAGGTCGGGTGTATCGGTCATCGCGGATTCTCCATGGTGAGGCGGATTGCGGGTGTGGAGGTTGGCTGTGTCATCGGCGGCGACGGGTTGCGGTCGCGAGAACTCGTCATGCGCTTGCTGAAGGGTCGGCGAGCAGGCGGCGGTAGCGCGCCAGTGCCCGTGCGCAGCGTTGACGGCCGGTGTGGAAGGTGACCGGCGGTCCGAGGGGGACCTTCACGTTCGGCAAGGTCAGCGACTTCTGGCGCAGGGTGATCGGATCCCCGCACGCCGGGCAGATCCCCGCGGTCTCGTACCGCCGCATCTCGTCCATCTCGAGCGGGGCGCGTCGCGCGGCTTCCCGCGTGCGGCAGGGCATGACGTCGCCACAATGCCCGCAGACCGAGAAGTGCTCGGGCAGCACAGGCAGGCGGGGGCCCTGCACATGGACGTCCTCCGAACGTGCGGTGTCGGTGGGATCGCAGGCGAGGGGCCGCAGGACGAAGATGAACAGCGGCCTGCCACAAGGGTTTTCCTGATCCTCGGCGGCGGGCGTCATCGAGATCACCCGCCACGGCCGGTAGTCCCACCCCACCAGGCAGCCCGGTGTCACCGCAGTGAAGGTCTGATCGGTGGGCTGCCAGACCTGCCAGCCGGCAGAGGGGAAGTGCATGCGGGACGCCTTCCTGAGCCGCGGGAACCTTGGACTACGCGGTGAAGGCCGGGATGTGGGCGGCGAGCGCGTCGGCCACATCCGCGGCGGAGTCGGACATCGCGGCCGTCGCGCGCACCCACACGGTCGGTTGTCCCGAAAGGGCCCCGTGGGCGTAGACGGCGATCTCGAGCGGGCCCGCCGTTCTGGCCGGAAGCAGGACCACCAGGTCCTCGCCCCGCACCAGGGCAGCTGCGGCCAGCGCCACGTCGTGGCCCGTGCGCTGGTCGGGATGCTGGCACAGCGCCGTGTCCGGCGGCTGTACGGCGCGCCAGCCCGCAGCCCTCCTCGCGAGCGCTTGCGCGAACTCCCATGTCTGGGCGCAGGCCGTCGGCGTGCACAACCTCCCCATGAGCGGGGTGAAGGTCCACCCCGGCGGGCGGTAGTACCGAAAGCCGGGAAACCGGTCGTGGCAGCGTGTGCCGTCGCACTCGGGCACGGGGCAGCGGATGCGGCGCCACAACTCGTCCCACAACCGGGCCAGGTGCAGGCACGACTGCGTGCCGCCCGGTTCCGGCGGGCATACGACGTAGACGGCGTTCGTGTAGACGTCACGCGGAGCGGGGAAGATCATCTGCTCGGTGACCGCGCCGAGCGGGCATCCGCAGCCATCGCAGGTGATCACCTGCACGAGGGGGAAGAATCCGGGCGCCGCGACCGGCTCCGGTTCGGGTGAGGGGGAACGATAGCGCGATCCGGCGGTCGGGTCGGTGGTGCTCAACGAAAACTCCTAGCTTGAGGTATCGGTGCGGAGGTCGGTGGTCGGGTCGGGGTGGTCGTCGCCGACGTCGGTGCCGGGGAAGTCCGCGCGCGTGGCCATCTGCACGGCGACGGCCTGAGCGAGGTCCAGGGCGCGGGGCAGAGCGTCGATGCGGAAACGGGCGAGCCACTCGTCGCTGAGCTCGGAGGGGCGAGGTTCCCGCGCCCGCAGCCCGTCGGTGTCGTAGCAGGACCAACCATCGGTCACGAACCATCCGCCATGACGCCTGTCGACTCGCACAGTCCAGTGGGAGGCCTCGGGATGGGTTTCCGGAAGGCAGCTGACGCTGTAGCGCGACACCTGTATCGACGGGGTCGGAACGCGGGGACAGGCCATGGGTGCACCTCGATCGGGCAATCAACGCATGAGTAGATTGTTAAAGCATAATGCCTATAGCATTATCGAACAACCCGCTATCGGAGGTCCCGCCTCGGGTGCTCGACGGGCGCGTCGCACGGGAAGTAGCAGCCCGGCGTGGTGATCGGGGCGGGAAGCGTCGGCGCCGGAGGAGTGCGGCCCGCGGTGAGCAGCAACACCAACATGACGAATCCGGCGAACGCCGCCACCGCCAGCGCGGCGAACAGGCGCGGCATCGGCTGCACGCCTTTGGCGACGAAGCGAACGGCTTTTCGTTTCGGGAAGTGCGACATCAGGACAACCTCCGGCCGTCGATCGAGTCGGCAATCGATGCCTTGGCAGGCAGCGGGATCAGGGTCTGCATCGGGAACTCTGGGGATGCGGGGTGCAGGCGATCGAGGTGCGCGCGGACTGCGTCGAGGAAGCCCTCGGGGAAGCGCAGCGAGCTCCTGCGCGTGCGCCGCAGGAATCCGGCGGTGGCGCGCGCGGGCAGCGGCCGCGAATCGTCGAGGAACCCGCGCAGCCCCTCGTAGGGGACGTCAACGGGCCAGGCGGACACCGGAACCCGATGCACGACACCGCCGCGACCCCACGCGGCCGACGGCCAGCCGGGGCGCGTGTGCGGTTCGCCTGCGGGAAAGCCGGCGTCGGCCGGATCGGTCAGGCGGGAGCCCGCCCAGGACGCCATGCGCACGCTCACCGCGTTGCCGACCAGCTTCCAGCGATGCCCCGCGCGCACGCCGGGTACTTGGAGCGCCGGGGCGGTCCAACCGCGGTCGAAGCCCTGGAGCCGCTCGGCGTCGGCGATGCCGGGGGTGACGATCTCCCCGGACGGCAGCCGCACCGCGGGCGGGCTCGCGATGCCCAGCCCGGAACCACCCTTCAGCGTCGGTACCGCGTTCACCGCCCAGCCCAGCCCGCGCGTGCCCTCGGTCCAGTAGAACCCGCACGGATCGTGCGTCGGATCGCCGACCACACGGTCCCCGGCGTCGGCGCCGAACAGCACCGGTCGGGGATCCTCGGTGCGGGAGGCGAGCATGAGCACGCGTTTGCGTCGTTGCGGCAGCCCGAAGGCGCGGGCGTCGACCACCCGGTAGGCCCACAGGTAGCCGAGTTCTTCCAGCGCGGTCGTGACGTGGCGCATGGCCGTGCCGCCGCCCAGCTGCAGCATGAACGGCACGTTCTCGATGAGCAGCCAGCGCGGGCCGCGTTTGCGCCGCACCAGCCGGAACACTTCGTTCACCAATCCGGAACGTGCCCCGGTGATTCCGGCGGTGTGCCCGGCCTGCGACAGGTCCTGGCAGGGGAATCCGGCGGCCACCAGCTCGGTGCCGGCGGGCAGTGCCCGCAGTGTGGTCACGTCCGCGTGTACCGGGATGCCCGGGAAGTGGGCACCCAGCACGGCCTGCGCGCCCGCGTCGATCTCGCACAGCAACTCGGCAGACCACCCGTGGGCGGCCAGCCCGAGCTCGAGTCCGCCGATGCCGGCGAACAGGCCGACGGTGTTCATGCCGGCGCCGGGGCGGGGACCTGGTCCAGAGCCGTCCGTCGAGATCGAAGCCGGCCCTGCCGCATCTGGAGAGGCTGAAGTCCGAGGGTCAGCCATGGCGACCCACCACCGCGGCGGTCGCAGGATATTCGTCCCAGGTGCGGCCGTCGATTTCGCGGCCGCCGGATTTGGGTCGGAGGCCACCGATCTGCTTGAAAAACAAGGCGACCGAATGGGCGCCGCAGAGGTCGCGGATGCCGCGCGCCCAGTCCAGATTCAGCGACCGGAACCCCGGCCCCGACTCGCCACCGACGATGACCCAGTCAATTCCGGCCAGGTCCAGGCTGGGCAGGGGTCCGAGCAGCGGCTCACACGACAAGAATCGGACCGCCGTCGGAGTTCGACGCAGTTCATCAGCGCGCCAACAGAATTTGTCGGATTCGATCGATGTTCCCAGCCACACATTGGGCAAGGGCCACGGCGCGTTGACCGCCAGCCAGTCGCCAATGTCGTCTCCGCTGTTCCCGTCGTCGAACAGCATCGATTGCGCCATTAAATCCCGGAAGTCCGCGCGCGCCAACAGTTTCGCCAGGCGGCGAGGACGTTTGGTCAGCACCTGGAACTGATGCTGCCGCGCGACCGCCATCACCGCGAAGATCCGGGCGATGTCGGTGTCGCTCACGTGTGCGTGGGCTATGTCGGACATGCTGTTCACGAACACTTTTCGCGGTGACCGCCACCGCAGCGGCTCGGTCATCACGTCGGCGTGAACGGCTACGCCGAACCCTGGCCCGGAAGTCCGGGGATCGCCGTCGGTCTGGTACTTCGCGGCACCCATCGCTCGGAGCCGCTTCGCCATTCTCAGCGCATAACAGTTGTCGCAGCCCGGGCTGATCCGATCGCAGCCAGTGATCGGATTCCAGGTCATACCTCGGTCCACTCGATGCTCGACGCACTCATTTCGACCTCCGCGGGTCGCCGTCGGTCAGGGGATCAACACTGTCCGCGGAGTCGGGTTGAACGGTGTTCAGCGGCGGAAGGTCACCGAGTCGGACCATCGGAGGGTCGTATTCCCCCAGGCCACACGCCTCGCAAGAACGGCGGCGTCCCTGGTATTGCTCGAGGTCCCAGTCGACCCAGTCATCCCAGACATGACCGATCAGGGCGCAGGCAGCACGAGAAGCGCATCGCTGGCAGAGGATCCGGGAATCTGTCATGGTCCAGCCGTCACGCTCGGCAGACTTGCGCGCGGCGGTGAGGTCCGGGAAGTGGATCGTGCTGTCGTCCTGGTCGAACTCGGAGTCGCACTCGTCGCAAGCCAGCGACAGGCACTTGTGCCAACGGATCATCAGATACGCCTTTCAATTCCTTGCCGCCGGGTGTCGCACCCACCCGCGGCGGGACTGAGCTGGGACATAGGGGAAACCGCGGCCCTCGCCGAGCCAGCGGCCGACGGGAGGCCCGGCTGTCCGTTGTGCCGGGATGTGATGCTCACCGGTTCAGACCTGGTCCTCGCGTGCGGCGTGTTCTCCGACTGCGAGGTCGGGGTGGTGTTCCCGCAGTTGCGCGACCTGCGCGGGGTGGTCGGCGCGCCAGGTAGCCCAGCTGGGATCGGTCAGCTTCCAGGCGATCCAGTCCGCGAGGTCCGGGGAGGGGGTGAACGGCGGCTCGCCGGCGCGGCATCGCTGGCACAGCTGTATGCCGTCGGAGCAGAACAGCAGGTGGTCGTGGCAGAAGTACAGGCCGCAGCCGGTCTCGCCGCCATAGACTTCGCCGCCGCACACGTAGGCCAGGCCGCGGTCGATCTGTGTGGTGCAGTCGATCTGGTCGCACCGGCTGGGCACGCCGTACCCGATGTCGCGCCGCCAATTCGTGTCGTAGCCGACAGACCATCCCATCAGTAGCTCCTTGTCGTGGTGGGGTTCATCGCGGAGGATTCCGGGCGGTCGTGCCCGGGTGATTGCTCGGAATGCGTTGCCCGGCTGGAGTTTTCGGCAGGTTCGGGCAGCGGGTGCGGTGTCGGGGTAAGTCCGCGGGGCAGATACAGCGGATGCCGGGGGTGCCCGTCGCGGGTGAGGGCCAGGTGGTAGGCCCGTACGCCGTGCTCGGCAAGCAGCGCCAGGACCTCTCCGGCGCGGGCGCCGCCCCCGCTGCCCCAGGCCAGCACGGTGATCTTCTCGTCGGCGCAGCGCGCGAGGTGGGCGTCGTTGTCGGGCCCGACCGGATCCGGATGCCGCCGCAGCGCGCGCGGGTCGGTGGCCCGCAACGCGTACAGATTGCGGACGACGATGCCGCCGAATCCGGCGGCGCGGGCGAAGCCGATGCAGCGACGGATCGTGGGATCGTCGGCGTCGGCGTCGGCAGTCGACGGGTTGAGCATCACCCAACCCAGCACCGGCGCGTGCTGCGCCCACCGGCGGGTCAGCAAGTAGCGGTAGGTCCCGCACGCGGAGACCACCGCCGACGTGCTCGGCAGGGCCGAGTCGAACAGTGACTGCTGGCCCGAGGGCGTGGTGGGAGGAGGTCGCATGATGCTCACCCGGCGGCGGGGTCGGAGCGGCCGGTCATCTGGTGCGGTGACCGACCCGGCAGAGGTATCGCCGCCCCGAGCAGCAGTCGCCTGTGCGGTCGGCGCAGGTGCCCGGCCGTGGTGAGGAGCTCGCCAGCGTGCTGTGGGGCGATGCTGGCCACGGCGTGGAAGTGGGCCGACAGCAGCGCGTGGCGTCGGTGCGGTCGGTCGGTGAGCCATTCCTCGAGCACCACGTACCAGCCGTCGAGCTGGGTGCGGGTCGCCGTCATGGTGCGGTCGAGCAGGTACAGGGCGCAGGGCACACATAGGGCGCCGTGGGCGGCGAAGGTGTCCTCGAGCTCGTGGCAGGCATCGACCAGGTGCTGCAGACTGCGATGGATCGTCAGGTCCGCGGCTTCGGCGGTGCCGTCGCTGAGGGTGCTGGTGGCGGCGATGACGAATCCGGCGAATTCACCGGGGCCCGCGGCGTCGAGGGCGGGCGCATCGCGGCGGGCGATACGGGAGAGAGTGGGGCGGGTGTCGCCGCACTCCGGGAGCGCGCGGGGCGCGAGATCACCAGGCATCGGGTCAACCCTTCTGTGCGAGACGGCTTTCGGGCCGGGGAGGTCAGGTCAGAGCGGACTCGGCGATCGGCTGCGAGCCCGCGGTGTCGGGCTGGGGGTCGCCCTGGATCCAGTGGTCGAGCGCGGCGATCGCCCGCGCGGCGGGCGTGCGCTCGGTGGCACTCGCGTCCGGGCAGATCAAGGCGCATTCGCCGGCCGCGGGCTGAGTGGCGGCGGGGGGTGCGGTCACCGTGAGGCTGGTGTCACCGGGCAGTTGCAGCATCAGCGCGATCTGCAGGGTGAGCGCGGCCAGCACCATGAGCACGCCCAGCGTGGACGGGCGCGCAAGTGTGCCGGCGAGGGTGAGCAGCCGCTGCCAGCACCGGCCGGTGCCGCGGGCGGTCGGTGCGGCGCCGGGCAGCAACCCGGTGGGGCCGGTCGCGTCCGGGGATGTCGAGCGGGCGGAAATCGCAAGAGTGGTCATGGTTTTCACTCGAATCGCTGAGGCGGAACCGGGCTGGTTCGCGCCGGAGGGAGGGGTCAAGTGCCTGGAAGGCCGGTCAGAAGGGAGGTTCGTCGTCTTGGGCGCGGCTGCCGAAGGAGCCGGGTGCGGGCGCGGAACCCCACGGGTCGGCGCCGGCGCCGGCGCTCTGGCCGCCACGACCTCCACCCTTTCCGCCACCGGCATCGCCGCCGCCCTGCTGGGCGCCGCCCGCGCCACCGCTACGGGTAGTTTTGGTGACCTTCGCAGTCGCGTACTTCAACGAGGGACCGACCTCGTCGACCTCGAGCTCGACGACCGTGCGCTTCTCCCCCTCGCGGGTTTCGTAGGAGCGCTGCTTGAGCCGTCCGCTCACGATGACTCGCGCGCCCCGGGTCAGGCTTTCCGCGGCGTTCTCCGCGGCGTCGCGCCAGATGTTGCAGCGCAGGAAGAGCGCTTCGCCGTCCTTCCATTCGTTCGAATTACGGTCGAACACACGGGGAGTGGATGCGACGGTGAAGTTCGCAACCGCCGCGCCCGCGGGCGTGAAACGGAGTTCGGGGTCGGCGGTCAAGTTCCCGATGACGGTGATCACGGTGTCGCCTGCGGCCATGGTGATCGTTCCTTTCGTGGGGGGTATGGAGGTGGAAACCCGTGCGGCGCAGGGAAGGTCAGCGCCGGGTGAGGGTGGTGGTGTTGGCGCGGTGGAGGCGGAACCAGCCGCGGACGAGGGTGCGCCATTCGCGGCGGTGGCGCGGGGTGAGCATCTTGCGCAGCACGTAGCGGCGGGTGCGCAGCTGGTATTCGGCCACCAGCGCGTTCATCTGGTCGCGGCGCCGGCGCGCCGACAGCGACCCGTGCGGGGCGCGCTGGACCGCACGGCGGTAGGCGAAGGTGGCGGCGCAGGCCTCGGCGACCAGGTCGTGTGCCGACAACGCGGCCAGCGGTCGGCCGGCGTTGTCGGCGGTGAGCAGGCGCGGAGTGAACCGGGTGCGGGCGCGTTCCCAGTCGCGGTAGTGCGCGCGGGTGCGGTGCGCGGTCGCGCCGAGCAGGGTGCCGGCGGTGAGGCCGGCGGCGGTGGCGAGGACGGTGTCGGGTTTCACGGGAGGCTCCTGCACGGTCGAAGGGATCGGGTCAGCGGCCCGGCTGGGGGCGCGGCCGTTCGGCACGCGCAGGCGTGGGGGTGGGCAGCCGCAGGGCCGAGCGGTGCACGGTGAGGGTCACGATCGCGCCGGTGAGCAGTCCGCCCAGGTGCGCCCACAGGCTGATGCCGGGCAGGAAGCTGATCGCGATGTTGACCAGCAGCATTCGCAGCATGTCTGCGCGCTGCTGGCGCAGCCGGAAGGCGAGCGCGGCAGCGGCGGCCATGACGCCGAGCACCGCGCCCGAGGCTCCGACGACCGGAACCGGGGACAGGAAATACACCGCTGTCGACGATCCGAGCAGGGCCAGGGTGTACAGCGCCAGAAAGCGCCGCCAGCCCAGCACCGACTCGACCGTCGCGCCCAACCAGGCCAGCGCGAGCATGTTCACGGCCAGATGCAGCAGCGACAGGTGCACGAACCCGGCGCTGAGGAAGGTGCCGGGGCGCAGTGGTCCGAGATCGTCGGGGAGCAGCGCCCAGGTCTGGAACAGGCTGGAGCTTCGGACGTCGGTGACGTTGCGGGCCTGGACGGCGGTGAAGGTGAAGAACACGAGGTTGGCCACGAGCAGTCGGCGGGTCACCGGCCCGATCGCGGGCCTGGGGAGGCGGGAGGCCCGTGCGGTCCGGCCGGATGCGGACGGATCGGGTGTGCGCTGAGGGTTCATGGGTGTCCCTTGCTGGTCGGCGGGGTGGTCAGCCCCACCGCACGAATGGATATCTACAAGCATAGTGCAATAAGACTTATGCTTCAATAGTCGATCTTGACGTGGTGTGACAGCGTGCGGATCGGCGGGTGCGGAACGGATCGCCATGACGTGTCCTCCCGGTGTCGAGCGGGGTGATCACCTCGCGGACCGGCTCCGATGCCGGCGCGCGGGTAGGTCTCGAACCGCACGCTAGGAACCGCACCCGACACCGCGGGCCCGCCGTTTCCCGCCAACCGACACCTCCCCCGTTTCCCGGGGTCCTGGAACGGCGAAGGCCTCCCCGCAGCGGAATGTCCGGTGCGGGGAGGCCTTCGATCGGCGGCGGTGGGTGGGGTCACCGGCGGCTGCGGGACCGTTTGCCGTTGGTCCGGCTGGCGGCCGCCGCGGCCACGCCCATGCCCGAGACCTTGGCCGCGGTCGAGGCGCCACGGGCCGCGCGCGCCGCGGTGTGGCTGCGGCCGTTGGTGGCGGCCGGGGCGTGACTGGCGTGCCAGCGCGCCACCTCGCTGGTCACCTTGTGTTCGCCGCCGGAGGAGACGAACAGGGCCCGTTCGAAACCGGCCTGGCGGGCTTCGGCCCGCAGGCTGACCCCGGCCACCCAGGACGTCCGGGCGATGTAGCGGTTGGCGTAGGCGGCGGCCTCGGCGCCGGTGGCGAAGTGCCCCACCTCGGTGGTGGCGGCGTTGCTGCCCCGGGCGGAACTGATCCGCGCGGTCACCACGGTGTTGTGGTGGGCGGTGCGGAACTCGTGCTGGATCTGCTGCTGGGTCAGCCCCGCCCGCAACGCGTTGCTCGCCGCCTGGGCCCGCATGTGCTCGCGGTATTCGCCGGGTTCACGACGCCACCGATCCTGGGCCTGCCGGATCGCCTGGACCGCTTGGAGCTGATGCCAGGGCATCGTGTCCACGGCCGCCCGGCCGGTCGTCGTCGCCGGCGCGGAGCTCGGCGTGGTGCCCCGATGGGCGGGTGCCGACCGCGTCGGAGCCTGTGCCTGCGAGCGGGTCGCGGCGTAGTGGTCCAGCCACTGGGCCGACCACTGCGCGTCCTGGCGTGCCTGTGCCGCACCCGCCGCGTCCAGGGGCCGGAACGTGGCGTATCGCCACGCGGCCGACGGGTTCCGGTCGATCGCGCCCAGCGCCTGCACGACCTGGCCGCGCTGCTCCGGCGACAGCGGGCTGGTGCGCAGCGTGGTCTCGATCCCGCGGCGGATCGCGGCGAGCCGCTCGTGCTCGGCCCGGGCGGCGCGCTCGGAGTACTCCGGCGACCACCAGCGCTGCTGGTGGTCCTTCTGGTAGCGCAGCCGCGCATCGTGGTAGCTGTCCACGCGCATCGCGTACCAGCCGCGGGCGACGTTCTGGGCACCGATCTGCTGCCGGATCTGCTTGCGTGCCCGCATCCGCTGGATCGGCGACAACCGGCGGATCGCGGTCCGGGAGGCCGCGCGCGCTTTGCGATTGAGCCGGCGGGCCTTGCGCCGCGCGAGCAGGTCGAGGCCGCGGACCTTGCGCCGGGCCTTGCGGCGCCCGCGCGCCATCGTGGCCGCGCCGTGCGCCATCCCGGTGGTGGTGTGGTTGCGGCCGCGCGCGTACAGCAGGGCGACGATGTTCATGGCGGCGCGGATCATCTGACCGAGCTCTTGTTTCAGCTCGTCGGAGGGGTCGGACATGGGGGCTCCTTCTATCGGGAACAGGACGGGTCGGCGGGAGGAGGCGGGTCGGTACTGGGTGCGCGGGCGTGGAGGCCGTCGCGCAGCCGCTGCAGCGCTTCGATCGGCCCCGGCCGCCCGCAGCAGTGCCAGAACGCGAACCCGGTCAGGCCCACCTCGTAGACGGTGACCGGGGCGGGCACATCGACCAGGGCGCAGGAGGCGGTGAGCGTGCCGGTGGCCGCCCACGCCGGTGCCCAGCGGCGCATGCGCTGGTAGGCGCGCACGACCGCGGGCAGATGCGGGGTCACCGCGCGCCCGAGCCGGCCGCCGTCGTTGACGACCGGCACGAGCCGCTCGGTGACCGGCTGGGGCCGCGGGTAGAAGTCCAGGTCGGGGTCCAGGCGGGCCAACGCTTCGGCGATTCGCCGGCGCTGGGCCGGATCGTCGATCCGTTCGAGCGGATGCTGCGGTTCGGGGGAAACCATGAGGCTGCCTTCCGGGGGTTGTCAGGCGCGGCGGTGCCGGCCCAGGTCGATGACCTCGGCGAGTTCTTCCTGCGGGACGGGGCGGGCGATCATCCGGTCGGCGCCGCGCAGCAGCGGCAGCCGCTCGTCGTCCAACCGGCGCACGTGCCCGACCTCGGCGGTGCCGTTGCGGACGAAGATGAAATCGCCCACCTCGAGCCGCCGCAGGACGTTGGCGTCGATGAGCTCGACATCGGTGCCCTTGACCGCGGCGGCGCGCTCGGCGCGGCTCTTGAACACACCGGGCGCCGACCAGCGGCGGCGGGTGCCGTAGAACCCGGTGAGCCGGCCGTCACGGACCTCCTGGCGTCCGAGGATGGCGCCGCCGGCACCGGAGCCGACCAGCGATTCGCGTCGGTCGTCGGTGTTGCCGAGCCCGTTCCAGAACTGGGTGATGAACCAGGTGCCGATCAACGCCTTGCGGAACCGCTGCACCCAGGCATCGGCCCGGACCAGGCCGGTGGCGGCGATGACACTGAATTCGTCGGTGGCCACGAGGGTTTCGCGCTTGTGACGGCGGTCGGCGAGCTGCTCGAGCATGCATCCCAGGGCGCCGTACTGGGCGCGGGCCCGCTCGGCCTGGGTGGTGCCCTCCAGGATGCAGATCATGACGTCGAAGTCCTCGAAGGTGGCGTCGCCGTCGAAGGCGTCCCCGAGGTGCCGGAACAGGTTGCCGGCCTGGGCGTGCATGGTGGGCAGCACCGGTTCGTCGCCGGCCAGCACCGCCATCAGGTCCCGTTCGACGCCGCGGGCCCCGGTCCACGGTGCCTCCGGATCCCAGCCGGTTCCGCCCCACAGATAGGCCAGCACCTGCTCGTCGACGCGATCGAGGAACTCCTCGAACGAGCGCGGCGGATTCCAGCCGCGCGGGCGGCCGAACTCGTCGACGTATTCCGGGGCGTCGACGATGAGATGGATCAGCGTCTCGGCCATCTCGTAGAAGTAGCGCTCGGTCGTGGTCGCCGGCGTCATCGCGCCGGTGATCATCGCCGAGAGCACCGCCCGCATGTCCGCGGCCGAATCCAGGTTCCACAGCCCCAACCTGATGCGCGGGAAGACCGCGATCCGGGAGCGCAGCAGCCCCATCGAGACGAAATGCTCGACCAGGGTGTCGGCCAGCCGCTCGGAGTCCGGTCCGCCGTTGCAGTCGATCAGCACGCCCAGCGGCCGGCCGGGCCGGCGCAACCGCCACCACTGCCGATGCCGCAGCCACGCCGTCGCCCACCACGCGACCAGGAACCGCTCGACCAACGCGGTCTTGCCCGCACCGGTGTTGGCGACGGTGATCAGGTGCGTGCGGGTCGACCCCCACGGCACCGCCCACTTCCACCGGTACCGCTGCAGCAGCGCCGCGCGCCGCGTCGTCGGCGGGGCGACGCTCATCTCCGCGGCGAAGCGCCCCAGCACCGGGCTCGGGTTCCACCAGCTGGTGGTCAGCGGCAGCGGGTAGCGGGCCAGCCGGGTGGCCACCTGCTGCTGGCGCTCCCGGAACCCGTCGAGGAACCGCTCGGTGTTCACCTCGCTGCGGAAGCCGGTGGTGTGGGCGGTCACCACCTTGTCGGTGTAGTAGAACAACGCCAGCGCCCAGGCCAGCGGACCCAGCAGCACGCTCATCATCAACAGCCCGTGTCCGGGGCTGCCGGTCTCGAACTGGGCCATGCCGGCACGGAACTGGGTCCACGGCACCGCCGGATCGAACCCGCCGAGCAGGATCGCCGAGCCGGGCATCGCCACCACACAGCCCAGGGCGAAATTGCGCATCCGCGCCGGTGTCCACGTCCAGCGGGTGGCCAGCGTCGTCAACGCGGTCACACCCAGCAGCAGTGTCACGGCCGCGGTGACCAGGGCCGTGGTAGAGGTGGCGGTCCAGTCCGGCAGTTGCAGCTCACCCACCTTCCAGCCGTGTCCGTCGAACAGTGGCGGCGCCTGCGGGCTGGTGTCGGGAATCGGATCCGCGGTGGGGCAGGCACCGCCTCGCGGATCGCATTGCGCCAGAACGTCAATGGTGCTCATCGCCGCACCACCGCGTTCCGGCGTTCGTCAGGGGAAGGAAGGAGGGCACGCCGAGTGAAGGTGTTCACCGCCGCGGCGAACACGAGCAGACGACGGCCGGAAGGCACGTTCATACGAAGTCCCTGCTCACAGTCGAGCGGAATGGTCAGTCCCGCCCATCGATGGACACGAAAAGGATAATGCGACACCACCCGGAAATCCGAGTCGTACCCCACGATCCCGAGAACACGAGCGCCGCCCGCACCGGCAGGAGGCCTGCCCTGCGGGCGGCACCACAGCGGTCGCCGGAGATTCTCTACAGCTGGGACGGATCCGCGCTGTCGAGGAATTCCGACCAGGACGCCCGCACCGCCGGATGGTCCGGGCGCGCGTCGGGCACGAACGGCAGCACGGCGATCAGGTTCTCACCCACCCGCACCACCGTCGCCGCGTTCGGCTGCGCGGCCGGTTCGATCATCACCGCGTCGCGCGGATTCCACGCCGCGACAACGATTCTCGCGAGATCGTCCAGGCGCAGCGACGCCGGTGCCGCATCGAAGGGCGGCAACGCGGCGTTGCGGTCCTGGGCGGCCCGCACCGACGCCCACACGCCCTGCGGGTAGCGGGCGTGGTCGAACAGGAGCCGCCCCCAGTGTTCGGGCAACGGATCGGCGGCCGCCACCGGGGTCGCGAACTCCTCCCTGCCGGGCTGTCGCACCACCAGCCACGGCACCACCGTCTCCGGGGACACCGTCGCACCGGATGGATGGTCGGTGCCGGCGGCGCCGAGGGTGCGGTGCTGGATGGTCAGGTGGGCCCGCCGCGATCCGGATCGGCGGCCGGCGGGCGCGATGGCCGTCTGCAGCCGGGTCACCGACGTCGGTGACAGCAGCACGCCGGTCGAGGACAGCGGAGCGAGCACGTCGTGGATCGGTACACGCACGACGGCCAACATCCGGCCGTCGCTGGCGGTCGCGGTCAGATACCGGTCGCCCAGCAGCCGCAACTGCACGCACTCGCTGGCCAGGTGCTCACCGGTCGCGGGCCGCACGAACAGCGACGCCGAGCTGAGCAGCCGGTACAGGGCGTCGGTGCCGAGGGCGAACGCGCCCAGCGACACCTCGTGGTCGGTGATGGAGGTGGAGGTCATGGTCTGCACTCCCGGGATACGGGCGGGGTGGTCAGCCCCACCAGTGGTGGATCCTCGCCGAGGCGAGGGTGGCCCGGCGGGCCGTTGCCGCCCGGACATCGATGGCGCTCCTCGTCGTTGAGGTGCTCACCGGGGGGAGCCTCGTCGATCCCCTGTCGGGCACGCCGTTGTGCCGGTCCGGAAGGCGGTGGTCTGTCGATCGGAATCGAGAAACCCGCCAGATACATTAAGCATAGTTCCTAGGGCATTATGGTGCAATAGTTGATCTAGAGTGGGCGCGCGAGTCCGGTCTCCAACGCCAGGCCCGCCAGCGGCACGGCGGGCGCGTCCGCGGCGAACACCTGCGTGCGGGTCAACTCGACCACCGTGTCGCTGGGGTACAACCGCCACGGCCCCACCCGCGCCAACAGCTCCCCGGTCAGCGCGACGGCATGGAAACGGGTCGGGACGGTCGTGTGATCGGCCACCCGACCGCGGCGCCGCCAGTCGGTGAGGGTGCGCGGCGTCCCGCGGGTCCACACCACCTGCCGCAGCGTCATGCGGGTGCCGCGCAGACGCGGCAGATCCAGCACCGCCACCATGTGCACCTCGAGCCAGCCGCGCCGCTGCCACTCCTTGGCGATGGAGCTCGCGCGCCGCCCCAGGCGGGCGGGATCGGCGGGATCGAGGCTGGCGATGTTCTCCCGGGCGGTGACCAATGCGAGCTGTTCGGCCTCCACGACGTTGGCCGGCGGCAGCATCAGCGCCGCGAGGCGCGCCGGCGGGATCGGCGCGCGGACCCGCCCGGAGGAGCCGGCCAGCCAGCGCGCGACCGTCCGTTCGGTGACTCCGAAGGCCGCCGCGACCGCCGCCCGGTCGACTCCCTCGTAGGGGCCGGGTCCGTAGCAGGCGGCCAGTGCGTCCAGCAGCCGCCGCCGGTTCCACCGGGGACCGCTCATGTCTGCTCGCTCAATTCGGTTCGAAGCCAATGGAATCGATGGATTCGAAGCTCCATCCGGAGGTGTAGTTCTCGCGCGCGTACTGCGTCAGCCACTCCGAGGCGCCCTTGTCGCCGCCCTGGACGTAGGCGTCCTGCAGGGCGGCGATGTCGTCCGGGGACATGCCGGCCTGGGTGGGCGGGAACGCCACCGACCGGTAGCGCACGTAGTAGGAAGTGTTGCCCTGCACGCCCTGCACGCCGGTGACACGGATCCGGCCGCCGTGCTTGGCCAGCCGCTTGCCCTCGGCGCTGTCGCGCATGGTCTTCATCGCCCGCTGCCGGCCCGCTTTGGTCGTGGCGGACTGACGGGAGGCTTTGGTCAGTTTGGCCATGGTGTCGGCCTTGGGCTTGCTGATCTTGCTGGCGGCCGACGGCTTGGCCAGCCACCGTTCGACGGTGCGTTTGGAGACCCCGAGCCCCTTGGCGGCGGCGGCCGTGTTCACATCACTGCGCGGGCCGGGCCCGTAGGCGGCGCGCAGCATGCCGCGCAGATCCGGTGTGGCGCTGGCGTTTCCGGTGACATCGGAACCGGAGCGGCCGGTCAATCCCTCGAACATCGGGCTACGCCGGCCCGGGTCCGGGCTGAGCTGACTCTTGATCTCGTCGGCCATCGCGCTACCGCCCCCCTCGCGCTCGATGGAGCTGCTGCCCGGTCATGGCGCGCTCACCTTCCGCATCTGCTCGATGTCCCAACCGTCCTTGGTCAGGGCGGTCTTGCCGCTGAAGCCGGCCTTGTTCTGGTAGAGACGGCCGTCGAGGAAGGGCAGCTGATCGGTGAGCAGGGCCGAGCCCTCCCACTTGTACTGTCCGATCGCCCGACCCCAGGTATCGCGTGCTCCCTGCCCGCCGCGGGCGCCGGGGAACGCCGACTCTGGATTCGGGTCGTCGGACAGGTAGATCAAGGTGTCGTTGTCGATCGCCACCGGCCAGCGGCCGGTAGCCGTGCCCGTCTTGTGCACGAAACGAAGGATGTTGGAGCGCGCCTTGGCGATGATGTGGTGGCGGCGATGCTGGGCGAACCCGTCCTTCCACTGCGTGATCTGCTTGCCGGTTTCCGGGTCGAGCGCCTTGCGCTGCATGGTCAACTCCGAGCCCATCTGACCGATCGTGCGCGTGTAGACGGTCTTGAGCAGATCTCGTGCCGCCTGCGCGTCGGGGTCGTCGAGGTCCAGGGCGGCACGGGCGTCGCGCACGCGCTCATAGAAGCCATCGAAGACCCTCGCGTGCTCGGGCCAGACGTAAGCCTCCAGGACCTCGGGCTCGTAGCCCAGCTCGCGTGCGAGCTGCATCGTCGGCGTGGTCACCCACAACGGCCCGGGCTTGGTGGCCCCGCCGGGCAGCAGCGGATGCGGGAAGCGCCAATCGGCCGCCTCACCGACCTCGGCCCGCCAATACCCGGGCAGCTTCGCGTCGAAGGGGCGCCCGTCGGGGAAGTGGATGCTGTGTCCGACACCGACCGACAGGCTGGCCATCCCGCCGACATGGGACCCGCTGCGGTCGAAGGCGTGCGCGAAACGCATCCTCAACTCCTCCGCAGTCGGCTGCCGATTCCATTGCAGGTCGTCCTCCAGCGCCGAGATTCGTTCGGGCGCAATGAGATCGGTCGCCTTGAACACGACGTCACGGTCCCGGCGTGTCGAGAACAACAGATCGAAGCCGGTGATCTGCGAGGTGACCCGGTACGGCCACCGCAGGGCATCGGAGAACAGGGTCAGCCGCCGTGCCACGGTGGCCGGGGACGGGTCGTCACCGAAGAGCGGATCCCGTTCGGCGGACTCCTTCGGCAGGCCGGCGATCAGTACGATCCACGCCCGCCGGTCATCGCCCCACATTCGCGTCCAGGGACCCAGGCGGTCACCGGCACCGCCGATCCCCCACCCGGCCGCGCGCGCGTCGGTCACCAACGGCAGGCCCGTGGTGGCCTCCTCGATGTTGGTGCGCGCCTGGCGAGTGCTCGGGTTCGGCTCCGGCACCGCGACACCCAACCGGGCCAGCAGCGCGGGCGTCACCCACACCTGGCCGACCTCGGTCCATTTCTCGGTGACCCGGCATCCGAGGTTCAGGGTCGTGACCAGGTCGGCGAGGTGGCCGACGTGTGTCAGTGGGTCCGGCAACGGCCGACTGGTGCCGTCGGGCAGCCACACCCCGTCGACGTCGGCGACCACGACCGGCGCGGTGAACTCGTCATCGGGGCGGGCCAACCGCAGCGGTGGCCGCCCGACAGCGGTGGCCGGTTCCGCCGCGGCGGTTGGCCCGGAAGCCGAATCCGTTGCCACGGAGGGCTGTTCGATCTCCTCGTCCCGAGCGGGCTGCTCGGTGGCCGGGGCGGGCTCGGGAGGCAGGGAGACCGGTGCGCCGACGTCCGCGTCGAGGGTCAGCTCGTACTGTCCATCGCACGGGGCTCGGCTGACGCCCATGTCGGACTCCTGGGGTATGTCGTCGTCAGGAATGGTCAGGTCCTGGTCGGCTGAGGTCGGATCGGGATCGGCCGCAGGGGTGTCGGTCGGTCCCGGGTCGGTTGCAGCGGATGCTACGTCGCTGCCCCGACATTCGGACCCGAGCAGTTCCCGCAACGGCATCGTGAGCGTGGCATCGGGGTCGGGATCCGGGCCGTCGCCGTCGTCCCACACGTCGTCGCCGGGGTCGTCCTCCCCTCCGAGCAACGGCCACAACTTCACCACGACCATCCGCTGGCGGCGGTTCTCCGCGTGCAGGGTCCGCCACACCGTGTGACGTACCCCCGTCCCGCGTTTCTCGGTGATCAGCAGGCCGTCGTCGGCCAGGGCCCGCAGCGCGGTCTGCACATCGACCTGCGGGGCGTCGGTCATGCGCGAACAGGTTTCCTTGAGCACCTGTTCGATGGCGGGCTTCCACAGCAGCAGTTGCGGTTCCCCGCCGTCGCGGACGGTCGGGTCGGTCAGGACGTACCCCATCCGGATGCCGCGGCTCTCGTCGCGGTAACGGCCGGACATGTCCTCGCCCGCCCCGCCGAAACCGGCGCCGAGGGGGGTGCGCTTCCAGCCCAGCCGGGTGGCCAGCGGCCCGTCCGGGCACTTGCCGGTGCGGACGTCGTCGACATAGCCGATGCCGGTCCGCAGTGCGTGGGCGAGCAGTTCCCGGATCCGCGCGCCGGTGGTCGAGGGCAGATCCGGGTCGACGGAGGCCTCGAGCGCGGCGACCATGCCGATCTCGGCGACGGTTTCCACGGTGGTGGCCTCGGCCTCGTCGAGGGCGCCCACCTCGACCAGGAATCGCAGCAGCACCGGCCAGCCCGACCAGATGTCGCCAGCGGCTTGCGCGGTGCGCACCGCGCGGCCCTGGCTCATCAGCAGTTCGGCGAACTTGTCCGACCGCTCCTGCGCGAGTGCGCGCGCCTTGTCCAGATTGCCGGCGAGCCACTGCAGGAACCCGGACATGACCAGCGCGCGTCCGTAGCGGGACTTCTCGTGGTCGAACTTCTTGAGCGTCTCGACCGAGATCTCGGAGGCGATCATCGGCACCGGGAAGGTGCGCTGCCCGCCCGAGCTGCCGGGGCGCGGCGCGACCTCGCTGGTCACCATCGCCGAGGCCCGCGGCGCGGTGCCGCTGAGCACCGACAACCCGTCACGGGTGGAGCGGCTGCGCTCCTCGGCGTTGTGGACCAGGCGCGCGATCTCCTCGAGAAGCTTCTGGGCCGCGGTCCAGTCCTTGGTGGGCGCGACGTCGTCGAACCAGTACAGGCAGTCCTTCGCCTGGTGCAGTTTGATCCGCACCGCGTTCAGGGTGTCGCCGTTGCCCGACAGCGAGGTGCCCGGATGGCGGCGATCCCACAGTTCACCCCAGCAGTGCATGCCCAGGGTCGCGACACCGGTCTTGTAGGAGCCGGGGCTGCCCACCAGCAGCAGCACCCACGGGTTGGGGCCCAGCGCGGCGCGGAACACATGTCCGAGCAACGGCGCGGCCACCCGGTTGGGCAGCTCGGTCAGCAGGGCGCCGCAGTCGTCGAGGAAGGCCTCGCGCAGGCGCGCGACGGTCGCCGGAGCGGGCAGGTTGTAGCGCGACATCGGCCCGTCGAAGCTGACCGGCGCGACCCGGTACCCGTCGGCGTCGATGGCGCCGCTGGCGTGCACGAAGTACCACGTGTTGCTCGCCTCGTCGCGCCGCCAGCCGGTCGCGCGATGGCGGACCACGCGCCGGATGTTGTCTCCGCCGGCGACTTTCAGCGCGTCACGCAGTTTGGCGAGACTGTTGGAGCGCGAGTCATATTGCGGGGGCCCCGGCAGGCTGTCGAGCCAGCGGCAGTCGCGTTCGCGCCAGGAGTCGGCGGAGATACGCCGCTGGGTCAGCTCCCCGGTGGCCGGGTCGGTGTAGGCGATCACGACCGTGGCCAGGGTCTCGGGCTCCGGCGGGTTCATCGCGGCGGAATCCTGATCCAGGTGCTCGCGCCCGTAGAGCGTCGGGCGGGTGACGTCGTCGTCGTCGCTGTCGTTCTCCAGGTACTCCATCGCCACGACCCGCGCGTCCAGCGACAGGATCTGGCGCAGCTGCTGGCGCCCGTCGCGGGTCACCAGTTCCACCAGGCGGCCACCCAGGATCCGGTAGGTCGGCGCGGCCACCACCGACCCGAACTCGCCCTCGTCGGGGAGATCGCCCGCCGCGGCGTCGGGCCGGGGCCCGGTTCCGGCGCGGCCGCTCGCCCCGGCGGGCGAGGGTTCGGCGCGGGTCTCCTGGGCGCGGGCCAGGGCGATCTCGTCCGCGTCGAGCAGCGGTTCGGGCACCGGCAGTTCCGCGTCCTCGTAGGCCGCGCGGGCGTACCGCTTCGCCTCGTCCCACGCCTGTTCGGCGGCGTCGACCGCGTTCTGCGCGAAGGGGGTGCACGCGCGGCGCGCGTGCGCGCGGGTCTGGGCCAGAAGGTCGGCGACGGCCTCGTAGCGCCGCTCGGTCTCCATCGCCCAGGCCTGGGCCCGCTTGAGCTCCTGCTCGCGAAGCGGTGCGTCGTCGCCGGCGTCGGCGTCGGCGTCGGCGGCCAATGCGGCGCGGGCCCCGGCTTCGAAGCGGGCGTAGGCGACCGAGGACACCATTTCGCCGTGGATCTTCTCGCGCAGCTCGGCCGTGGCGTGATGGGCGGCGAGTTCCGCGACGGTCACCGGCAGGAAACCGTGCAGCGGATCAGCCAGGTCGAGGCCCGGACCCTCCACGTGATCGGTGTAATCGGCCTTGGGCTGGTCCACCGCCGGCAGCAGCAGGCGCACCGTGACGTCGCCGACGTCGGCGAACAGTTTGGCCAGTTGCAACCCGCGGGCGTAGCCGCCCGGATCGCGATCGAGCACGACATGGACGGTGGCACCGCGGAACTCGCCGGCCCGCTCGGTCGGGAAGTTGCCCGCACCCTGGGCATTGGTGGTGGCGACCTGCCCGTGCGCGAGCGCGGTGTCGCAGTCCTTCTCCCCCTCCAGGAGCCACACGACCTGCCCGGCCGCGACGGCTTCGCGCAGTTCGCGATGCCGGTAGAGCACCGGCCGGAACGACGGCGGCTTCTTGGACACGCGCCGCCCGTTGGCCAGCACGTACTCCTGCTTGAAGGTCTTGTGCGGCTTGTGGATCTCGACGCCGTCGGCGTCGGTGCAGGTCTCGCACTTCTGGCGGATGACCTGCTCGACCAGCGCGCCGGTGTCGGGGTCGGTGTAGTCGTAGCGGCAGACTTCCTGGTAGGCGTGCGTGAGCCTCGGCTTGGTCAGTTTGACCAGCGCCGCGGGCAGCCGGCCGTGCGTGCGGCGTTTCCCGGCGCGACGCGCTTGCTGGGTGCGCCCGACCCGCGGTGTGGTGCGCTCGCGCGGCTTGAGCGGCTCGTCATAGAGGATCGCCGTGGTCAGCGACGGGTCGATACCGGCGACGATCTCGTCTGCGGGCTTGCGGCAGCCGTGGCAGAACAGCAGCAGCCGGCCCCCGCAGTCGGGGTCGGGAACCCAGGTGACGTGCAGCGACGCGGTACCGTCCGCGTGCGCCGGGCACACCGTCATGTAGTGGTTGTTGCCCTCGGGTCCCGCCGGTGGGCAGAGAGTGCGGAAGTTGTCGAGCGACCACATGGGGCCGCGCGATGCGGGATATGTCACATCGCATCACCGCCGACGCCCCCACCGATATACGTGAGGAAGGCGTCGACATCCGCTACCATCATGGACGTACCCCTTCCTTCCGAGGATGTGGTGCCTGTCCCCCGCCAGGGACAGACAGTGGAACGAACTCACGCCGAGAGGTGTGATCCAGTTTTCGAAAAGCACCCCCCCACTTCGCCAGTCAAACGGGTGGGGGGTTTTTCGTTGTCTAGGGCGCTGTCATGCGCTCACCTTCCGCCTGGCGGCCCTGGTCGGCGCAGGGGCGGGAGCGGCATCATCGTTTGCGCTGGCGAACAATTCGAACAGTGCCGCGTCCTGTCCGTCCTGCCCGGTCTCGTCCTGGGTCATGATCAGTTCGGCGAGGTCGTCACGACCGTGGCGCCGACACATCTCGATCACGTTGTCGGGATCGTGGGCTCCGTTCGTCCGGGCCCAGTTCTGCGGTTTCCGCACCTCGCTGGCCAGTCCATAACGTTCGCAGAACAAATTCCAGACCAGTTCGGGCGGGAGGATGTTCAGTTCTTTCGCTTCCAACTTGATCAGTTCAGAGAGAGACGTGCTCAGACGCCCCGGCACCCGATGTTCGGCACCGATTTTCTTTCTGCCCATGCCTGCTCCTCTCAGGGGTACTGCAGTGGTCATCCTGGTGCACACCGGGTGCCCTTCGCACACCGACACGCCGTTTCTGGTCCAGTTAAATCCTGGCGCATTCCGGGCGGCTCCGGCCGTTGTTCGAGTTTGCGCAGGTAGACGTGGAAATCAAGCAATCGGCGGGCGTCAGGCCCGCAGACAAGCGCGCGGGGCGCGCTGTACTCGCCTATTCGGAGCCGGACGCTACCAAGATCGGAAATTGTTGGGCCATCTATGCGCCGGTCGGACCGACCGGGCCAGCAAGCGCCGATGGCGCACACCGTTGCCGGCGTGCGCCATCGGCTGGAGCCCCGGCCTCACGAAGTGTGCGCCGGGGTCGTGACCAGGGGTTCGCTCGCTTCGAGGATCCGCTTCACAGTCATGTGGTGCAGGCCGCCGGCCTCACGGGCGATCTGCCGCAGGTGAGGAACCTTGCGGACGTAGTGGTAGACGAGGATCGTCTGGATCTGCTCGGTCGTGCATTTGGTGGTGACCGCAGTGCGGACGGCCTCGGCGATCTGGGTCCAATCCTGCAGGGCGGCCTCCTCGCCCAGCGGTGCACCGAACTCCACCGTGGATGGGACCGGATCCGGTTCCGCGGCAACGAGTTCCGCCGGCCGCTGCACCGGCATGTCCGCGGTCACCGAGGTGAGCAGATCGGCGTACCAGGCGGTGAGCCGGCCGTGGCTCCAGAGGATCACGCCGATCATCAGCGGCACGACGGAGAACTCGACGGCCTTGAGCCAGTCGTGTTTCCAGGCGTGGGGCCCGGCGTTGAGGAACCATGTGACCGACAACAGGATGCACTCGGTGCGGAAGATGATCCGGTGGGGGACCGTCTTGCCCCATGCCGCCGCCGTGGACGCGAACTTCATGAACACGAACAGCGTCACCGACACGAGCATCTCGACGAAATAGCTGAACCAGTACAGCGGGTTCGACATGTCCCCGTCGGGGACGAGGTTCTGCTGCACGTTCACCCCGGCCCACACCATGCCGAAGATCATCGCGATGATCAGGGCCCGGCTCGACCACGTCGCAGTCCGGACCAGCGTCGCCAGCCGCGAGTCGAAGTTCGTGAGCCGCTCCCGTTGGGCGTCGGCCCGCAGCCGCCAGCGTCGGTCACTGTCGATGCTGCGCTGGATCGCAGCCTGGTTGCGGCGTTTGCGTCGTTCGGCGGCGAGCCCGGCGCGCAGCCGCGCCTTGTCCAGACCACGCAGTCGGCTCCGCTGCCAGCGTGCCTGCCGCTTCTTGAGCAGGACCTCGAGCCAGGACCACTCGTCGTAGAGCACGCGGTTCTGCTTGAGCGGTCCGCGCTCGCGCGCGACTTCGACCTCGTGCTGCCACCGCGCGACCGTGTCCGGGTGCGGGGTCCGCGCCGACAGGCTCGGCAGCCAGCGCCGCCGGCGGGGTTGCGCCGCTTCGACAGGCGCAGAATCGATCTCGTATGTGTCAGAGGTGGCCATGTCACTCTCCGGTGCGTGGCCCCCGGATGCGGCAGGCATGCTGTCGCATATCGCGATGTGTGGTTCGCCGGTTGCTGGGGGACCCCTCCCCCAGCAACCGTTGTGGCCTGAAAGTCTATTTCAGACCCACGCGATACACCGAAACGTGTCAGGCGGTCTCGGCGTCGACGTCCGTCTGCTCGTCCTCCGGGGCGGCCTTGTCCGCGGCCGCTTTGGGCGCCTTCTTGCGGGGCCGCAGGTGATACTCGAGTACCGGCGCGAGCCACGTCGACCGCTGACTGAAGCCGAGTTCGGCCCCGATCTCGTCGAGCTTGGCGTCCTGGGCCGGGGTCGGCCGGTAGGGAACGCCGATCTGGCCACCACCGCGATAGCGCACCGCGTCGGGATCGGGTTCGAACAATTCCGCCACCGGCCGGGTGTTGATGCGCGCGGCCGAGACGATGTCACGCAGCCGATCGTGATTGGCTGCGACGGCTTCCAGGATCAATTGCAGATGGGTGATGTCGCGCTTCTTGCACGCGGCCTTGACCCGGGTTTCGACGAGTGAATCGACGTACACGACCGACGCTCCCCCGCGCCGACCGGCCGCGGGCGTGGCCCGCTTGCGAGGTGCCTTGGGCTTGGCCACCGGTGCTTCGGCGGTGGTATCGGGCTCGTCGGCGTCGACGTCGACGCCTGCCTCGCGCAGGATCCTGGCGCGGTTCGCTGTGTTCAGCAGGCCACCGCGGCCGGTGCCGGCACCGAGATTCTGCGGTGTGAGTGGAGAGCTCATGACGGCCAATTCCCTTCAGTGACAAGTTGTGCGCGGCGATCGTCGATGCGCGCGGCGACTTCCTTCGCCAGAGCGGAAAAGTCTGCGGAAACGGTCTTGGACGCCTCGGACACCACGACCACGTCCTTGTCGGCCTCACCCCGCACGATCGACGTCCAAGAGGGGTTGTTGGCGATCTGGGAGGCCAGCTCACCGGGAAGACGGCCGTAGCGGCTGCTCTGCCGTGCCACCTTCTCGGCGAAGCGGATGTAGGACGACAGCAGGTAGCTCGAATCGCCGTCGAAGTCCTCCACGAGGTCCTGATGGAGCTCGGCGCGGATCCCGTTGCTGTTGAACATGGATGCGAACACGAACACACCGAGCAGGGTGAGATAGGGGTTGAACTCCTGGGCAGCACCGATCCGCTCGACGAGCTGGTAGAGCCCCAGTCGCGCGGTGTCGTCGGTCTTCATGGGCACCAGGACCCAGCGTCCCGCGGCAAGCGCGATCAGCAGCAGCGTCTCGTTCTCCGGCGGGGTGTCGATGATGATGCGGCGGTACCGGGGCGCGATTTCCTGCAGCGCGTACGCCAATCCCAGCATCGCCCGCGCGCGCTTGGTTTGATTGTTGATCTGAGGAGACAGCGCCGCGTCGATGAGCGCGATGTACTCGCCACCCGGCAGCACGTCCAGTCCGGGCCGGACACCTCGAACCGGCTCCAGAGGAAGTCCTGTGGTGGTGCTGGTGAACAGGCTTTGCCCTTGGTCATCGTCGTCGGTTCCCCGGATTCCGAGCAACAGCGCCACGGTGCCCTGGGTGTTGAGGTCGACGACAAGCACATCGCCCTGCTCGGTCGGATCGTCGGTGTCGACGACGATTTCCACCGGATCAGTCCATTTGTGGGCGAGGTTCACCGAAGTGGTGGTCTTGCCGACCCCGCCCTTCCAGTTGGCCACCACGATTACATTCTCGAGTACCCGCCAGTCGATATCCGCGGCCGAAAGAGTCATGGGGAGGGCCATCAGCGAGTTCCCCTCGCGGCGCACGGATGCTGCCTGATCAGGGATCGTCCGCGACCACTGCAGTGGTCGCGAAGCATCGGTTCACTTAACATTCGAAGGGCTCCGTTATGTAGTTCTACCAGCACTTTTAGGAGGTGCCGAGGGTGGTCAGTCCTGTCAGCGGGAATCGTAACGCAGGCGAGTTGCCGACATGCCGATTCACCTGTCGGCACATTTCCGTGTCGGCAGCTTTTCAGACGAGCGCCTCCGCCCATACTCCCCCGCGTCTTGCGCCACCCGCGCAGTCAGGCCAACACCCGCATCACTGCACCCACCGTTCTCTCTACGGTGACAAAGACGCAGGTAAGAACTACATTCCGTATATACCACCATGTCTACCGGAATGCATACAGTCACACCAGTACAGAGACTCGACGGATCATTGTTGTCGCTACCGTTGGCGCAGCTTCCAAAGTGGCGCAACACACAACGCGGCCACCAACGGATCGATGAGCGTGTTCATAGGTCGCAAACCTAATGTGCGCCAACACTCGTCCATGGACCGACCGGAAGACCTGTCGACACCCCATATGGTCGATGGTGAACACCGCAGGCGGACCAACTACTCGGGCGGCCTAACTAGTCACTGTCTGATCGGCCAGCTGAAGGGTAATTCGAGGGATACTCGGGTCAGCGGCTTCCAGTGGATGTTTCACAACGTGTCGACACAGCTCCTGGAGGATGATGGATTAGATCGGTATATCGGCACGGAGCCGCGTAGTGGGCCAGACGATTATGCTCATCTTTCTGAAAGTGTCTGCGCTCATGAATCGGCACGTTATCGGATGAACCGATACAGGGACATGATCCACCATTTTTGGAACGATCCATCGCCCCGCAAATGTCAGCAGTGTGCGGAGAGCAGAGCGTTCTGTTCTTCAAGGAGTAGGAAAAGAGGTAAGGCCAAGAGCGGATCGAGACGCGGTTGCAATGGTGATTTAAAGAGCACGGTTAATAGTTCCTCGAACGACATAAGCGTCACCATATGACCGCACCTTCTCGATGGCCTCTGTAGCAGCGTGGACAACAGCGCGGAGAGCCATCTGCGCATCCGTGCGGGGAACCGTCTGCCTGTGCATCGTGTCCGAGGCTGACCGAACAATCTCGCGTCGAGCAGAGCGGAGAATTTGATGGTTCAGCGATAGCATGATAAGTGGTACTACGACTGTCTCGACATCTGGAAACACTGATGCCACAACAGCTTGCCAAACGGTTCGACCAGCACTAGAAGAAGCTTAGTGATCAACCATGTAGCAACTGGACCCATCAATATGCAGCTCAATGACGCGGCGAGGCATGCAATGCATGATGCCGAGCACAGTTGCAGAAACCTCTGCCAGCATTGACACACCTGTAATCAGTGCTCAGCATATCCTTGCGCTGACCTGGGGATTTGTGTGTCACAGTGACGAAATGCACCGGGGTGCCGGTGTGCCTGTCGGCGGCGGATTGCGCAGCATCGTGATGCGTTCCCTTTCAGAATCCGGACCGCCACTGGCAGCTACCAATATCACTCCAGGTCAGAGGCGCTGGGCGCGGGTCGTGTGCCCAGCCAGCTACCCGATTGTCTGGCCGACCACTGCAGAAGGGACCATGCGGGGCTCTGGCCGAGGACAGATGCCGGCCTGTCCACCAGCGCTACGCGCGGCGCGCAGCCTGACTCGCAGTAGGCATCGCTCACCTGTCGACGAAGACTGTCACCCTGACTGCCAGTTGCGGCGCTCAGCAGAGGTGAGGCGCTCGGCAGGTCGGTGCAGGTGCGCAGAACGCTTCCGCGCTACGCCGAGGCCACACGCCAGTTTGGGAGAAACCCGGTTCAGTGCAGGACATGCAAGGCATGTACACGGGGGAGGCGAACTCACTGAAATCCCGGGTGGTGTTCGCGGCGGGACAGTCGGGCCGCAGACCAGCGCTAGGGCATGCCCGTCCCCCGGCCGGCCAGTCTCAATACTGGGATGGAATTCGGCGAGGGTCGCCGGGCTCGCCCCGCAAGGCGCGCTGGTGCCGGATCCAGCCGTGCAGCGCTTCACGATGAGGGGCACCGGCCGCGTAGACGATGACGGCTGGATCGGCGGTCCCCTTCAATTCCAGCACCAGGTCGACGAAGGTGTCTTCGAGCAGATTCTCGGCGGCCCTGTACATGCTCCACAACTGCTTGAGCTCCCAGGCGAGCAGCAGCGGCGAGGAGATGAGCAAGCCGTCGCACATCTCGGTGATCCGCCGCACCTGTCGGTTGGTGTAGCTGCTACGGTCGCCGATCTTGTCGGACCAGGTCACCGCCACCGAATAGGAGTAGACCGCGCGCTCCACCTCGAGTGGGGTCATGTCGAGGATCTCGGCGAGGTCCGCTGTCCGGCAGCCCAGGCCCCGCTGGCTCTGGGAGAGTGCGCGCCCGAGGGCACGCTCGCAGGTGGCGGTGTAGTCCGTGAGGTTCTTACGTTTCTGCGTCAGGACGGTGAGGTCGGCGACCGTGGTGAACTCGTCCTGGCCGCCGGTGAACTTCGTTGCGACCAGTGCCGCGTCCGAGGGCTGCCACTGGAATTTGGAGGACGGGTAGACGACGGTGCGGTGCCAGTTGAGATCGCGCACCCAGGACTCCGGCGGCGCGGACGGTCGGTGCTGGCGTGCACGCCCGACCGCAGCAGTGCCGCGGGTCTTGGGCAGCGACTTGATCGGAACCGTCATGGCTCTGATGATCGCAGACGTCCCACTGGTTGTCATCGCTCACAGTCATACGGCGACCATTCGCCGAACACATGCCTTGCATACGCCTTACACACGCCGAACACTCACCGTCCGTGCACCGAACACTCGGCTTGGGACAGCACCGCGAACGGCGACTGCACGGCAGGCGGATGCGGGATGTGGATCGGACGGTCGGGTTGTGGACGTCGTGCTACCGGTGTGCGGTTGACGGGAAATCGACGGCTCGAAGTGTCCGGTCGGTCCGATAGGAATCGGTCATGCCCGCGCGGGAGTGCGGGGCGGAGGGCCGAACAGAGGAGCGTCACGTGACGATGGACAGCGAGGGGCCAGCTCTGGGTGGGGGAGCGGAGCCGAAGGTGCACGACTCGAATGTGCGACTGCCGGCCGATCTCGTCACGCGTGCACGTGACATGGCGGCCAAGCTCGGCTGGGACCATGGCGATCTGGTCATCCACGCCATCGAGGTCACTCAGGGCGATGGGAGGCTCGCTGGCCGGCTGCTGCCTGCCGGTACCGTCGGCGGCGATCTGTTCGAGAAGCGTGCCGCAGGTCGCCGACGAGCCAGCAAGAGCACCGGCCACACCGAGCCGTTCTCCTACTCGGTCCTCACCTCGGATCTCGCGATCTTCGACAAACTGTGCGCGGACTTCCTCGGGGTCTCCCGGAACATGCTCATCTCCGGCGCTTTGCACGCCTACCTGCTCGACGAGCCACCCGCCGGGCACGAGCACCGCGCATCGACCGATGCCGGCGACGCCGCGGATCCCACGAGTGCCGGGCCCGCAGCGACCGATTGAAAGGACAGGGCTTCTATTGATCCTCGCTAGCCCGGCGGCATTCTCGTGGCCGAATTTGTCTATTGGAATGCTTTGGCGCGCTGTCTCGAATTCACGCGCCAGACAATTCTCCGTCTCCGACTGCGGCTCATCCCGAATACGCAGACGTCCTATCGGTCAGGCCTCCCGAACGGTGCTGCCGGAGGAAGCGCCGACCCGAAAAGCCAGGTCGAGCGCCTGATCGGGGTCCCCTGAATGGCCGGGCCCTGGGCGTGGGAATAATTGTCGGGACTCGCGCGTACAATATCGGCAGGCGGATACCTACCCCCGGTTCCGCCACTATCAGATGCCCCGGCGCGAACCCCCTTTTGCGTGCCGGGGCACTTCTCTGCCACCGCACACTCCGTTCACCGTCCGGTAGGGTTTGCGGTCCCGATGCGGGGTGCCATAACCTTGACTTCGACCATTTATCTGGCCCGACTGACCATCGGCCAGCCCCGTTGCGACGAAGGTGTGTGCCGCATGCCGCACTGCGCACGTCCAGACCGCGAACCCGCCTGCGTCCAGGGCCTCCCGGGCAGGCGGTGAGCGACGATGACGACATCGACCTCGGCGTCGTCGACGACGGCCCAAGTGAAGATGGCGCCCCCGCGCTACGGCCGCTCCGCGCCCCTGCCCTACCGCTCCCACCGCTGGCGCCGCAATACGATCGTCGCCCTGTCGACGGCGGTCGGCGTCTGCGCGGGCGGTCCACTGGTCAACTTGGACCTGTGGGTCACCACACCACTGGCCGCGGCAGCAGTGCTGGCCGCCGGTCTCAGCGCCACCAGGGGACAGCGCCGTCACGAGCGTCTCGTCGACGAGGACCGATGCGCCGAGCAACTGTGTGGCGTGCTGGGCCTCAAGCCGACCCGGGCGGTGATGCGGACAGAGGAGTGGGTCGGTACCGACCACGGCGTCGGCTACCCCGCCCGCGTGGTCGTCTACTACACCGACGCCGGCACCGAGCTTGACCCGGACTGGCGGACCCGCATCGACGAGGTCATGTCCGGGCAGCCCTGGGGTCGCTACGCGCTCAGCGAGCACAACAGCCGCACCTGCGAACTGGTCTACGAACGCGACTTCACCCCGGAGCCGGAGCCCGACCCGGAAGGGGTCGCGCGCACCAAACGGGTCATCCTCAAGATCCTCGGCCCGACCGCCACCATCGTCGGCGATCCCGAAACACAGCCTGCCCCCGAGGCCTCCGAGAAGCAGCCCGCCCCCGACAGCGCCCCGGAACCGGCCACCGTCCAGGTGAGGCGAATCGTTGCCCGGCTCGGCGAGGACGGCGTGAAGTTCGCGCCCGTCGGCTATCGCGACCGCGTCGAGAAGACCGTCTCGGCGCTGCTGCCGGGAGGCCGCTGGCGCGCGCTGTGGGACCTGGAACAGGACAGGGTCACCTTCGAGATCCGTCCGGCCTTCGACCCGATCATCTGGCACGAGCCGACCGGAAACCCGTACGTCGTGCCCTACGAGAAGGTCTTCATCACCTACTCGAACGATGAGGACGGGCACGAACTGGGGTGGCGTCCGCTCATCGACCCGCACATGATCCTGATCGGCGCGACCGGCACCGGCAAGACCGCCGCAGTGCACACCGTCGTGACCGCAGTGGCGCGACTGGGCTGGATGGTCTGGGTCGTCGACGGCAAGGGCACGGAGTTCCTGGGTTTTCGGGACTGGCCCAATATCCAGATCGTCGCATCCAAGATCATGCACCAGGCCGCGGTCATCCACCGGGTCTGGCAGGAGATGGAACTGCGCTACGAAGCCATCGAGGCCGGCGCCGACGAGAGCCAGTTCACCCCGCTGCTTCTGGTCGTCGACGAGTTCGCAGATTTCAAGGCGAACCTCGAAAACTGGTACCAGATGGTCAAGGTCAAAGGTGACCCTGCCCAGCCACGGACCCTGCTCGAGATCGCCTCCATCGTCCGCAAGGGCCGGTCGGCACGAATCCACATGGTCATCTCCACGCAGCGCCCCGACATGGACTTTTTCGGCGGCCGCGGCCGCGGCGACACCCGTGACTCGCTGCGCATGCGCGTCTCCCTCGGACCGCTCAGCCCGCAGGGCGCGATGATGATGTGGAACTCGTCGACCACCGGCACGCTGATCCCCAAGGGCGTCCGCGGCCGCGCCACCGCGGTGACCGACGACAACCGGTACGTCGAGGTCCAGTGCTTCTACACCCCCGACCCCCGGCGCACCGTCGAAGGCAGCCCGGAATACGAACGGCTGCAACGCTTGCGGCCGGGTAAGGCACTGCACGAGCGTCTCGTGATCCTCGAACCAGACCTGGAGGAGGACGACGAAGACGAGACCGACATCGACGAGATCGACGAGACCCCGCGCCCGCGCAGCCGCCGGACCGGCAACGGCTCACGCCGGCGAAACAACGGTCACAACGGCACCCGCCCCAAGAACGGATCGAGTCGTCCCAAGCGCCCCCCGCAGTCGGTGTTCAAGAAGTACGTCGAGGCTACCTGGGGACTGGCCTCCCGCCATCCCGATATCGACCCGGTCGAGCGGCGCAAGAAGATGGCCGAAGCCCGGGCCGCGGGCGAGCACTACACCCTGCTGGGCTTGAACAGCTTCCTCGAGCCGACCGGCCCCAGCAACGGGGCCACCGAGCCGTCGACCAACGGTTCGGGCCCGTACGCGCACGGTAGGCCCGTCGACACCCCGCACACCAATGGATCGGCGAACGGGTCGGCCAACGGTCACAGTGCCACCGTGACGAGATTGCCCACAGCCATGGCAGCCCCCGACGACGAGGAACTCGACGACACCGACGAAATCGACGAAATCCACGGCAGCGCCGCCGCATCCGGCTTCGCCGACGATTACGGCGACGGCTACGGCGAGGTCGAGACGGTCGCGCCGATGGACGTCGCCGAGGGCGACCTCGTTCAAATCATCGACGGCGTCGACCACTGGGGCGTCGTGACCTGCGCACCCGGACCCTCACTGTTCACCGACGACGGAGACGACGACGAGGGCGGCGAAGTCACGATCGAAATCCTGTGCTGGACCGAGGAGGACGGCGAACAGATCGTGGACGCACCCGAGGACGGAGAAGTCACCATTCGCCGTGTCCTGCGCCCCAACTGAACCCCGGACCGACCAGGAGCATCCGCCCATGACTCAGCAACTTCCCCCCGGCCGCCCCCACACCTGGGTGAAACCGGAAACCGGCCTGTTCATCACGGTGTGCGTGGCCGTCGTCGTTATCCTGCTGTCGCAGAAGGACTTCCGCGACGGACGGCTCCGATGGCTGGTCGAGCACGAGATACTCGTCGCCGCGGCCGAGCATCCGATCTGGATGCTGCCCGGCGAGATCGGCGGCCTCGACCTGCGCCGCCTCATCGTGCTGGCGTGCGTCCTGACCATCATCGGCGCCTACCTCGTCAGCGGGCTGTGGCACCTGCGCCGCCGGCTGCCGCAGCTCCGGCTGATCCGGGGCGACTGGGCCTCCCGCCCGTGACGGCCCGCCGACGCACCCCTGCGACGCGAAAGGCAACGTGATGACCGCGAAACCTACTGGGGCACAGCAACACTCGCCATGCTGGTGCCCACACCCCGCCGACGTTCACACCGCCGACCTGGGATGCTGGCTGTGCGACTGCACGCACGGTCGGATATCGGCGCAGACCGGACCCGTCACCGCGCCTTGATCGACGGGCCGCCCGTCTCAGGCGACCGCCAACGTGTCGAGGTGGCCGGCGCGAGCGTCGCACACGAACGCGGTCCATTCCCCGTCGTCGAAGCGGAGTTCGACGTGCCCGTCGGCGTCGCGGAGCAGGACGTCGTTGCCGTCACGCTGAATCGTGAGCGCGCCGAGCACACCGAACACTCCGCCCCGGGCGGCGTCGACGAGCGCCTGCCAGGCGGGCTTGGCGAGCACGATGGTGCCGCCGTCGGGGGACTTGCTGTGCCGGACCAGGATCGCTTCACCGTGCGGGGCGAACTGGACACAGTTCTCGCCGTTGCTGCTGGCCTGGGGGGTGCGCCAGGGAAGGCGGGCGTTCACGACTACTCCTGTTCCGAAAGTGCACTGACACGACGCCGGATCGCGTCGGCGCTGTCTGCAGGCGTCAGCGCCGCAGCACGGAGCCGCTTGGCGGCCATCCTATAGAGGTCGAGCAGATCCGGGGACTGGATGTAGACCGCACCAGCGGGGTACTCGACATAGCCGATGGGCTGTGCCTGATCGAACTCCAGCACCATGAAATCGCCGTCGAGGCCGGGATGCACGGCGACCTCCAACGGCATCACCTGGATCTCGACGTGGTCCAGGGCCATGAGCTGCAGCAGGTGCTCGAGCTGCCGACGCATGATCTGCGCCCCGCCGACGCGTCGGTCGAGCACCGCTTCCTCGAGAACGGCCCGATAGGTGAGGGGATTTGCGGTGGTCAGCCGCTGCCGCGCCAGGCGGGCCTCCACGACGGCGGGCGCGTCCATGGGAGCCACACGCAGGTTGTGTTCCAGCAGCGCGGCGGCGTAGTCGGCGGTCTGCAGCTGCCCGGGCACCAGCATGGACTCGTAGACGGTGACGGCGCTGGCCAGTCCTTCCAAGCCCACGAACGTTCGAAACCACGCCGGGAAAGCCTGCTCGAACGGCGCGAGCCAGGCTGTCTGGTCGGCCCGCTCGGTCAGCGCCGCGATGCGCTCGATCTGCGCGGGCTCGCTGCCGTAGAAGGTCAGCAGGGCCGTGACCTCCTCCGCCGACTGGTTGTTGCGTCCGCTCTCGAGGTGGTTGATCTTCGCCTGCGTGCACCCGAGGTGCTGCGCGGCCACCGCCTGGGACACACGTGCCTGGTCACGGGCACTACGCAGTTCCCGGCCGATCAGGAAACGCAAGGCGTTCGGGTCGTTCCTGTGGTCGGCGGTGCGGCGCTTCTGGCTGGCCATGCCTCTCCCGTCTGCGGTGACGACGTGCAATAACACAGTAGCCGGATCGTGAACCGCTATTGCTTCAGTAATTTATTACAGCTACGCTGACGGTAGCGGATGTGACGCAGGTAACACATCAAGATCACTTCGGCAACTTCCCTCAGGTGGTGAGGCCCGATGCAAGGCCAGCTCACGAACGAGACGCACCCGATCACGGATCCGCGCGCCGGCGCCGACATCGTCGACGCCTACTACGCCGGCCACGGCTGCTGGACCGTCTGCCGGTCCAACCCGGTGGACGGTCCAGACCGCACACCACCGTCTCCCAACCCCCGCTGATCCTCCATGGCCGCCACGCCCCTCGGCCGCACCCGCACCGACGATCCCACCGCGGTGCAGGCCCTCCCGGTAGGCGGCGAGTGCTGGGTCATCCCCCAACTGCGGGGCCGCACCCTGACCGTCGCGCAGGCGGAAGCCGTGCTCCTATTCGCCGACACCCTGGACGCCATCCCGCCGGGTGACTGCTCCCTGATCGACGCCTGGTCCTCCCTGGCGAAATGGGCAGCTGCCGTAGGCCTCACCGTTCGCGAAGTAGCCGCCATGGTGAACCCGACAGCCCAGATCCCGGCAGCCATCACGGCCCCAGTCCCTCCACGCGAACCCGCGCCACCGAGACGAAAGGGGGGTTGGTCATGGCGGCCGTCCCGCTGATCATCGACACACTCGCCAGAATCCGCCTCCGCGGAAACAGGAACCCCGCCCTTCTCCCGCGTCTCGACGGCGTGCTGCCCACCCAGTACCAGCTCTTGCGGGCGGTCCGCGGGCATTCCATCGACGGATACACCCCACCGGCCCGGATCGTGGCCGCCCGCGCCCACCACTTGGCCGAGCTCAACGCAGCAGCACACGTCACCGACTGCCGCAGCCCACAGGCCAGCATGATCGAAAACTCGAGAAGGGCGACGATCGCCGAGATCGCCGACACCATCCGGCGCAGCGTGACCGATGAGACAGTCGATTGCGCGCGGCTGAGCACAATCATCGCCGCCGTAGCCGCGCGCTCCGAGGAAGCCTTCCGGGCGTTGCGCTGCTACGGCGCGACCGACCACCGTGTACACAAGCTGTGGTTCGAATTGGCAGAGCTGTCCGACGAATACGCTGGAATGATCATCGAACTCAGCGCCAGGGAACGCCGTACTCCTGCTGTCCGCAGTTGACTTACGCCGCAATGTATTCCGCGTCACTCGCCTGCCGAAGAGGCTGTCACCCAGACGGGCCGGTGGCCCTGCGGAGAGGGGTATTCCGCAGGGCCACCGGCTATTTGGGTACGGCTGGTCAGACCGCACTGTGGGTGGAAGTCCTCGTTTCCGTCGCGCAGGAGCACTCTGCCGAATGGCCGCCACCACCACAGATCCATTCCATGCACGCCACGGAAACAAGGCGCTCAGCGCCGGTCGGTAATGAACCCATCACTGCACCCTCCTTCGCGCTGATCGCGACCAACCAGCAAAAGCTGGCCGCACTGCGGATCAGATGCCCCGATCTGCTTGTTGGCGTTGATGATTCGGCCGCACATCTATGCTCTCTCGCGAGGCCATCGACGGAAATATCACCGCGTTGTCCTCCTGCTGTCCTACTGTTGTACTTCGACGGGGATCGACGACAAAGGCGACGCTGTGTACGCAGGTGATTGGACCGGACACGAAGCGGTGCTGCTGCAGAAGGCAATGCGGCTGTCGCAGCGCGATTTTGCACGAAAGCTCGGCGTTCAGGCTGTTACGGTGGCTCGCTGGCATCGGTTCGGTGCACGCCGCCAACTGCGGTCCGACAGTCAACAGATCCTCGACGCTGCAGTGGAGCTTGTCACGGACGAGGAGCGACGTCGCTTCGAGACACTGCTGCGAACTGAGCCTCGTGCAACACTCCCACAATCGCCGACCCTCGGAGAATTCGCTGCACCCGCGTCGGCACCTATCCTCAAGGGCGACATGTTCGTTCGGCATATCACGCCGAGCGACGAGGCGCACTTGGAGATCACCGACATGAATCGTCGCGAACTACTGCTCCTGCTGAGCGTTGCCGCAACTGTCCACGCGGCTCGGATCGACTGGGATCAGCTAGTGCGCGCTGATGTTGGCGATCGTGTTGACGCTGGTGTGATCAGTCAATACGCACAGGTGAATCAAGCCTTGTGGGACACCTACAGCACAGAGACATCCAAGGCGACGGTGTTCCCAGCGGTTCTCGAACATGTGAAGGTCCTTGTGCAGACTGCTCGGCACCCGGGTACCGACCTGGTTGACCGGCAGGTACGCGAACTGGTATCCGATGTGCTGCAGTTGGCAGGCGAAGTGCTTTTCGACGCTGACCTCTATGCCGACGCCGCGCAGTGCTACACCTTGGCTGCTGAGTTTGCGGCGGACGCCAAAGCCCATGACTTGTGGGCATGTGCTCTGACCCGCCACGCTTATCTCGGTATCTACGATCAGCGCTGCGATCAGGTGCTGCCGCTGCTTCAGGACGCCGGCGCGATTGCCGGTCAGGGCGATTCGGCGTTATCGACCCGCTACTGGGTACAGACGGTTCACGCACACGCACTGGCCGGAATCGGCGATGCGAGTGGGTGTGCACGCGCGTTCGATGCGGCTCGAGGTGTCTACGATCTGTCCAGCGGCAGGTCGGTCAAATGGCTGCGGTTCGACGGCACCCGGATTGATGAAGACCAGGCAAGCTGCCATGTCCGACTCGGAAACGCCGAAGCCGCAGAGTCCATTCTTGAGCCGATGATGCAGCGACCGCTGTCACAGCGCCGCCGCGCCTCTGTGCTGGTTGATATGGCCGCAGCGGGAGCCTTGCGCAGAGATCCGGTCCAGGCAGTTATGTACGGTTCAGCGGCATTGGACATCGCTCGCCAAACTCATTCCGGTTATGTTGGTCGCCGACTCAATCAACTTGGCCCACAACTCAGCCGAATGCGGGGCGACCGCCATGTCGAGCGGCTTGCGACGGACATCGTGGCCCTGACTGCGGCTAGCGCATGAGATCGAACCAGGAGAGCAAGCTCGTGTACAACAGCGAACAGGGCGGACGTCTATTCCGACAGGCTTGGATCGATGGGGTGACCCGCCACTATCCGGGAACACCAAAGCCGGGAGCGGTCGCCCCCTGGGAGGAGACACCGGATTGGGAGCGTGCAGCGGCTTCCACTGTGTATGGACAGGTCGTCGACTTCCTGGCTCAGACCGGCGGTAAGGCTGCGGACCTGAGTCGGGACCAGAAGTCCCGTTTCATTGCTCTGTTATGGATCGGCCAGGTAAGGCACCGGCTCCCTGACGCGCCTGCTAGCTATCTCGCGGACTGGGATGAGATGAAGCCATGGCAGCGGGAGACCGACGCGGACATTTTTGAGGCGGTGCAGAAGTCGCTGGGGTAACCGGTCGGCCTGCGGCGTGGTCATGCTGTTGGAAGCCTTAGTCGACCTAACCTGCATGGATGACGTTGAGGGAACCTCGATCGCTCAGTCTTCCGGCGAGCACCGCGAGCATCGTGGAGTATGGTGCTCCGTCTGGCGTTCCGGTGCTGGTTTGTCACGGCATTCCCGGATCGCATCGTGAGGCGGAAGCCTTCGACAAGGCCGCGGTCGCCGCGGGAATGCGAATCATCGCGGTGGATCGGCCGGGAATGGGTGAGTCACCGATCGCTGACGGCCCGCGCCGGGTGGGGGATTGGGTCGATTCGGCGGTCGCGATCGCAGATTTGTTGGGTGTGGCGAGGTTCGGTGTGATCGGCGTGTCCGGGGGTGGCCCGTATGCGCTGGCTTGCGCGGCCCGGGCTGCTGGCAGGGTGACGGCGGTGGCGGTCGTCAGTTCGCCGGCCCCGTTCGCGGGCGGCGGCGCCGGCCTGGATGCGATGGCGCGTAGGCGTCGTCGCGGTGTGGCGTTCGTGCGGAGGTTCCCGATTCTGATGCGGCCGATGGCTGCTCGGATGCGTGCGGTGGTCAGCAAGCCGAGCGGTGTTGCCCGGTTGGTGGACCAGATGGCGTCGGCTGATCGGCGCCGTGTCGGTCGTGACGCCGAGTTGGCGGAGAAGCTGCAGGCCAATATCGGGGAGGCGTTCCGGCAGGGGAGTAGGGGTTTTGCGGAGGACATGCTGGCGGTGTTTTGCCGACCGTGGGGGTTCGAGCTCGCCGATATCAAGGTGCCGGTTGCGGTGTTCCATGGGGCTGAGGATGCGAATGTGCCGCTGGCCGACGGGCGCCGGCTGGCCGATCTGATTCCAGGGAGCCGGCTTCATGTGGTGGAGCACGCGGGCCATCTGCTGTTCGTCGATCATCCCGCGGCGATTTTGGAGTCGCTGCGGGATGCGGGCGACTCCAGGCTATGACCCCGTTTGACGGTCAGCGATGTCGCGGCACAGCTGGCAGCCGCTGACCACTGGTGTGGGGATCTCCGACAGCGGCGTGACGTCGAGCAGGGCTTGTGGCCGGTCGCCGTCGAGTATGCGGGTCCATATGGCTTCCAGCAGGATCCACTCGTCCTGCTCGGAGAACCGGATGCGTACGCGCACGGTCGCGGTGTCCTTGACTCCCATCGCCAACTCGAAACAGGTCTGGCGTACCTGGGCGCGGTCGTCCTCGGAGTAGGAGGGGTTGTGGTGGCGCCAGCTGGCGAGCGGGCTGTTCGGCTCGGTCAGCCATTCGTGGCAGAACCCGGTTTTCAAGTCGACCAGGCCCAGCGCGTGGCCTGCCGGAATCGGCATGTGCCGGACCGCGACCAGGGCCAGATCGGGTGTGCGGGGTTTGTCGGTGCCGGTGATGTCGGTGACGACCGCGCGGACTACGCGGGTGTCACCGGTGCCGACGGCGCGGGCGGCGAGGAACAGATCGTGGCGGTCGTCGCTGCCGTAGGTCTTGGTGGCGGTGCCGATCCACTGTTCGGCGGGCACGTCGAGGCCGGCGAGGTTGAACAGCGCGAGGAAGCTGGCGCGGTCGTCGAAGGTTTCGAATTCGGCGAGTAGCTCGGGGATGGTCTGGCCGGAGAGCTCGGGGCCGGTGGTGCGGAGCAGGAACTCGGCGGCGGGGGAGGCGCTGATGAGTCCGGAGATGTTCCATTCGATGGCGCCGATGATCGGCATCCGCGGGAGCGCTTCCTCGATGCCGCCGGCCCACACGGCGACGGCGTGGACGTGGCCGGAGGGTCCGAGGACCGGGACGCCGATGATGCGCTGGACCCGGTCGTCGGGCAGGGTGAAGGCTTTTTCATGGGTCTGGGCGGTTGAGACGCAGTCGTGCACCAGCGGTCCGAGCAGGCGGGCGGCGATGTGGTTGCGGGCGATGCTGGCGCGGGTGAGGCGGGAGAAGGCGCGGGGGTTGCCGCCGTCGAGGACCATGGTCGGCTGGTCGGGGTCGGCGAGGGTTTCGATGACGACCCACGGCCAGGATGTCTGGGCCGCGTCCGGGGGTTCGGTGTGATGCGCTGGCGGGGATTGAGAGGTCGTGTGTGCCGGTGGTGCGGGGGTGCGGCGGGACGGGGGAGCGACGTTCCCAGGTTCGTGGATCCGTCGGGCGACAGGTCGCATGTGAACCTCCTCGGCTACAAGATCGGTCACTGCCCGAATTGGGTTACTTGTCGGGGCTCGTCTCGGATCGTCGTCCGTGGCGTTGTCGCAGGCCAGCGGTGTTGCGTTGCCGGGACAGATCTTGCCTTCGGTCATACGATTGTGCTATGGAGCCTACCGTACCGAGCGGTCTGCGCAGTGGGGCGCACCGTCGGCCCGGCGCACCAAAAGAGCAGGTAGAAGCGTTTTCCAGAGCTCGGACCGATCCCTATCCAGTGGGCGCTCTGGTGAGAGCCCGGTCACTAGCGACGCTGGCGGAGGCCGACGAGCTGACCATGACCGATGTCGCGTTCCTGTCCACGGTGTCCACCAGCACCCTGTCGAGGCTCTGGCAGGACGAGCAGTGGCTCGACGCGGTGTCGGGAGCGACACTGCAGCGGTTGATCACCGCGGTGCCGGGACTGGCCGGCTACGTCGAGCGCCGCAGCCATTCGGCGCGCGTGGAAGCGGCGTTGCGGCGTTGCGCGGAGTCCGGGCTCGAGGTCCGCCACGATCGACTGGCGGACCTGATCCGGACCGGCCAGCCGGTGCAGTACGTGGCCACGGTCCTCGAAGCCGCGGCCGGGGTGATGCGCTTGGACGCACGGGCGACGGTGGCGAGCCTGGCGCGCTGCTGGGGTTCACGCCAGAGCCATGCGCTCGACGCGGTGTTCGCGCTCTCGCCCGAGGGGCTGGTGGCCCGTCCGGAGGAACTGGCGGACAAGGCATTACAGCTGGTCGACCGGGTGGAGACAGGGAACGCGCTGCGCCCGACCGTCGGCTACGGGATCCTGGTGCACAAACTGACGCGGCTGACCGGTCAGATGCCGGCCGCGGCCGCGGCCGCCGCGGACCGCAGCTCGGCCTTCGCGCACCGCAGCGGCGTCATCGGCGTGCTGATCGGCGGCGGCGACGTTGACGCGGCGATCGCCTATCAGCGGGAACTGGTCGGCAATCCGCTGCTGCGCCGCAACGAACTGTGGTCGCTGGCGTCGTTCGGCGGGGACATCGCGCTGACCCCGGAGATCGGCGGCGCGACGAGGGCACGGCTACACCGGACCGCGGCCGAGGTGATCGGTGATATCGTCGCGCTGCCCGAGGCCTACCTGCACTATCTCGCCGCGACCGCGATACCGGTTCTGCTGGACTACGATTCGACCTTCGGCTCGGCGGCGCCGGAACTGCAGCGCGCCGTGACCGCGCGGCTCGACAATGGCGTGCAGGACCCGCGGACCCGTTCGGCCCTCGCGGATCTGATCAAACGCATGTGACAGACCGGACGAGGGGAGCGAATCGTGCTGGGCGACAACCGCGTATCGGAGGCCTACGCCAAGAACGCCGAGTTCTGGATCACCGTCATCCGTGACCGGCTCGACCCGTATCAGACCCAGCTGACCGATCCGGCGCTGCTGGCCATGATCGGCGACCCGGCCGGTCTCGAGATCCTCGACGCCGGGTGCGGGGAGGGGCATCTGGCCCGCCGCCTGGCGGCGCTGGGCGCGCGCCATGTCCACGGCGTGGACACGTGCGAGGAACTGCTCACGGCCGCGCGCAGCCACCCCGACCACCGTCCCGCCACGGCGAGTTTCCATCATGCCGACGTGGCCGCGCTCCCGCTGCCCGACGACAGCGTCGACCTGGTCGTCGCCAACCGGCTCCCGAACGGGATCACCAACCCCGAGAACCGGTTTCGCGAATTCGCCCGCGTCCTGCGACCGGCCGGGCGGCTGATACTGCTCGGCATGCACCCGTGCTTCTACGCCGCGCGCGCCGAACGGTCGGCGACCACCGAATTCTCCGTCGACGCCTATTTCGGTGTTCGCACCGTCGAGCAGCAATTCCGCGTAGCCGATCTGGTGTCGCCGGTGGCGTCGGTGCAGCGGTTCTACTCGCTCGAGACCTACATCGCGATGATCACCGGGGCCGGTTTCGCGATCACCGCGTTGCGCGAACCGCATCCCACCGCCGAGCAGCGCAGGGAAAACCCTTGGTGGGACGCGAATTTCGTGCGCCCGTTGTTCCTGCTGCTGGAGTGCGTACCGCGATAACCCCGCACGGAGAATGTCCAGCCCGCGGATTATTGTCCGCGGGCAGTTGTTGCGTAGATCACATTCGAGGCTTACGCTGACTTCCAGCACGAAAGGCAACGGCTCAGCAATCGCCGAAATGGCCTGTAGTGCTTTGCCAGGGACTGTAGTGGCAGCCCTGAGGGCGTGATTGGATTCCGCGTTTTCGCGGGCTCGTATCCAATTCGCATTCCTTCATTCGATCTCGCGTATTCCGGCGTCCCGTGACGGAGCCGCCGCCTGCGCATCGATCCTCTGCCACCCACCCCGAGAGGGGGCGTCCCATGGCCATTCCCGCGTTCACCGTCACTCCCCGTTCCCCTGTCCGCGTCGGGTCCCGCGCACACCCGGGTCGCCGATTTCCGCATCCGGTGGGTGCCAGCGGATCCCTCACGGCCATTCCGGCCCGTGCCGGCGCGTGGTTCTTCGTCGGACTGCTGGGCCGGGGACTTCTGCTCGGATTGCACGACTCGGCGATTCCCTGGTGCCGCCGCATGACGCGGACGGCACGGCTGTCGGGCTGGCGAAACATCCCATCGCCGTCTCCAGTGAAAACACAGCAAACCGACAGCAAATGTTCGGTGAGTGAGCATGAAAACCGACGGGTCTTGTCCGGTTTGCCGTTTCCCGGCACCGGCAGCACCCCGCGACATCTCGCAGGACACGGCCAAAGGGGGCTGCCGATGAGCACCACACGCTCGGTGCCGGACACCACCGCGCCCTGCCCGTGCCGACTCGCCACCCCACGAACGCGGGAGCACACCGTCCCGGCGGCCGCGGCCGCCGCATTTCACCCGATCCCTGCCGCGCCCGTTCCGGGCCAGCGTCAGATCAGCGCGAAAACGGAGGTTGACCGATGATCGATAACACCCAGCTGGCGCCGCCACCCCCGTCGGTCAACGGCCACCACCGTGCGCCCGACCCCGCCGGGCAGCCCGGTCAGGTGAACCGGGTGGCCACCGTGCGCACCCGCCGCAGCATCAAATGGATTGTCGGCGGCGTGATGTTGGTGGCGCTGGCCATCGTGCTCGCCGTCGGCGTGGCCAACAAGATGTCCGACCGCCAGGAGGTTCTCGTCCTGGCCAAGGACGTCTCCCAGGGACACACCCTCACCGCCGCCGATCTCACGACCGCGCGCATCAACTCCGATGCCGGCCTGAACGTGCTGCTGGCCGCCGACCGCGGCACGGCCCTGGGCAAGACCGTGAACAGCAGCCTCACCAAAGGCACCGTTCTCAACCCGAATGTGTTGTCCAACGGTGTCATCCCGCCGCAAGGAATGACCCTGGTCGGCATCGAGGTGTCCGCAGACAAGCTGCCGGCCGAACCGCTGGTGCACGGTGACGACATCCGGCTGGTCGACACCCCGCGCGACCAGGACAACAGCCCGGTGCAGGCCCCCATCACCACCAACGCCCAGGTGGTCGGTGTGTATCCGTCCGACGCCGGCCAGACCAAGGTCGACGTCCTGGTCCCCAAGGAAGAAGCGTCCTGGGTCGCGGCTCGCGCCGCCACGCACCGGGTCGCTTTGATCCTCGACACCCGGGAGCGCTGACCATGTATCTCGCCCTGACCTCCGCCTCCGGCTCTCCCGGCGTGAGCACCACCGCCCTGGGGCTGGCGCTGCAACGCGACCCGCTGCCCGGCTGGCTGTCGTCCACGCTGCTGGTCGAAGCCGACCCGGTCGGCTCGAGCCCCACCCTGGCCGGTTTCCTGCGCAGCGAATACGTGCATGACCGCAGCCTGGTCAACCTGATCGGGCCGAACCGCTTCGGCGACCTGCGCGACGCCATCCGCCAACAGGTCATGGTGCTGCCGGACGCCCATCTGAGCGTGCTGCCGGGTATCCGGCAGGCCGGGCAGGCCGACGCGATGCGCACCGTGTGGGGGCCGCTGGCTGCGGAACTGTCCCGCTACGCCAATCACGAGGTTCCGCAGACGATTGTCGTCGACGCCGGTCGGATGGGCCATGCGGCCGCCCCGATGGAACTGCTGCGTCACGCCGACGTGATCGGTGTCGTCGTGCGGCCCACCCTGCCGCGGGTGGCGGCCCTGAAATCCGCGCTCACCCCGCTGCTGCGCGACCTCGCCGAGCATCGCTCCCGCGCCAGCGTCGGACTGATCGTGCTCGGCTCCAGCTTCCCGTACCCGATCCGGCCTGCCGCCGACACCTACTCGGCCGCCGAGGTCGCCAAGGTCCTCGGGCTGGACCTGATCCTCACCCTGCCCGACGTCCCGAAAGAGGCCCGCATGCTCTCCGACGGAGTCCCGTTGTCGAAATGGAACATGCGGCGCGCGATCTACCTGCGCGCGCTCCACCAGGCGTGGCGGTCGATCGAGGCCTTCGCCGCCGGCCACCAACCCCGGTGGCTCGACAGCGACCTGCGGGCCGTCCCGGCGCCCGCGGTCGCAGGAGGTGCGTTCGCATGACCACCAACCCGACACCCCGGCGTGGATTCGCCGCGCTGCGCAACGGCCACCACGTCCCCTCGCAGACCCCGGCCCCGCATCGGGACCTGACCAGCCTGTTCCCCACCATCCCCGTCGAGGCCCCCACCGGGGCCTGGTACGTCCCGCCCGCCGCACCACCGCCTCCGATGCCGACACCCGCCCCCACCCCGCAGCCCGCCGTGGCCGACCTCGAGCTGGGTGACGGCGTCGACCCCCGGATCGCGGTCTGGCGTGAGGACCGCGCCCTGGTGGAGCGGTTGACCTCCGAGGCCGCCCGGCGCCTGGCCGACCGCACCCGAGAACGCGACGCCGCCGTCGCCGACCCGGAGAAGCCGCACGTCGCGCTCGCCTACACCGAGGACGAACGCGAAGCCGTCGGCACCCAGATCGTGCGGGAACTGGTGCGCCAGCACATCGACGACCTCATCGACACCGGCGGGCCCACACCCACGCCCACCCCCGCCCGCGAACAGGCCATCGTCGCCGCGGTCGCGGACACGATGTTCCGGCTGGGCCCGTTGCAGCCCATCGTCGACGAGCCCGACGTCGAGAACATCCTGTGGACCAACAACGCCACGACCGTCATGTACGGCGACGGCCGCAGCGAACAGCGCCCGCCGGTGTTCGAGAACGAGCAGGCCGCCATCAAGTGGATCGTGCTGCTGGCGAACAAGGCTCCCGGCGGGGGACGGGCGTTCTCCCCGGCCAATCCCGCGCTGCGTCTGAACATGCCCGGCAACATCCGCTTGTCCGCGCTGGGCTGGGCGGTGACCGGCGGCGTCAGCATCGCCGTCCGCAAGCATCTGCACAAAGACATCACCATGGCGCGCCTGGTCGACATGGGCGTAATGCCGCCGCAATTGGCCCGCATGCTCACCTGCGCCACCCGGGACGGCTGCAGCGTGGTCATCTCCGGGCCGATGGGCGTGGGCAAGACCACCCTGTTGCGCGCGCTCGCCGCGGAACTGCCGCTCGAAACCAGGATCGGCACCGCCGAAATGATCAGGGAGCTCTATCTGCACGAACTGCCCGGCCGCGAACCCTATGTGGTCTCCGCGGAGGTGATCACCGGCGGCGGCGAGCGCAACGAGTTCACCGACGCGTTGAAGGGCAAGTTCGGTCTCCACGACATCCTGGCCGAATTCGTGAGCCAGCAACTGGAAAGGGTCATCGTCGGCGAGGTCGCCGGCCGGGAGATCTTGGCGCTGTTCAAGGCGATGCAGATGGCGCAGGGCAGTCTGTCGACGGTCCACTCCTACACCTGCGCCGGCGCCATCGACCGACTGGTGACCCTGGCGCTGGAGGAGCCGGGAGTCCACGAAACCTACGCCAACCGTCAGGTCGCCGCCCACATCCAGCTCATCGTGCAGATGCACACCCATAAGTACCGCGACGCCGACAACGTCCTGCGTGCGCACCGCCACGTGTCCGAGGTCGCCTGGCTCGAACCCGGCGAAGACTCCCGCCCGGCCACCACCACCCTCTACCGCCGGCCCACGCCCGACGCCCACCCCCGCTGGGGCAGCCTTCCGCCGATGCTGCGGGAACGCGTTGTCGCGCAAGGCTTCCTGGCCGAGGACTGGTCGACCTACAGCCTCGACCTGCCCGATAAGGAGGCGTGATGTACAGCCTCGCCGCCGTCGGACTCGTTCTGCTCGCCGTCGCGGGCGTCGCCTGCGTGGGTGTCGGTGTCCGCGCCCGCCGGGTCACCACCTCGCCACCGCGCCACACCCACCTGCCCAGTCTGGCGCGCGGGACGAAACTGCGCCTGCTCGCCGGTGTCGCGGCCGGTGTCGCGGCGTGGCTGTTCACCGGCTGGTTCCTGCTCGTCCCGATCGCCGCCGCGGCCGCCGTCCTGGTTCCCGCGCTGCTCGGCCGCCGCGCCGCCGACCGGGAAATCGCTCGCTTGTCCGCGCTCGAGATCTGGCTGCGCAACCTCGTCGGCATCCTCAACGCGGGCCAGGGCCTCGAACAGGCAATCATCAACACCCGCAAGACAATTCCCAAAGAGCTGGACGCCGAACTGTCCACGCTGACCGCGCGCCTGGCCTCCGGCGTCGACACTCAGGTGGCTCTGGAGGAACTCGCCGACAGTCTCGACGACGCCACCGGCGACCTGGTCTGCAGCGCCGTGATGATCTCGGCGAAACTGCACTCCTCCGGCCTGCCCAAGGCCCTGGCCGACTTCGCCGACGCTGTCGCCGAGGACGTCCGTGACCGCCGCGCGGTCGAAGTCGACCGTCGCGGCCCCCGCACCCAGGCCCGCATGGTCTCGATCATCGTGATCGGGTTCCTCACCTACCTGTTCGTCGCGACCGACTATCTCGATCCCTACCGGGAGCCCGGCCTGCAGCTGGTGCTGGCCGGGCTGCTCGCCGGATTCGCCGGACTGCTGCTGTACATGCGGTATCTGACCCGCCCGATCCGCCCGCCGCGCTTCCTGCGCGCCCGTGCTCCGCAGCACCGCGGCCTGTTCGGCGCCGCGCGGCAGGCCAGTGAACCCGCCGGCTCGGCGCGGCCGTGGTCGCCGCTGCGGCGCCGCGGCACCGCATCCGGTGTCGCCTTAGCCGGTGGGGGAGGAGGTGATCGGTCGTGACCGCGCACGCCCTGCCGCGTCACCCCACCCCGCCGGACTACGCGACGGCTCCCGTCGGACTCGAGCAGGCCGAAGCCGTGTGGTGCGCGGACCACGTGACGGTGCGCGCGAGCCTCGGCGCGGTCAACCTGCTCCCGTTCCCGCGCGTTCCGGCCAACTACACGCGGGTGTGCCGTTTTCCCGATGCCATCGCCGCCGCGTTCGCTGCCGCCGACGGCGAACCGGTGCTGTGGCTGGAATACCGCGCGATCAGCCTCGGCACCGTCGCGACCCGTCTCGGGTTCGCCGACGATCCCGCGCTGTGGCCGACCGGCCCCGACCCGCAGCTCGGCTTCGACATCCTCGACTCCACCTTCGACCTCAACCGCGTGCAGGGCTGGCTGTCGGCCCGCCACACCCGCCGTCCCGCACTGTCGATCATCGAACGCCGCGTCTGGACCTACCTGTCCGCGCCCGGACCGTGGATCCGTCAGCGGCCCCCGACCCTCGCCCCCTGGAGCCAGCGATGAGCACCACGACCCACACCATCCTCACCGGGCTCTGCGCCGGCCTCGGCCTGCTGCTGCTCATCGGCCACCTGGTCCCGGCCCAACCCGCCCTGCGCGACGCCCTCGACCGGCTCGCCGGCAAGACCGCCCCCGACCATCCACTCGGCGAGGAGCCCACCGCCGTCCCCGGCACCCGCCTGCAGGCGTGGACGCTGCGCGCGGGCCGCGCGGCCTATCCGTGGCTGTCGCGGCAGCCCTGGATGCGGATCCCCACCAGCGATCTCGCCCTGCTCGAACGCAGCCACGCCCGCTGGCTCGGCGACAAACTGCTGTCGGCCGCGGCCGGGCTGATCGCGCCCACCATGCTCAACACCGCGGCCGCGGTGTCCGGGGTCGGGCTGCCCTGGCAGGTGCCCGCCCTGGTCGGCGTCGTCGCAGCCGTCGGGCTGTTCTTCGTCCCCGACATCGAAATCCGCCGCCGCGCCGCCGCCGCCCGCGAAGAGGCCCGCCGTGCCCTGGGCGCCTACACCGAACTGGCCGCGATGTGCCGCAACGCGGGTATCGGCGTCACCCAGAGCCTCGAACGGGCCGCCGCGGTCGCCAACACCTGGGTCTTCCGGCGGCTGAGCAAGGCCCTGGAGGAAGCCAGCCTGGCCGGGCGGACCTCGTGGGACGCGCTCGACGCCGTCGGCGAAGAACTGGCCATCGACGAACTGCGCACCGTGGCCGACACGATGGCGCAGTCCGGGCTCCACGGCGCCTCGGTCTACAAGCAGCTGCGCGCCGCCGGGGCGTCCATGCGCAACGAACGGTTGGCAGCAGAACAGGGTGACGCCCGCAGCGCCACCCAGCGGATGGGTGCCCCACTGGCCGGACTGGGCGTGCTGTTCCTCATCCTGCTGCTGGTCCCGGCCATCCAGCGAATCGTCAACGGATAACCCCGCAGAAAGAAAGGCAGACAGATGAACACCCTTACCGCACAACGGATCAACGCCTCGCTGTCGATCATGGTGACCCTCGGCACGGTCGCGTTGCTCACCGCCCCGCAACGGCTGAGCGACTGGACCCGCACCACCCGCCATCGCGGCGACGTCGTCGGCTGGGTCATCCTCGCCGCCGGTGCCGCCACCATCGCCATCATGATCATCGCCTACGTCCAGGCCAAGGCGCAGGAGTACCTGCAGCGCATCCAATAGCCCTGCACCGCACAGGAATTCACAGAAGGGAAGCCGTCGGCATGATGGGAACACTTCTCGGTTTCACGGTCGTGGTCGCACTGGCCGCGATGTGTCTCGCGCACGGCTGCGCCCCCGCGGACCCGCTCGGGAACACGGCGGCGAACCGGTACCGCGACCACGACCGGCACGGACACGGCCGTCCCGGCGCCACCTCCGGCAGCCCAGGCGGCCGGTGACCGAAATACACGCCCCTGCACCGTGACTGAGCCACGAGTGCGTCGAGGAACAAGGAGGACCCCGGCATGGACACCCTCACTCTTTGGAACCTGCTGGGCATCACACTGCTGGTCGCCGGCCTCGCGACGCTGCCCTGGCTCTGGCGCCTGCCGGACCCCACCCGCATGCTGGCGGTCGCCAGCACGATCGTGATGGCGACCGCCCTCGGCGTCGCCCACGCCGGGATCTAGGCGAGGTGCCCCATGTGCCTGCACCCGCCCCCGACCTCCGCCCGCCGCGGACCGCGCTCCTGGATGCGCGCCACCCGCCGCGACGGCAACGTGATCGCCTGGGTGATCCTCATGCTCGCGGGGATGCTGCTGCTCCTGATGGGCATCCAAGGCGCCCTCTACTACCACGCACGCTCCATCGCGATCGGCGCCGGCGAGGAAAGCCTCAAACAGGCGGCCTCGCAATACGGCAACGTCGGCACCGGCACCGCCGCCGGCTACGCCTTCATCGCTGCCTCCGGGCCCGGCGTGCTGCAAACCCCGGCGGTGATCGTCACCCGCGACCTGTCCACCGCCCGCGTCTCGATCACCGGCAGCGTTCCCACCCTGGTGTGGTTCTGGCATCCGGTCGTGCACATCGATCTGGCCCGCCCGGTCGAACGGATCACCACCCCCGGAGTGCCGACATGACCGCCGCCACCGGCTCACACGCGCCGCTCCGCCACCGTCCCACGCTGCTGCGGTGGATGCGCGCCACCCGTTGCCGCGGCAGCCACGTCGTGGAGTTCGTGATCATCGTCCCGGCCGTGCTGCTGATCATCGGGGTCATCATCGTCGCCGGCCATGTCGGATTGGCGCACCAGAAGGTCGAGCACGCGGCCGCCGAAGCCGCCCGCGCGGCCTCCATCGCCCGCCCCGCCGCCACGGCCGCCGGGCCCGCGGCCCGCACGGCCGCCGAAGCCGACATGATCGCCCAGGGGCTGCGGTGCACCAGCAAACGCATCGACACCGATGTCGCCTCCCTGAGCCTGGATCCCGGCATTCCCGCGTTCGTGCGCGTGACCATCACCTGCGAGATCGAGTTGAGCGTGCTCGGCATTCCCCGGATCAGCGGACACCGGACCATCACCCACACCGCCGTCAGCCCGGCCGACACCTATCGGGAGCGTGCGCGATGACCACTCACCCCACTACCGGCCCTGACCTGCGGGCCTGGATGCGTGCCACCCGCCGGTCCGGCTCCTATGTCATCTGGTTCCCGCTGACCGCCCTGGCCCTGGTGATCATGCTCGGCCTCGCCAACGACGGTGCCGACCTGGTGCACGCCCGCCAGCACGCGAATCTGGTCGCCGAGGAGGCGGCACGGACCGCCGGGCAGCAGGTGGTGCGCCCGCTGGGTATGCGCGGCATCGCCGCCGTCGCCGACCCGATTCTCGCCCAGGGCGCCGCGCAGGCGTATCTGGCGCTGCACCCCGACGTGCACGGCGTCGTCATCCCCACCGGACCCACCACTCTGCTCGTGATCACCGAAGTCGTGTGGACCCCCGACATCCTCGGATTCATCGGCGTCGGCGCCAAAACCGTCACCGGCCGCGCCATCATCCAGTTGAACAGGACCAATAACGGCGTTGCGGGGTTGCCATGACCCACCCGGCACCGACACTGGCACCGCCCCACCCCCATTCCGCACTCGGCCGGCCTCCACGACTACCGCGATGGCCGGGACAAGGAGACGACATGATGCGCACCGCCCTCACCCTCACCCTCGCCGTGACCACCACCGCGGTCCTGGCGGCCGGCTGCAGCAGCGGAGCCTCGACGAACACCTCCGACTCCGGCGCCTCCGGGTCCACGGCCGCGGCGACCACCACCACCGACCCGACCACCGACGCCCGCGAGCAGACCCTGGCCGCGGTGCAGCGCTACTTCCAGACCCTGTCGCGTCTCGACGCCGACCCCACCATGCCGCTGCCCGCCGCCGACCAGGTCGCCGCCGGGGACACGCTCACCATCGTCCAGGCCGACGTCACCAAACGCCGCGCCGAGGGCGTCACCATCACCGGCGAGATCCGGGTGGTCGACAGCAAGGTCACCGAGGTGCGGTTGACGCCGGCGCCGGCCACCACCGTCGCGAAGGTGTGCCTGGACACCACCAGCCGCGCCGCCCACCTGCCCGACGGCACCCCGGCCGGCGGCGGCGGCTCCGCGCGCGCCGGTACCACGCTGACCCTCACGAACCCGACGTGGCCCGACGCCAGCGGCTGGCGCGTGGTGGGCGATACCTACAAGCAGCAACGCCAAGCGGAGGTGTGTGATGGCTAGACGCGTCTACCGGACCGGGATCGCCGCCGCCTGCGGGGTCGCCGCGCTCGTCGTGGCCGGCACCGCAGGCGCCCAGCCGGGTGGTGTCAACGTCACCCCCGGCGACGACTACGGCATCACCGTCTACTCCACCGATCCCGGCAGTCCCGGCTCGGGCCCGGCGACGTCGCACACCGACGTGACCGCCGGCACCGGCCAGCCCAGCACCCTCGGCACCCAGGAGTGGACGGAATGGTCCAACTCCGGCCAGCCCTACCTGTGCAACCCGCAGACGTGCCTGTTGCCGTTGGCGGGCCCCGGTGTCCCGGCCACGCCGCGCGAGGTCGTCGACCCGTTGACGGTCGCGCAGGAACTGGTGACCGGCATGCAGATTCGCCGCATCGACATCGGGATCGTGCCCGAGGACAGCCCCGGCCGCGTCGGCCTGATCGGCATGCCGGTGTGGCTGTGGGACGAGACCCTGCCACCCGAGAGCGAGCACACCCGCGGCCCGATCACCCGCACCGCCAGCGTCGGCGCGTTGACCGTGTCGGCCACCGCGATCAACGTCGCGATCACGTGGAATCTGGGCGACGGCGGCCTGCCGGTGGTGTGCCCGGCGCCGACGGTGAACAACATGCCCTATCTCGACGTGTACATGGATCTGCCGCCGATCACCGGCTGCGGTCGGTTCGCACCGGGATGGCGCAAGACCAGCATCCACGAACCCGGCGGGGTGTTCACCGTCTCCGCGACCAGCTTGTGGCTGGTGACCTGGTTCGCGTCCGGTCCGTCTGGCACCGTCGGCGGAACGTTCCCGCTGTTGCCCACCGCCACTACCACGGTGCGGGTGGGGGAGATGCAAGTGCTGGGGGTCAATTGACCACCGTCGGAGATCCGCAGCCGCCCACCACGATTCCGCTGTCGACTGACTCGGCGACCCCCGTGGCCGCGCCGCGGTCCACTCCGGCGCGCCCCCACCGGGAGAGCCGGTACCTGACCGGCTCGTGGCTGCTGGTGCCGGCGGCCCTGACGGCGATGCTGGCGGTGGCCGCGTGGATCACGTTCGGCCCCAGCGTGTTCGCCGTGACCTGTGTGGCGGTCACGGGCCCCGTGGTCGCCGCGGTCTGGACCGACCTGTGGATTCGGGAACTGCCGCCCCGGCTGACCAACACCGCGCTGGCCGCGACCACCGCCGGGCTGGCGGTGGCCGGTCTCGCCGACCCGGGCTCCTCGGTCCGGGCACTGTCGGCGGGCGCCGTCGCGTTCGTCGTCCTGACCCTGCTGGGCTGGCTGGGCCGGCTGTTCTCCTACGGCGACGTGTTCCTGGCGACCCCACTGGTCATGCTCGTCGGATTCCATTCCGGGGCAGCGATTCTCGGGCTGGTCCAACTGACCGTCCTGGCGGCGCTGCCCGGCACCGTGTGGGCGATGTTGCGCGCGCGCAGCCATCGCGTTCAACCGCCGCTGGGCCCTGCGTTGCTGGTGGCGGCCGTGATCGTTCTCGCGCAGGTATGACAACAAGGAGGTGGAGGCGATGAATCGGATCCCGCTGATGCTGCCGCTCACCGCGATCGTCGTGAGCATGGCCGCCTGTACCAGCAATTCCACGGACGTCCCGAACCTGGCTGGGGCGGCACTGACCGGGCCTCCCGGCGTCCTCAAGAGCCCCGAGCAACAGGCGACCGAGCAGGCCACCGCCGCCATCACCCGCTTCTACGAGGTCCTGACCAGGGTCGTCACCGGCGGCGCCGACGAAGAACTGGAGGCGGTGGCCACCGCGCCCTACCTCGATCAGCTCCGCCGCGAGCTCGCCGACCTACGGGCCCCGGAGGTCCGGGTGACCGGATCCCTGCGGGCGGCCGCCGCCTCCTCGGTCAAGATCATCGCCCCGCAGGACGAGGAGAAGGCCCCGATCCCCGGTCAGGCCTCGGCCGAGCTGCGGGTCTGCGAGGACCGCTCCCGGTTGCAGGTCAGCGGCCGCGACCCGGCGTCGCTGCCCTCGCAGACCCGGCTGCGTCGCTTCGTCCTGATCAATCCGGGCTGGCCGCAGGGGAACTGGGTGATCGCGCAACAGTTCGCGATGCCCAACACCGACTGCACCAAACAGTACTGACCGAGAAGGAGCGGGCACGTGAACACATGGGCGAAGGGCACCAGGCGGCGGCTGGTCGGCGTCGGCAACCTGCTGATGCTGCTCACCTTGCTGGCCGGGGTGCCGGTCGCGTTGTGGCTGCTGCGCGGCAACCCGCTCCCGGCGGCGTTGCCGAGCCTCGACAGCGTCAAAACCGCTCTGCTGCAACCGGATACCGACGCGAGCCTGTTCCTGGGGGCGGTGACCTGGGCGGGCTGGCTGGCCTGGGCGTGGTTCGCTCTGTCGGTCGCGGTCGAGGTGACGGGCCTGATCCGCGGTGTGTCAGTGCCCGACATCCGCGGCCTGCGGGTCTCGCGCCGCATGGCCGCCGGCCTGCTCGGCGGGGTGGTCCTGCTCGCGCCGGCGACCGCGATGGCGCAACCGGCCGTGCCCGCCCCGGATCCGATCGCGGCGACCGCCCAGCAGCGCGACGAGCGGATCACCACCGTCGACTACTGCGTCCGTGCCGGCGACACGCTGTGGGCATTGTCGGAGGTGTTCCTCGGCGACCCGCATCGCTGGCCCGAGATCGCCGCCGCCAACCCCGGGATGGTCGCCGTCCCCGAGCAGTTGGGGACCGACACCGTGTTGCGCATGCCGACGAACCTGCTCGCGGTCGGCGACCTCTACACCGTCCAATCCGGCGACACCCTGTCGATGATCGCCCAGTACCTACTCGGGGACCCGAACCGGTGGCCCGAGATCTGCGACGAGCACGGCAACCCGCTGGCCACCACCGTGATCCACCCCGGCCAGCAGGTGAAAGTGCCGGTCACCGCTGCCCCGGTCGACTTCCGGCCCGCCCCACCACCTGCTCCGGCCGAGGTTCCCGTCGAGGTTCCCGCCCCGGCTCCGCCGGAGGCGCCCTCAGTCGAAGTTCCCGCTGCCCCGCCCGGGGCCGCCGACCTGCCGCCGCTGCCCGAAGGATTCGAACTGGCCCCACCGGTCCATGCTCCCGCGCCCACCGGCCACCCCGCACCGGCACCGGCGACCACGACCGTCCCGACCCCCACCGCCGACCCCGCCCTGGTGGAGACCGCGGCCGCCCCCACGGCCACCCCAGTCACCGACCACGACTCCGATCAAGGGCTCCCGGCCCGCGCCATTCTCGGCGTGTCCGCGGTCGCCGCGTCCGCGTTGCTGGGCCTGCTCGCGTTCCGGCGCCGCCAGCAGCAGCACCGCCGCCGCCGCGGCGAACGGATCGCCATGCCGTCGGGTCCCGCCGCGACCGCCGAATCCGCCCTGCACCTCACCGCCGACCAAGCCGCGCTCGAACGAGTCGACACCGCGTTGCGGCACATCGCCGCCTACTGCCGCACCCACTCCCGTCCACTGCCGCGACTGCTCGGGGTCTTCCTGGGCGCCGACACCCTCGAACTGGCGCTGCTGGATTCCGTCGACTTGTCGGCCCCGTGGCTCGCCGGCGACGACGGCGTGTGGTCGCTGCCGACCGCCGCCTCGATCCAGGCCCCCACGACCGCGGTCAGCCCCTACCCGGCGCTGGCGCACCTGGGTACGGCACCCGAGACCGGCGCCGCGGTCCTGATCAATCTGGAACTGCTCGGGCATCTGGGCATTCACAGCAGCGACCAGCGCACCGCTCTCGGCGCGCTGCGGGCCCTGGCACTGTTCCTGGCGACCTCACCGATCGCCGACCATCTGGAACTGATCCTGGTCGGTGTCGGCCGCGAACTCGCCGACACCGTCGACACCGGCCGCCTCACCTACAGCGACGACCTCGACAGCGTCCTGGCCCGCCTCGCCCCGCAGACCAGCACCGACGCCGCCACGCTCGCCGAACAGGGCGTCGACTCGCTCGACGCGGCCCGCGTCACCTACACCGACTCGGAGATGACCGCGCCGGTGATCGTCCTGGGCGCCACCGCCCTGACCGAACCACAGCGGCACCGCCTCGACGAGATCCTGATCCACCGCCCGCGCATCGCGTTCGCGGCCGTCTCCCCGGTCGAGGATCCCGCGCCGACCTGGACCCTGCACCTGAGCCCCGACACCGCGACCCTGCGCGAGGGCGACACCGCCGGGTTCACCTTCGCGCCCGCGGTCCTGGCTCCCGACGACTACCACGACGTTCTGGCCGTATTCGCCACCACCGCCGCCCCCGCGACCCCGGTCGCCGCCGACACCGTCCCCGGGGCGGCGGCTGCCGTCGACACCGCGATCGACCTCGCCGACCGCCTCGACGACATCGCCGCCACCGCAGCCGCCGACGACCGGCCGCTGCAGATAGTCGACGCGGCCGACGCCGCGCCGCCCGCCACCGGGCACATCTGGATCCACCTGCTGGGCAAGCCCACCGTGACCCCGCTGTCCGGCGCCGCCCCGGAGCGGGGGCGCGGCGCGGTGTGCACCGAACTGGCCGCACTGCTGGTGACCCACCCCGACGGCCTGTTGTACAAGCAGGTCGATGCCCTGATGTGGCCACACAGCACCGGCAAGACACCCGATGAGGCCGCCGAGCGCCGCCAGACGGCGTTCCGGCGGCTACGCAAATGGCTCGGCTACCTCGAAGACGGGACCGAACTGGCCTTCCCCAAGCACGGCGACCGCAGCGGCACCGCGCGCTATCGGCTCCACCCCCAGGTGCTGTCGGACTGGGCCGTGTTCTGCAGCCTGCTGCCCGACGGCCCTGCCGCCGCCCCGACCCCGTATCTGAGCGCCGCGGTGGACCAGGTAACCGGGCAGCCGTTCGGCCACACCCCGCCCCAACGTTACGAATGGGCCGAAGCCCTGCAACAGGACATGATCAGCGCCGTCTCCGACGCCATCGAGGAACTCGCGGCCCGCCACATCCAGAACGGCGACTTGAATGCCGCCGCCGCGGTCACGGAGAAGGGCTTGCTCGTAGACGGTGCCCGGGAGGGCATCTGGCGGCTGGCGATCGTCGCCGCGCACCACCGCGATCCCGAACGAGCCGCAAGCTTGGTCGAGGAGATGATCCGGTACTTCGAGGACCTCGACATCGACACCTTCGAGCCGCAGACCGACGAACTGCTGCGACATCTCGCGCAATACCGTGACCCTGCCGGGCAGGCCCCCTACCGGGTCGGGCTGGCCAGCTGATCAGGCGTCACGCAGGTCGCGGGCTCGAACGTTCTTGACGCTGCGGCGGTACACGCGCAGCGACGGGACCGGGCGGGCGGCGTTTCCACGGCGCAACTGGTCCCGGCGACGCCATGCCGCCAGATCGGCACGCTCCATCGCGGGCTGCTGATTCTTCGTCATCGGGACCTCCTTACTTCGCTGTCGTGCGATGTGGGCCACGGGCGGCCGGGCTATTCGTCGCCCCGCGGAAACCAGGTGCCGACGCGCTGGCGCAGGCTTTCGCCGGCTCCGTCCGAGATGTGCTCGCCGCCGGGTTTCTGCGGGGCGGCGGACGCGCTGAGATACGCGGCGAGCTCGTCGACGATGACCAGCGGGGTCTCGAAGCCGTCGCTTTGCTCGGCGGGAGGGTGGTCACTGGTGGTCATGGGAAGCTCCGATCGGAAACGATCTTCGTGCGAGGCATGTTCGGGGGTGTGTGTTGGCGAGGGCCGGGCGGGGTTCGAGCCCGCGCGCGGGGTGACTGGCCCGGCACAGCCCGGTGGGCTGCCGGCTCCTCGACAACGATCCAACCAACCATTTCAAGCATAAGGCCCATTGCAGCATGTGGCAATGGGCCTTATGTGGAGGCGGTCAGGCCGTGTACACCAGGTACCACGAGCCCAGCGGTGCCCCGATCCACCACACACCGCTGCCCTCCACCACGAGTTCGCAGTTGGTGGGTGCGTAGCCGTGTGCGCGCAGTTCCGCATGGCCTGTGTGGCAGGAAGATTCGTCGACATAGGCCAAAGTGATGGTGTCGCCGTTGGCGTGACGGAACACGAGCGCCGAGCCTGCGCCGTCGGCGAAGGCCGGCGCGGTGCCGGCGAGAGTGAGGGTCGCAGCGAGAAGGGTGACGTGGGCAAGGCGTCGCATGATGGCTCCCGGGATGTGAGCGGGGATGGGTTGTCCCGGGAGAGAGGTCGGCGACTCGGGCCCATGTGACAGGTCGAGCCCAGAATCCGGTGTACGCGATCAGAGGAAGCAGGTGGCGGGAGTGCCGCAGTCGAGGCAGCGCGGGGTGCCGCTGTAGGCGCGGACCGAGCCGTTGCCGCGCAGCGCCACCACCCCCGCGTCGGTGTCGAGGCCGGCGGCGCGGCCGTCGAGGGAGAACCATTCGCCGCCGCACGGGCACACGAACGCCTCCTCGGTGGTTGCGGCGGAATCGCGCGCGGAGCGGCGGCCGGCCAGATCGACGACGACGGGAGTGGCGTGCGGGTCGGTATCGGATGCCATATCCGGTCCTCCAGTGGTGTGTCGGCGGCCCACGAAAGGCTCGAATTCCGAGGCTACGTCCCCGTCCCGGTGTCTCCCAAGGAGAACGCGGGCGCGATTCTCGCGGGCCCAACTGGATCATTGCACGATAGTGCATAAAGCCCTATCGTAAAAGTAACCCATCTGTGGGTGGAGCTGACCACTCCGCCCGCCCGGCACCAAGGGAGGTGCTCGTCATGGCCACCACATCGCCCTATCGGCCCCGCCCGCGCGGCAACCACGCGCGCGTCCACGCGGATCGCCGTCCCGGGACCGCGCGTGGCGGGAACTGGAGGGCGCTGCGTGTCGGGTCCGGTTCCTACCGTCCGCTCATGAACGGACGGCCCGTGCTGACGTCGCCCAGCGACCGGCACGCTCCCGCGAAGGAGGGCTACCCCATGAGCGACACCCACATCCTGATGCCCGATCCGGGGGTGATCGCATGACCGCCCCGCAACCCGCGCCTCGCGTCTCCGCCGCCCAGGACCCCGCCGCGCCGTCGTTGCTGCCGTCCGCGGCAGTGATCACCGCCGTTAAGACCTGGATGGCGGAGGGCTTGTGCGCACAAGCCGACCCCGACACCTTCTACCCGGAAAAGGGCGGCGAGGTCCGACACCTCCGCATGGCACTGCGCATCTGCGGTGACTGCCCCGTCCGCGACGAATGCCTCGAGTTCGCGCTGGACAACAACGAGAGATACGGGATCTGGGGCGGCAAGACCGTCAAACAGCGCCGCAAGTTGAAGCTGCGCAGGTACAGCGCCGGCACCCAGGCGGAGGACCCCGACGAGATGAGGAGCGCGTCATGAACGCCTCCGAGATCCGGCCGACCGAAACCGCCCCGCTGCGGGCATGGCTCGTGGTCTCGGCAGTCGATCACGAGCCGCTACGCACCGAACCGCCCGCACCCCCCACGGCACCGGCAGGTACCCCTGCCGCAGCGGCGGTGCCCCGCGAGATCGCCGCTGCCGCACCGTCCGTGCCCGCCACCGAGATCACGCAGCCGACCCTCGATCTGAGCCCGGCCGACGACGGACCGGTCGAGGACCCGCTGGCGGCCAGCCGGGAGCGCCTGATGCCTCCGCAGGCACAACCTCGTCGGGCCGGCCTGCCGCCGCTGAACACACCCCATCAGCCCCCACCGCCGCACCGGCGTCACTGGCCGCGGCTCACCCCACGCCACCACCGCTGCGCGGTCACCGACCGTGACCGTCTCGGCCGCATCGACCATCGACCGGAGGACCGATGAAGAACTCGCGCTCAGGCACGTTCAGCGAGCAGAAGGCCGCGGCCAGCAGGGCCTGCGCCGACGGCGAGCTCGCCCTGAATCCCGACACCGCCGCGGCCGCCATCCGGCAGGTCTGCGGTCGATCCGCCGACGTCGACGACGCCCAGCAACTGCTGGACATGCTCGGCCTGACGGCCCTGCTCGACACCGTGCGCCCGACCACCCCGAACCCTCACCAGCCAGGAGCACCACGATGACACCGGAATCCACTTCAGCGGGATGGATCGGTCACGGACTGTCCGCCGCCGACGCCCCCACCTATAACCGGGCCTACGCCGGGCTGTGCGCGAGCAACAACAACGCCGCGATCCTGCTGCCCGACGACGAGGAACCCGTCGGCCTCGCCACCGCGGACCATGCCTACACCGTCCACCTCACCATCGGCGCCGCCGACACCGAGACCTTCAGCGGTGACGACCTCGGCGACGTCCTGGCCCGCAGTCTGGCCCGCTTCGCCGCCCTCGACGGCCTGCCCGGACCCGTCACCTATGCCCTCGAGACGACCCTGCTGCGGGTCCACGGACCGCTGGGCCATGCCATCGACGAGGTCGAGCAGATGCGTGCCCGCCTCTCCGGCTGACGGGCACCGCGGCCCGCGCACTGTCGGGTCCCGCACCTACGGTCACGCCGACTCGCCCACCCGAACCGTCGAACAGGAGGTCCCCCGATGCCCGAGACACCCACACTGCTGCAGACCCTGCGCGTCTACTGCCTGGATCCCCGGCTCGGGGTGAAACCGCCCGAGCGCCTCGACGCCCAGTGGGTCGACGCCGCCCCGGTCCGCCGCCACATCCGCGCCCACGCCATCGCCGGCACCGAGCGCACGAGGCTCGCCGAACGGGCCCGCATTCCGACCGCGTGGGCGCGAGTGCTGTGCAGCGGGCAACCGGAGTTCGGCCGCGGACCCATCCCGGCGCTGCCCCGCTGGATCGCGGCCCGGATCCTCACGGTTCCCCTCCCTTCCCGCGCGGACTCCGCCGCGCACCGCCCCCGCCCGACCGCCGTGGGCCTGACCCGCCGCCTGCAAGCACTGGCAGCGGCCGGGTGGCCGTGCGAACTCATCGCCGCCGAGGTGGGCGCCAGCGTGACCACCGTCGCGGCGCTGACAGCCGCGACGGACACCCGCGGCAGCCTGGACGGACACCAGGCCGCACTGGTGTGCGTGCTCTTCGACGACTTGCAGGGCACCCCGGGACCGTGCCGGGAGACCGCCTCCCACGCCAGCAACTACCGCCCGCCCATGGCCTGGGACGCCGACAGCCTGGACGCGCCCAGCGAGATGACCACCGAGGTCGCCGCGGCCGACCCGCTGCTTCCCGGGGTGGAAATGCCGGTGCTGCAGGTGCTGCTCGGCCTCACCGCGCCACCGGCCGAAGGCCACATCCGCATCGCCAAGGAACACCAACTGGCCTACGCCATCGAACTGGTGCGCCGCGGCTGCCGGACCACCGACATCTCGAAGGCGATGCACGTGTCGGGCCGACGCGCGCGACAGCTCTACGACGACGCCTATGACCACCTGCACCCCACCCCCGATCAGGTCGCGTGAACCCCCCGACCGAACCCCGTCACCGAATCCCCTGGCCCACAACCGAAAACACGACACAGATGAGGACATCGTGCCGATCAGCGGATCCACTCACCGGATGATGATTGTCGCCCTCGCGCCTACCGGCGCGAATCCCGTGCGGCACACCGTGGCCGAACTGGCCGCGGTCGACCCGGGCACCGGGCAGCGCTGGCACCTGGCGGTCCCGCTGACCTGCAGCGAACGCATCCTCGCCGACCCCACCATCTTGAACATCGCCCGCTACTCCGAGCGGGCCGTCGCGCAGCACGCCCACGCTGAGGCTGGTGAATTCCCTTCCCGGCTGCGCACTCTCGCGCACGCACTCATCGGAGCCACCCTGGCGAGCAGCGATCCGGACGGGGTCGCCGCCTACCTGATGCCGCTGCTGGAGCGGTGGCGACTGCCGGCCCTGTGGCATCCACGGACCGCCGACATCGGAACCCTCACCGCCGGCGCTCACGGAATCGAACCGACGCGGATCCCGTCGCTGCGGCTGTGCTGCACCCTGTGGGGCGTCGAACCCCGCGACCTGGACACCCCCGTCGGCGTGGCCGAGGCCGTCACCGCCTGTTTCGCCGCTTACAGCCGGCACAGCCGCGGACCCTGGCCCACGCGACCGTCCGCGGCGGGGCCACCGCCGCGGATGCCCTGCCTCTCTCGCACCCCGTCTCACCCACCACTGCCCGCACCGTTCCTGTCGATGGGAGAACCGTCATGATCGCGCTCCGTCACCTGACCGCTCGGGCGGTCGGCGCCGTCCGACGATACGGACGTGCCCGGCGGCCCCACCACCCGCATTTCTCAAGCGGCACAGGCATGATTTCCCTGGCGAGTCAGTGGTTTTCGGGCGTACATCACGTGAGGGATGTGCGGCACAGGATTGCCGCCGCCGCGGTCGTGGCGGCGGTCCCGCTGGCTGTGGCATGCAGTGAGGTGCCGCTTGGTTCGGCGTCACCGGCTGCAGTGCCGCCGATCCCGGTCCCGGCCGACGCAGAGGGACCGTTCCCGGTGGTGTCGGTGGCAGACGGCGACACGGTGTCGATCACCAAGGACGGCAAGAAGGTGACGATCCGGATGGTGGGGGTCGACACCCCCGAAACCCGTGATCCACGAAAGCCAGTGCAGTGCTTCGGTATTGAGGCGTCGAACCATGCCAAGCAGACGCTGATCGGCAAGCAGGTGATGGTGTCCTCCGACCCGTCGCAGGACACCACCGACCGATATGGCCGAATGCTGGCGTACGTATGGGTCGACGGGTCGCTGTTCAACCTGGACCAGGTTGCGCAGGGCTTCGGCCACCAATACACCTACGAAAATCCCTACAGGTATCAGAGCGAATTCCGCGCCGCCGAGCGGTACGCGCGAGACAACCAGCTCGGGCTGTGGAATCCCGCGACCTGCAACGGCGTCACGAAGTAGATCAGCCGAGCGCGCCTTCGTACGCCGCCCTCATGCCTTATGACCCAACAACTTTCGGAGTGGTGCTGATGTTCGCCATCGACCTCGAGGAAGATCTGACAATCGCGATCGGCGACGACGGCGGATCGCTGTGGCCGGGCCTGATCCAACGCGTGCGCCGCCGCCCGAACGGCACTGTCTATGTGTGGGGTGTCGTCGCCAGCGGCCGCACCGCGGGAGACCCGTGGCGCCGCATCTTCTCCGGCGGCATGTCCGTGGTCGTGCTTCCGGCCCACTACGGGGTGTGCCACGACTGCGGTGCGTTGTCGCCGTGCCCCGACGAGATCGCCGAAACGGACGTGCGTCACCTGATGGACGAGGCCGATCGTGAAGCCTTCATCGACCTCGTCCTCGGGCCCGTCGCCACTGCCGACATCGCGATCGATTCCTCGGCGCCGCTGGTCAGTCAGGTGAGCTACGCGGCACCGGTCGAACCGGAGAGGCCACCGTCCGCCACGAAATACAATCTGGAAGCATAATGCCCAGGGCACTAGGCGAAATATCTGCTATTCGTCCGCGGCAGCTGCCGTTGATAATCACACCCGAACGACGCCGAGCGAAGGAAACTCGTGATGCCCAGTCCGGGATAGGTCCTCGTGCCCTGCGTGCGGGGCGCCACCAGGGACATTGACTGTCGCTCCGATCATGGTCGCCGCCCCAATGCGGCCGCCCACCCACTCACTTGCTGGAGTTCAGCTCAAGACCACGGCAAGGCCTGGCCTGCGTCTGTCGTGTTCAGAGTGCGGAATGACGGCTGTGGGAGTTCCAGATTCCGATCGTCGGCACTGCAACTTCGTACCCGAGTCACCCGGGCGCCCCCGCTGACTTGAGTGGTTCGGCACCACGGTAACGCCGAAATCTGCGACCAGGCCCGGTTTCACGACCGCCGCCGCTCTCTCGCGACGATCCGCCCCACCGGGCGGTTTTCAGACCTGCCCCGCGGTGAAATCGGCCGCCTCGACCAGCGCAGCGCCGTAGGCGACATGGGCGGCCGGGGTGTTGCCCCCGGGCTGGCAGACCGGATCGCCGTCGATGCACCACGAGCCGGTGCGTGTGAGATAGCGCTCGGGGACGGCGGCTCCGAGTAGCCGGGCCGGATCTCCGAACAGCAGGATCGCGTCGACGCGGTCTCCGAGCCAATCGGGCATGACGACGACACCGGGGATCCACATCGCTGCCCCGGTGCCGAGCGCGGCGTGCACGACGACCGCGCCCTGGGAGTACCCGACCAGCACAAACCGCTGGCCGGGACATGCCTGGGCCTGCTGGGTCAGATGAGCGACCAGGTCCGCGCTGCCGAGGCCGATCGAGAACGTCAAGTCGGCTGGGTAGTTGACCCGGTAGGCGCTCATCGGGCCGGGCAGTCGAGCCGACAGCAGTTCGACCAGCGGGTCTCCGACGGCCGCGCCGAAATGGCCCGGTTCGGTAGTGCCGCGGGCCACCACGACGTCCACCGCGGCGCAGCCGGCCTCGTCGGCGCGCGCCGTGGCGGCGCCGCCGAACCCCGCCGCACCGACGAGCGACAGCGCGAGCAACCACCAGCACCAGCGAGTCAGCATGGACGGGCCGCGCCGAGGCCACCAGAGAGGTCCGGTGCCGGCTGGGGGGACAGGTCGGGGCGCGCGCGTGTTCATGATCAGACTCCGAGTGCCTTGTTGAACTGGGCGGTCAGCCAGTCGGTGAGCCAGGTGAGGGTGGTGCGACCGGACCGGTCGACGACGTGCTGGGCGTAGTCCTGGTGCACGCCCGAGCCGTAGAAGCTGGCCGCGTCCAGGCCCTGCTGCAGCAGCTTCCCGAGACCGTCGTTGCCGTCGGTGCCGTTGGCGAGCTGGGTGAGGCTGTCGGACAAGGCGGTGCCGTCGCTGGTCTGGCCCAGCTGGTCGGGATCGGTTTTCTCACCACCGCCGGACAGGGCGTCGACGGCGAGGGTGGCCAGGGTCAGGCCCGAGGAGATGAGGGGCGTGGCCAGCAGCAGGTTGCAGCCGGTCTCGCACGATTGCAGGACATCCCAGGCGACGTTTTGGATCCGGCCCACTTCGTTGGCGACCGCGATGAGGTCGACGTTGGCGAGCAGGTCGACGACGGTGCTGACGATCGGGGCGATGCCCTGCGGGTCGGGGATCATCGCGATCAGCGAGGCGGCGGTCTTCAGGTCGACCTTGGCGGCCATCTTCACCACTGGCTCGAACAAGGTGTTCAGCGTGCCGGCGACCTCGCGCAGTTGCGCGACTTTGGCCCAGATGTCGAGGTTGCCGTCGAGCAGGATCGGCCCGAGCTTCCCGAGGGCTTCCAGGATCTGGGGCAGGTTGGCGGCCAGGGACAGGCTGCCCGAGGCGACGTTGGTGATCTGGTCGACCCAGACCTGCGGTTTGACGGTGCTCAAGATCTTCGCGGCGGTGGCCAGGTGGTCGCCGCCGGTGTCGGTCAACGGAGTCACCTGCTGCGACAGTGCTGTGGCGGAGTCGGTCAACGAGGCCGTCGAGGAGTCGGCGCTCGTGGTGGTGCCGGTTCCGCTCGTCCGGCCACCGAGCGCGGTGGTCGCCAGACGGCTGGCGGTGTCGATGGCTTTGTCGAGGTCGATGCTCTTGGCGGCGTCGAGGACGGTGCCGGTGACCGCCTCCGGGGACCCGGCGGCGGCGGCGTCGAGGGCCTTCTCGATGGCCGGATCGTCGGTGGCGCTGGTGACGATGTCGGCCAGCGGGGTGAGCGTGTCAGCGATTTTGGCGGACAGGCGGGCGACGGAGTCGGAGTCGTTGGTGCGGGCCGCCTCGCCGAGCGCGGTGATGTCGCCGGGCAGCCCGCCGAGATCGGCCTGGGAGAAGTCCGACACCAGCGACTGCACCAACGCCTGCTCGTCGTGGCTGCCGTTCTGTCCGCCGGAATCGGCCGCGGTGGAGGTGTCGCCGGTGGTGACGTTGCCGAGGATGTCGGCGATTCCGACGAGCACGCTGTCGCGTTCGGCGTCGACGCCGCAGTACAGGTCGCCGTCGATGCAGATCGAGGCCACACGGCCGGTGAGGGCGCCGAAGCCCGCGCCGCAGTCGGTGCGCGGGCCCATGATGCCCTCGTTGTCGTTGCCGGGCCCGATCCTGGTTTCTCCGGTGGTGCCGCGGCGGGGATCGGAGACCAGCCCCACCCCGACGACGGCGGTGGCCGCGATCGCGCCGGCCCCGCTGCCGATCTCGCAGGCCACGTCGCCGGCGACATCGGCGCCCTGGGAGTAGCCGATGAGCGCGACCTTCGTGTCCGGGCACTGGCCGGCGAGCCGGTCCAGCTCGCGGCGGGTCAGGTCGACGCCCTCGTTCTTGCTGTCGGCGTAGGCGGTGCCGTCGGTGAACGCGACCGCCTTGTAGGGGACGGTGTAGGTCCGCAGCTGGGTGCCGAAGGTCTGTTGCAGACCGTCGGCCACCGGCTTGAGCAGACCGGTCGGGGTGGATGCGTTGGCGGTGCCCTCCCCGGTACCGGGTACCAGGATCAGTTCCAGGGCGGTGCAGCCGTCCCCCTGGGCGCGTACCGGCCACCCGTGACCAGAGCGCGCGCTGGCGGTCGTCGTGGTCAGCGCCAGCACTGCCAGGCCGGTCAGCACGGTGACCGGCACCGTCCAGTGACCGCCGCTGCGGCGCACACGCGTGATCAGAGTGGTCATCGAGGTTCCTTCCTCGCGACGGTGGGAGGGTGTGCGCGCGCCGCCCGCAGAGGGCGCGGGCGCGGTGGTGTGAGCCGATGCGGGCTGGTGCCGACCGGGGATGCGCGAGTGGGCGGCGGCGATCATGCGGCCCGCCGGGGGGGCTGGCAGATGCGGTGGTAGCGGCCGGGCTCGGGTTCCGTCTCGATCGAGAGGTGGGTGCAGACCGCGGTGCGGACGCGCGCGATGCTGCGCCGCAACCGCTGCCGCAACGCCGCGTAGGACAGGCCGGCCTCCGCGGCGACGGCCCGCAGATCGTCGACACCGGACAGATAGGCGGCGGTGAGCAGTTGTCGCTCGCCGGCGGTGATGGCGCCGTGAGTGACCGCCCACGTCAGCACTTCCTGGGCGGACAGCAGGTGCGGGCGGCTGTCCCAGTCGACGACATCGTCGATAACCAGTGGGTTGCGGCCCATGGTGTGGGCGGTGGTGAGGTCGTCGGGCGCCAGCGGGATCTCCCGCGCGACACCGGCGGAGGCGGTGATGGCGTGCAAGGTCTGCAGCGCCATCACCGCGGCCACGTTGTGCCCGGGACGGGGCCGGTAGCTGCCGATGACGGTCAGGAACGCGGCGATGGTCTCCCCACCTCGGTCGGCGTAGGAGGCGTCGCGGCAGTACTCGTCGATCCGGGCGTAGGGGGTCAGACGCAGCAGTTTGGGCAGCATCTGGTGCAGCAGCGCCGCCGCTGCCAGCGCCGATCCGTCGTGATGCGCCTCGAGCAGCGCGGCCAGGACCGCATTGGGGTCGGCGGCCACCAGGTCCGGGAGCTGGGCCAGCTCGTGCAGATCGGCCAGCGCCGCATACTCGGCACGCCATTGCCGCAGTTCACGATGTGTTTCTGGACGGTGAGCGAGGTCGGTGCAGAAATGCTCGTCCAAGCGGGCGTGCAGGCGTGAGCGACTCGGTCGGAAGCGGTGCGGAGCGGGAGCGGCGGGTGCCGCGCTGCCGATGTTCATGACGACCTCCTCGGGGTGCCTGGAGCGAACGGGCGCTACCCGAGCGACACAAACAGCCGCTTATGGCCGATGACCTGCTGTTTTCGTGCGGCCGACTGACGGAAAGGACGGTTCCGGACCCGATTTCGGGCCCGCACCGCGCGCCGCGACTCCCGCCGCCGCGCCTCCCCGGCAACCCCTGTGACCTGCGGAGATTCCGGTCAGGGCGGGGGAGTGGGCCATAAGGGCGTCCATATGCGCGCGCGGGTGTGGCGGAAATGCCCGGCCGGAAATTTCCGCGGCGCCTTGTCACATGGGCTCGCCGGCCCCACTTCTCTCCTGCCAAACGGTCCCCACCAGCGCAGGAGGACATCCGCGATGAGCGAGCAACCACAGGCCGAGCCCGAGGGCGGGCGGGACTGGGACGACGCGGCGTGCGTGGTGAACACCGCCAGTGAGATCCAGGACGCGGCCACCGCGCTGTGCCGCGACCCGCTGTCCCAGGCCCGGGCCGACCAGATACAGGCCCTGCTCGCCGATCCCGGCGTCGGTCACGCCCGCCGGGCCCTGGCCCGCCTCGTCGATGGCCACAGCCTGCTCGGGGACCTCACCGACGGGCGGTGGTGACCATGCCCGGCCTGCGCAGACACCGCGGCACGAAGGCGTCGAAGGCGTCGGCGGTCCGCGAGACAGCCCCCACCACACCCCGGCGTTTGCGGCTGGTTAACCGTCGAGCGAAGGAGGCCGGTGGCGAGCCGGTTACCGAGCAGGCCGCCTGGACGGGCGGGCAAGCCCGGCTCACCACCGCGATCCGCTGGTCGATGCTCGCCGCGATGGCCTGCGGCGTGGTGTCGCTAGTGCTGATCGTCTCCGGAACCCTCACTCCCGTCCCGCCCGCGGCCACTCCGCGGCAGACCACCGCCGCCGATCCCGGCGAACAGTCCGCGGCCGCCGAGCTCGCCACCCGGCTGGTGGGCACCTGGCTGCAGGCCGCGCGCGGGGATGAGAAGAGCTTCGACTCGCTCGTCGACACCGACCGGCTCAAGCTCCCGCAGACCCAGGCCTACATCGCCACCGACATCGGCCTCGCCCGCATCGAGACCGCCACCCGCCCTGCGGTGACCGCCACCGCCCAGCCGGCACCGACCACCGCGCCGTCCACGCGACCGGTCACCGGCGCGCACCTGTGGACGGTCACCGTCTCGGCGGTGGTGCGCGGTGTTGACCAACCCCCGTCCGCGGCGGCACGCCGCTACTTCCAGGTCCCGGTTCTGGTCACCGACGGCGCTGCCCGCGCGACCGCCCTCCCCGCCCCGGTGGCCGCGCCGCCCGTGGCCGCCGAGGTGGATCTGGGCTACCGCCACCAACTCGTGAGCGGCCACCCCATCTGGACCACGCTCGGCGCGTTCCTGGCCGCGCTCACCGCCGGCGACGGCGACATCGCCCGCTACACCGCGCCCGGCACGAGGCTGCGGGCCATCACCCCACCGCCCTACACCGCGGTCACCCTGCTCGCTGTCGCGACCGACACCGACTTCACCACCACCGCTTCGCGCGCCACCCCCACCGACGGCACCACCACCCGGGTCCTGGCCACCGCCGAACTCGCCACCACCACCCCCGGACATTCTCTGACCAGCCAATACGCGCTGACGCTGGCCGCGCGTGGCGGCCGCTGGGAGATCGCGGCCCTCGATCCCGCGCCCGCCTTGGCCGCGCCGGCCCCCGCGACCACCGCCCCGGCCACGACGCCACCGCCCGGGCCCGCCACCAGCACCCGCGCCGACGCGACCTCGCGGCCGTCGACCCCGGCCACCACCACCCCGCCCGTCCCGGCTCCGTCCCCTGCCGGCTGAGAAAGGAAACCGTCATGTCCGTCGTCGCCACCGTGCTGGATCCCGGTGTGACCAGTCTGGCCGAGGGCGTGTTGCCCTGGTTCAACCGCAAAGGCGCAGAAGCCCAGGAATCCATGCGGATCGCCGCCACGCTGGTCGCGATCGGGTTCATGATCTTCACCGCGGTCAAATCCCGCGGCGCGATGTCCGCGATCTTGGTATCGGGCCTGGTCGCAGGCATTTTCTTGTTCCTGGTCTGGAATATCACCGCTGTGCGCGACAAGGTCGGCGACGAGGTCGGTACGGCCGCGGTCGCCACCACCGTGCACCTGGTCGGGCAGGCCACCGCGGATGCGGTGCCGCCGTGGCTGCCGGGGTGGCCGTCATGACCGAACCCGTCGCCCGCTCCCCGCAGCTGATCCGCAACTTCAAACGCGCCCGCCGCATCCCGATGCTGATCGGGCGCACCCACACCGGCGAGCGCATCCCCGGCGGCCCCTACAGCCCGCTGCAGTTCCTGGGCACCGGGGCCGTGGTCGGACTGCTGATCCTCACCTATCCCGCGTGGAGCCGATTCGGCAGCTCCGCGCAGAACATCGCCGTGTTCGTCGGTCTGCCCGCCGCGACGCTGTGGCTGCTGGGCCGGCTGCCGCAGGCCGGACGCAACCCGGTCTCCATCGCCGTCGGCGCGCTCAAGGCGCTGACCAGCACCGTCACCACGCCTACGGTCAACGGCCGCCCGGTCCGCGCCCCCCGCGCCCCGCAAGCTCTCACCGGCACGGTCACGATCTCCGCCGCGCCTCGACCTGCCGCCCCGACGGTGACCGCGCAGCCCGTTCCGCGGGGGCTGGGCTCGGCGGCGCTGCTGTCGGCCACCAGCAGGAGGGCCGCCTGATGATCCTGCAACCCACCTGGTTCGTCGACGGCAACCTGCGCTGGACCCGCTCGGGCACCGTGTACGCCGAATGGATCTTGAGCGGGGTCGAGTACGGCTACCGCCCGATCGAGGACAAAGAAACCGCCCGCATGCTGCACAAACTGCTGCTGCGAGCGCTGCCGGGGGAGTCGCTGCTGCTGGGGTTGTGCGCCAGCCTCGACCCCGCCGCGATCGTCGCGCGCATGGAGGACGGCATCGACCTGGCCACCCATCCGGCCTGGGCCGCCGAATGCGAGGCCACCCTTGACACGCTCGCCGAATTCCGGCCCGGTCGGCGTATCTACTGGCTGTCGGTGCCGTTGAACAACCGCCGCTGGCGGGACCGCCTCGTCGCCTCCGGCAATGCCGCCCTGATCAGCCTCACCGACCTCGCCGGCGCCCCTCGGCGCCTGCCCGGCCCCGACGAGATCGCGCTGCGCCGTCACCAGGCCGACCTGATCGCCGCGGCGCTGCCGCCTTACTTCCGGCCTACCCCGGTCACCCCGGCTCAGATGGGCTGGCTGCACCTGCACTCCCTGCAGCGTGGCCTGCAACTCGACGCCGACCTGCCACCCCGCCGGTACCCGGGCAGCCGCAAGACCTCCGCCGCGTTCGCGCCCGCCCGCCTCGACGAAGGCGCGATCAGCGACCGGCCCCCGCAGCCGCGCTGGCGCGCCCCCACCCACAAGCTCACGCGGGTGGTCAAGGTCGACCAACCCTGGTCCCCGACTCCTGTCCCCGCCTCCTATCAGGCGTTTCTCGCTCTGGCCGACACCCCGGCCGGCGGTGAGGAATTCCCGGGCTCCGAGTTCCTCACCCTCGCCGACGAACTGCCCGATGTCGACTGGGCGCTGCTGCTGACCGTGCGCGCCCGCGACGAGGTTCTGCGCGCCAACCAGCGCGCTTTGATCAATCTCCAGGACCAGTACCACCAGCGCAGCGGCGAACTGTCCCACGGCCACAGCGTCCTCGACACCGCCGCCGAGGACCTGGCCATCTACGCCGAAGCGCTCGAGTCCGACAAGAACGAGGTCGAAGTCCAGGCCACCGTGGTGTTCGCCTGCGGTGCCGCCTCCGAGGAGGAGGTGCTGCACAACGCCCAGCAGCTCGCCCGAACCTTCGACGCCTCGCACTACCGGCTGCTGGCGCCGCTGGGCCGCCAGGCCGACCTGTGGAAGGCGCTGACACCCGGCGCGCCCCGCCCCCGGGTGCTCGGCGACTTCCTGCAGGTCACCACCTCGGCCGACTTCAGCGGCTATGTGCCGTGCACCTCCGCCGATGTCGGCGACGCCAGCGGCCCGCTGCTCGCGCTCAACATCAGTTCGGCCCGCATCGGCGTGGTCCACCACGACGTCGCCAGCAAATCCGCCGCCGACATCTCCGGCTCCTGCGGGGTGTGCGGCGACCTCGGGTCGGGAAAGAGCGTGCTGATCAAGTCCATGTGCGGGCACTTCGTCGACCGCGGCGGCCGGGTCGTCGTGGTCGACCACACCCAGCTCGGCGAGTACGCGGCCTGGGCCAACACCGTCACCGACGCCACCATCGTCGACCCCGGCGACCCGCGGTACTCGATCGACCCGCTGCGGGTGTTCGAGCCGCGCCGTGGCGCCGAGGTCGCCGCCAGCCTGCTCATGCCGCTGCTGCAGATCCAGCCCGACGACGACTTCGGGCTGCTGTTGACCCGGGTGCTCGATCCGGGCTACCGCGCCGAACACGGCCTGCTCGACGGCGGCCTGCACGAACTGATCGAGCATCTGGCCGGCGCCGCAGCGGACCCGCTGGCCGCGAAACTGGGCGCCAAGCTCGGCGTCTACAGCGACAAGTCGTACGCGGCCAGCATCTTCTCCCCGAACCTGCCGGCGCTGTCACCCGAGTCGCCGGCCATCGTGTTCCGCACCCACCTGGTCCAACTGCCCACCCAGGCGCAGGTCTCCGCACCGCACCTGTTCAAGGAACTGCCGTTGGAGAAGCGGGTCGGGCGCGCCACGTACGCGCTGATCGCCTACTACGCGCGGGAACTGTGCTTCTCCGACCCGTCGCAGCCATGCCTGTTCGCCCTCGACGAATGCCATCGCCTCACAAGGGCGGAGGAAGGCCTCGACGTCGCGGTCGAATTCGTCCGCGAGGGCCGCAAGGAATCCGCCTACATCCTGCTGGGCAGTCAGGACCCCGACGAGGGCATGGGCTCGGAGACGTTGCGCGGCCTGATCCCCACCAAGATCACGATGCGGCAGAAGGATCCGCGTCTGGCCCGGAAATCTCTCGCGTTCGTCGGCCTGGATCCCGACGATCCGGCCCTGCTCAAGGAACTGGTGGAGGAAACCTCCCCGGCCACGGGCAAGGACCCGGCCACCGGCCGCGAATACGTCGAACCACATCGCCGCGGCGAGGGCTACATGCGCGACGCGTTCGGCAACATCGCGCGAATCAAGGTGCTGCCTCCCAGCAGTCCCGCCCGCCGCGCCGCGGTCATGACCACGCCCACCGGCCACCGCCGGGCTCGTCGTGAGCCGGTGCCGTCGTGAACCGCCTCCACCACGTCGTCGCCACGATCACAGAGTTGATCGTGAAAGGCCCGTACCGGCCTCCAGAACGGCTGCTGAGCGCTTTTCGGCCCCTCCGGAGGGTGTCGAGGTGGGTGTGGGCCTCGCGGTGGCGTCGCGGCCTGGTGCGCGTGGTCGCGCTCTACCACCTCGCTGGCCTGCTGGCCGTGCTGGCCACCGCGCCCGCACACGCCCAACCCGCCGGGACCGCCACCGGCGGCGTGCCCGAGAACGCGGTCTTCTCCTGGATGGAGGTCAAGGACAGCCACGGCATCAGCGTGTGGTCGTACTTCATGAGCCTCGACCACGGCAACGCGCGCCATCCGTGGAAGGCGGTTTTCGCGGTCTTCATCGAGATCGAGTGGGAGATCTACCGGGCACTGGCCGCCTCCACCATCTGGATCCTGACCTACGCGCTGCGGTTCGAATGGCTCGCACAGCTCGTCGAGCCCGCCCGCAGCATCGGCGCCTCGATCACCGCGATGACCGGGCAACTGAACCTCACCGGGGTCCTGCTCACGGCCGCGGCGCTGGTGGCGGGCTGCTGGATGCTGCGCGGGCGCTGGTCGACGGGCATCTACGAGATCGCCGCGTCCTGCCTGATCGCCACCCTCGCCGTGAGCATGCTCTCCGACCCGGTCGACCGGGTCGCCGGCCCCGACGGGCTCATCATCTCCGCCCGTGACATCGGCCTGGAACTGGCGGCGGGACTGACCCATTCGGGCAACACCACCGCCGATCCCGACCAGCTGCTCGACGACCTGTCCACCTCGCTGGCCGACACCCTGCTGCGCCGACCCGCCCAGCTGATCAACTTCGGGCAGATCATCGACGATCTCGGCCCCGAAGGGCAGGCCTGTATCGAGGCCTGGGATCGCGGGTTCGACAAGGTCAAAGGCAACACCCGCGACACCCTCAAAGACAACATCCGGTCGTGCGAGGGCGGCGGCGACAACTGGTGGGACAGCAATGGCGGGTCGATGAAGGCCTACGCCGACGACCCCAACGCCACCCAGGTCGCCGCCGCGGGCGCGCTGATCATCGGCGGCCTGGTGCTCATGTGCTTCGGCTGGTGCCTGGCCTTCACCGTTTTGGCCGCGGTGTGCGCGGCCCTGTACCAGTCGATCAAGGCCATTCCGGGGCTGCTGCTCGGCATCGCGCCCGGAGCCCCCCGCGGCATGCTGCTCAAAACCGCCGCCAACCTGGCGATGGCGCTGGTGTCGCTCGTGTTCGCGGTCGTGTTCGTGGCCGGCTACATGCTCGTGATCCGGGACTTCTTCAGCACCGGCTCCGACAACCTGTTCAAAAAGGTGTTCATCGTCGACATCGTGCTGGTGGCGGGCCTGATCCTGTTCCGCCGCGGCGTCCGCACGATCCGCGCCTACGCCGACACCCTCGCCACGAAGATGGCCACCCGCCCCGGCGCGGCACCCACCCACATCCAGCGGCCGGTCCCGCACGCGAACGCGCTGCAAGCCGCGTACTACACCGCGCAGATGAGCGGACAGGCGATCCGGATGGGCAGCCGCGCCGCCGGCGGAATCCAGCGCTACGCCGCCGGGCAGAAGGCCTCGGCCATGGCCGGGGTCGGTTCCCTGGCCGCCACCGTCACCAGCGTCGCCACCGGCGGTGCGTCCGCGGCGGCGTGGGTGGCCACCAAAGCCGCCGGAGGCGCGGCGGTCATGGCCGCCGCCGGCACCAAATCCGCCACCCCGCCCCCGCCGACTCCGCCCACTTCCTCCACCTCCACCGGCAGCCGTTCCACCACCGCGCCGCCAGTCGCCGTCGGCTCACCCGCCGCGGCGAAACCGCGCCGCCCGCGGCCCGAGGACGTCTACAAACCCGGCATCAAACGACGGGTCGGTGTCGCCATGCCCGTCACGCCCGGCCTGCACCGCCCCGCCGCGGCCCCGGCCACAGAGCCCGCGCGGCCCGCTGCGCCCGCGACATCCGCGCGCGGGGACTACCGCCAGCGTGTCCCCAGCGGACTGTGGGTCCCCGCCCGCGGCACCGCCGCCACCGCGCCGGCTGCTCGCACCCCGACCAGAATGGCCTCCTCGACGCGTACGGCGCCCCCGCCGCGGGCGCCCCGGCCGTGACCAGCCGGCGCGTCCTCGCCGCCCTGCTCGCGCTCGGGGCCGCGATGGCCGCCTTCCTGCTGTTGATCCCGGTCCTGGTGGTCGTGAGCGTCACCGGTTCGGCGTTCGACACCGCCGGCTGCGGAGGTACGGCCCTGCCCGCCGGTGCCGCCGCAGCGCCCACCGACCCCGCCGTGCTCGCCGAAGCCCAGTTGCGCAACGTGCGCACGATCATCGCGGTCGGCGAACAACTGGGGCTGCCCGAACAGGCGATCGTGGTCGCGTTGGCTGTCGCGGGGCAGGAATCCGGATTCCGGATGCTCGCCAACGACGGATCCGATCCCCGTCTGCGCGACGACCAGCGAGACGTCGACCGATCCCTGCAGTTCCCCCACGACGGAGTCGGTTCCGACCACGGCTCGGTGAATTTCATGCAGCAGCAGTACCCGTGGTGGGGCAGCCTCGAGGAACTGATGGATCCGCAGGTCGCCGCCCTGAAGTTCTATCAGGCACTGGAAAAGGTCGAGGGCTGGCAGGCCATGGCGGTCACCGTCGCCGCCCAGACCGTGCAGGGCTCGGCCTACCCCGACGCCTACGCCGACGACGAACCTCTCGCCCGAGCCCTGTTCGCCGCCAACCAGGGTGCCGCCGCCGGCGCGCCCCCCTTGCCCGGCAGCGCCACCGCCGCACCGGCCGGTGCCGTCGACCCGGCCGCGACGATCGTGTGCGGCACCGGGGCCGCGATGACCTGCCCCGCCACAGGAGAGGCCGCCGAGCAGGGTCTGACCCCGGACGCGCTGCGGGTCCTGCGTTGCCTCGGCCAGCAGTTCGGCGCCCACCGCTGGGTCACCGTGGGGGAGCGGCCCGCCGGCACGGACCGCGACCATCAGGAAGGCCGCGCGGTCGACGCCATGACCCGCGACCGGGCCGACGGCGACGCCATCGCGGCCTGGGTCACCGCGCACGCCGACGACCTCGGCGTGAAATACGTGATCTGGTGGGGGCGGATCTGGCAGCGCCCCGGCATGGGCCAGCCCGGACAGTGGAGCGACTACGTCCACCCGAACGGCGAGGACTCCGACACCGCCGCCCACCGTGACCACGTGCACGTCAGCGTCTACGGCGACGCCGCCGGAACCACCGTGTCCACCGCCGGTGACGGCACCGCCCGCCTCCCCCTCGATCCCGGCCGGTACGTCATCAGTTCCGAATACGGGCCCCGCGACGGCACCTTCCACGCCGGCACGGACTTCGCCGCCGACCCGGGAACCCCGATCTACGCAGTCACCGGCGGCACGGTCACCGTCGCCAGCGACCTCGGGGACGGCTACGGCGAATGCGTCCGCATCGTGTCCGACGACCACACCGTCGAAACCCTCTACGCCCACCAAAACGTCGGCGCCATCACCGTCCGCGTCGGCGACCACGTCACCGCCGGTGACATGATCGGTGCGGTCGGCAGCACCGGCCACTCCACCGGCCCCCACCTGCACTACGAAGTGCGGGTCAACGGCCACTCGGTCGACCCGCGGCCCTACCTGACCGCCAAGGGACTGCGCCCATGACCGTCCCCGAACCGCATATGGACACCCCCGCCGCTGACCCTCCGCCGTCGCGCCGCCGCATATGGACCACGCTGCTCGCCGCCGCCCTCGCGGGCACGGTCTACGCCAGCCTGCACTACTGCGGCACTCCCGCCGACCAGCCAGCACCGCCGACCGCGGCCACACCATCCCCGGCCCCACCGGCCGCACCCGCCCCGCACGGCCATATGGGCACCGACAGCGAACCCGGCACGTCCGCAAGCAATGACCAGGCAATCAGCGCGATCCGCGGCTTCGCTACCGACTTCGCGGTCCCGGGCACCGGACCGGAGGACTGGTGGACGCGGGCGCGCCGATGGGCCAGCCCGCATCTGGCCGACGCACTCCGCAGCACCGACTGGAATCGCCTCCCGGCCGCCACCCTCACCACCGTGCGGATCCACGCAAGCGGCCCGTCGGTGGCCGACGCGGAGGCCGTCTACGCCAACGGGCTCGCCCTCGCCATCCGCGCCGAAAAGGTTGCCCAAGAATGGCGGGTCACCACGGTCGTGCCGATGCGAACCCGCTACTGACAGCCCTCCCGCTCTCCGGGGATGTCCTTTTTCCGCTGATAAGTGCACGAACGCACGGTTCTGGACCTCTTACCTCCGAGGGCAGAACCCCTCGGCCGATCAACCGGAACGGAGCCTCCCAATGACCGACTGCACCCCGGCATCCCATAAGGACCACATGTGGCCCATCGGCGCCGACGAGCCACCCTCCCACGCCGTGCGCGAGCTGCTCGAGCGCCGGCTGGACCTCGAGGCGGGCCTGCGCGAGGTGTTCGCCCGTGCCGAACGCTCCCGCCCCTCCCGCCCGTGCCAGCCACCGAGTAGTCAGCAGGAGGGATGTGCGAGACCCAGGGGTGTAGGAGGGTGTAAGACGCGTGTTCGACACACGGTCGGCCACTGTTCGCCGGGTGCACGGCACCCGTACGGCGAGTGTGTGGCGGAGCTTCGGGAACCGTGAACCGCGGGGATATGGACACCGGCGGCGGTGGATTTACGCTTCGGTCCTCGGAGTCGTGGATTCAGTCCCGAAGCGTAACTCCATCCGGCGGACGGTCGTGCGCCGACACACCGGCGAGTGTTCGGCCAATGAACGGTGAGTGTTCGGCACCTGTCAGGCCCATGTAAGGCGAGTGTTCTGCGTGTGTAAGACCGCCCTCGTCGAGAAACCGGCGATCCCCCGAATTCGCGCTGTCACATGAACTGACCGCGCGCACCTCTCTTCCGTCACAGGCCACCCACCCCGGGTGCGCCGCCCGGGCGGAAGGGACCCTCGAAGTGAGCACATCCCAGCCGCGCCGCCGGCCTTCCGCAGCCGCCGTCTGCGGCACCGTGGCCGAGCCGGCGACGCAACCGCGAGGCCCGCGGACGAGGCAGCGGCCGTGACCACGCCGAGCCCCACCGTGCGGATGACCCGCCCGACCTACGGGCGCACCGCACCACTGCCGCACCGCACCCGGCCCTGGCTGCGCAACAGCGCGCTGCTGCTGGCCACCGCCACCGGCGTGCCGGTCGCGGCACCGTTGCTGGGCATGGATCGGTGGGTGACTTCGGCAGCCACCACCGCCCTCGTGCTCGCCGCGGCCGCCGCCGCCGTCGAAGGCCACCGCTGGCAGACACGCCACCAGGACACCGACCGCTGCGCCGAACAACTGTGCGCGGCGATGGGCATGCCGGCCACCCGCGCGGTGCTGTGGGCCCACACCTGGCGGGCCCGCGGTCGTGAACCCGGCCGCCCGTCCCGGCTTGTGGTGCGCTACACCAACGCCGGCTTGGCGCTGGACCCCGAATGGCTGACCCGCATCACCGAAATCGTGTCCGGGCAACCATGGGGCACCTACCGGCTCGAGCGGCATAACCGCCGCCGCTGCCGTCTCTCCTTCATTCTCGACGAATCCCTCGCCGCGCTCCCGGATCCCGAACCGGTCGCCCGCGCCAAACGGCTGGTGCTGCGCATCCTCGGCCCCACCGCCACCGTCACCGGCACCGATCTCGACCCTGCGGGCGCGGTCATCAGGCTCACCGCCCGCCACGACGACGGCGCCCGCTTCGCTCCGTCGGGCTACCGCGCGCGTGTCGAACGCACCGTCTCGGCGGTGCTTCCCGGTCGCTGGCGCGCCCGCTGGGACCTGGAATCCGACGAAGTCGTCTTCGAACAGCGGCCGGCGTTCCCGACGGTGATCTGGCACGACACCGTCCCCGACCCCGGCACGGACTACGAAGACGTCGCCATCGCCTTCGCCCGCGACGAAGACGGACGCGCGCTGCGCTGGCGCCCGGTCATCGACCCGCACATGATCCTGATCGGCGCGACCGGCACCGGCAAAACCGCCGCGGTGCACACCGTGGTGACCGCGGCCGCGCTCCTGGACTGGATGGTCTGGGTCGTCGACGGCAAGGGCACGGAGTTCCTGGGTTTCCGGGACTGGCCCAACATCCAGGTCGTCGCCTCCCGCACCGAGCACCAGGCCGCGGTGATCCACCGTGCCTGGCAGGAGATGGAACTGCGGTATCAGGCGATCGAGGACGGCGCCGACGAAGCCGACTTCGTCCCCTTGTTGGTCGTCGTCGACGAGTTCGCGGACTTCAAGGCCAATCTCGAGGCCTGGTACTCGCTCATCCGGGTCAAAGGCGATCCCAGCCAGCCCCGCACTCTGCTCGAAATCGCCTCTCTGGTCCGCAAGGGCCGCTCGGCCCGCATCCACCTGCTCGTTTCCACACAGCGCCCGGATGCGGACTTTTTCGGTGGCCGCGGCCGCGGTGACACCCGTGACTCGCTGCGCATGCGCGTCTCCCTCGGACCACTCAGCCCGCAGGGCGCAATCATGCTCTGGAACAACCCCGCCACCGGAACCTCCATCCCGCGGGGCCTGCGCGGGCGCGCCACCGCGGTCACCGAGAGCGGCGAGGTGGTCGAGGTCCAGTGCTTCTACACCCCCGACCCCCGCCGCACACCCACAACCAGCCCCGGGCACGCGGTCCTGCAACGACTGCGGCCCGCCCACCCCGTTCACGACCGGCTGGTGCTGCTCGACCCCGACAACGAAACCGCCACCGCCGAACCGGGCACCGACGCCGCCCCCCAGCCCCGCCAACGCGCCGCCGTCTCCACCTTCCGCAAAACGGTGGAAGCACGGTGGGGTCGCGCCGCCGACTACCCCGACCACGATCCGGTGCGCCGCCGCGAACAGCTCGCCGCCGCCCGCGCCGACGGCGCGCCCGATGCCCCGCTGCTGGGACTGCAACACTTCCTCGCCCAACCCGGCGGGGACACCCCCGACAGCCAGCCACCCGACTCACCCCCTGCCGCACCGCCGCGACGCAGCATGAGCGACCTGCTCGACGCCGCGGCCGCCGCCACCTCCCGGCGCGCCCCGCTGCGCCTGGTTCCCGACCTCGCGGATACGGCCCCGGACGCCGAGGACCACGACATCCCCGGCGTCGGGGATTGGCCGGACACCTACGACGACGCCGAACCCTCCGCCCCGATGGATGTCGAGATCGGTGACCTGATCTTCCTCGAGGACCTCGACGACTGGGCCGTCGTCACCGGAGAACCCGGCCCGGACCTTCTCGCCGCCGAGGACGCCGGCCTCATCGCCATCACCTACCGAACCGACGACGACAGCGAGCACCAGATCGTCGTGCCCGAGGACGGGGAGGTGCTCGTGCGCCGGCCCCTGGAATCCGCCTGACCTCTCAACGAAGCGAGGACACCATGCCCGACACCTCCCGCCCCCACCCCGGGTCCGGCCGCTCCGGCCCGGCGACCACCATGTCCGACGACGACCTGTTCCTGCTCGTCATCGGTGCCGCCCTGGCGGTGCCGGGGATCCTGCTCACCATCCCGGCCTGGCGCGACATCGCCGTGGCATGGCTGGCCGACCACCACGTCCTGGTCGCCGCCGGCGCACACCCGGTCTGGACGCTGCCCGGCGACGTCGCCGGATTCGACACCCGCCGACTGATCCTGCTCGGCCTGGCCCTCGCTGCCGCCCTCGCGGGCCTGACCTCCCTGGCGTGGCACCGCTACCAGCGGTGGCTGCAACGCCGGCTGACCACCGGGGACCAGTCATGAGCGCCCCGCGACGGCGAGGTTTGGCCGAACCCCCTTGCTCGGCGCTATCATCCGGGACATCCACACAAGTGCGATCTGACCAATCGCATTGCCGAACAGAACGCGAGCGTCCCATGCCGACGTGTGTTGCGCGCACCCCAAAACTCGACGGCCGCAGTCAATCCTCCTGCCGTGCACCCGGATTCACCCGATCCGCTACACTTACCCACTCGGAGCCGGTCGATGCACCGCTGGGGGTGGTTCCCCGGCCGCATACGCCGGTCGGGTCCGGTCTCCGGACCCCACCTGCGCAGGCCGCTGGGCTGGGCCCCAGTCTGGCCTGCGCAGGGTCCACCTCCTCTCCGCCGTCTCCCGCCCGCCGTCCCGCCCGCCCCCTGGGCACGGGATCGCGCTGGACCACCTTCGACGGTCGACACGTTCGCCGGGACGGTCCCGACACCGTGCCGGTCACCGAACCTCGCGGATATCTGGCCGCCCAGCAACGGCTCGGACGCACCATCGCCGACATCGCGGCCGCCGCGGACCTGCCCCTCGAGGTCGTCCGTGTGGTGGCCCGCCACGAGCGCACCGGCGTCGACGCCGAAGTCGCCGCCCGCATCATGGCCGTCGGCTACGGCCCCCTGCCCGGCGCGCCGCACGGACCCGCGCTCGGTGCCCAACGCCGAGTCCGGGCACTACTCGCCATGGGCTGGCACCCGACCGCCCTCGCCGACCACTGCGACACCGAGGTCATCGACGCGCTCCCGGCGCTGCTGGCCGACCTCACCGAAGACCGTCAGATCCCCGCCGCGGTCTGGCACGGCATCGCCCGAGCCTTCGACGCGCTCGCCATGACCCCCGGTCCCGACCCGGCACTGCGCGACACCGCCCGCGACCTCGGCTACGCCACCCCGCTGGCCTGGGACGAGGACGAGATCGACGATCCGCGCGGGCGACCGCACTACCCGCAGGTCCGCCAGGGCATCGACCCCGTCGCCATCCACCGCCGCCTCGGCCTGGACCACACCGTCACCCTGTTGCCCGCCGAGATCGACGTCATCCTCGACCTGGCTGTCCGCGACCACTGGACCGCCGACCATCTCGCCGACGTTCTCGGCGGCACACGGGCCGCCGCCGAGCGTCGCCTGACCCGCCGGCGGAACCGGACGCGAATCGATCAGCCGGGCACTGAGACCTCCCGGCCGCCCGCCGGCACGGAGCCCAGCGCCCCGGCGGCTCATGTCACGAGCACCTCGGTCGGCGACACGGAAGGCGAGACCGCGCGGCCGGGCCCGGATGCGACCCTCGGCGCACCGGCGCATCGGAGGTGCCCGTCGACGCGGTCGACCGTGCTGCGCTCGGGGCAGCGTGCCCGTCGCCACGGTCGCGCCCGCCGGTGGCCCAACCGTCAGATCCGTGCCGTGCTGTCGGGACCTCCCGGCCAGCCGCCGCGCCGGCTTCCCACGGGCAGCCCCGAGGCCAGTTCGCGGCCCGGGATCCGCGGCGTCGACCGGGAGGAAGGCGCCCGCCTCGCACGCTCCGTCACCGGAGACCGCGCTAGCGGCCATCGGACCCTGCACCCCGGGATCACCGCCGGGCTCTCACCCCCGCTCCAGACGGGGTCTGCCCCGGTGCCGGGCCGGTGGGTCTCCTTCGGCCGGGCACCTCGGCGCCGCGCCCGAAAGCTGTTCGCTGCGCGAAAGGTTCGCCCGAACGCTGTTTACGTCATATTGACAATAGACCAGAGGGGCCCTACCTTTTAAATGTCAGTTGGACGTAAAAGTCTCGGGGGATCGACCACCGGAGGCTGCAGCAGAGCGGGGATGTCGCATGAGCGCCCGAGTACTGGTCGCCCTCACCGTCGACCTGACCGTGTTCACGGTGCGCGAGGACACCCTGCAGATCCTGCTGGTGGAACGCGGCAAGGAACCCTGGCCCGGCTGGCTGGCGCTGCCCGGCGGCCACCTGGAGGACGGTGAGGATCTGGACGTCGCCGCCGCGCGGGAGTTGGAACAGGAAACCGGCCTGAGCATCGACCGCGCGCATCTGGAGCAGATCCGCACCTACGGTGCCCCGCATCGCGATCCGCGCCGGCGGACGGTGACGGTCTGCTATCTGGCGTTCGTGCCCGGCGCCGCGGAACCCACCGCGGGTGACGACGCGCGAGCGGCCATGTGGATCCCCGTCCAGTCCATCCTCGACGGGGACACGATGCTCGCCTTCGACCACAACCGGATCGTCGCCGACGCCGTGGAGCAGGCGAGAAACCGGTTGGAACACACGACGCTGGCCACCTGGTTCTGCCCGCCGGAGTTCACCATCACCGAGCTGCGCAAGGTGTACGAGGCAATCTGGGGTGAGCCGTTGGATCAGCGCAACTTCAACCGCAAGATCACCAACAGCCCGGGGGTTCTGGTGCCGACAGGCCGGCAGACCACCCGTCACGGCGGCCGACCGGCAGCGCTCTACCGCCGTGGTGCCGCGCTCACCGTGCATCCCGCCATCACGCGGTCCGTCATGAAGACCGTGCCGCGGGGGAGCAGACCCTGATCGCCGATCCAGCGCACCGGCGGACTACCTGGTTGCGCCGGCCTTCTCGAGGGCCGCGCCGACCGTGCGCCGGACCGCGACGACGCCGGCGTCGGTGATCCCCTGCTCGTTGAGGTAGGTGGTGAGCTTGGGGTAGGTCCAGGCCTTGAAGGACTGCCCGAGGTCCTGCGGGGACGTATTCCAGATCTCGACCGCCTTGGCGACGACCTCGGGGGTCATCTTGCGCGGCTGCCGCGGTCCGCCCAGCAGCCCGGTCTTCCCGGTTCGCCACGCCTTGCCCAGCGGGTGCGCGAGAATCGCCGCCCACACCTTGTCGGCCTCGTAGATCGACTCGCTGCCCTTGAGGCCGGCGCCGCGGCCGATGGCCTCCACACCCCAGTTGCGCAGCGTCTGCCGCGCGACCTTCCGCGAGGACACGCCGCGGATCTCGGCGACCTCGGTGGCGGTGAGGTGCTTCTTGGCCAGCAGTTCCTCGGCGCGCTCGGGAGTCACCTCCCGCTGGCGCAGCCGTTCCCGGGCTGCGTCGACATCGAATGCGGTCACGGTAGGGCCTTTCCTCCGGGCGGTTGATGCGTACACATACGATAATGCGTATTGCATTATCGTCCAAATGCGTGTACGGGGGAGGGAAGGCGCAGGCCGCCCGGCGGGTCGCGGCGCCGCCGGCACCGCCGGGCATGATCAGCGGAGATACCGTGGACAGCGACCATGACGCCGCCGGAATCGATCCGAACCCGAGGGCCGGCCCGCGGCGCTCCGACGACCGGCGGGAGGTGTGCGACCCGATGAACGGCGGACACGGCGATCAGGCGCCCGCGCGCGCCGGCGCCGAGAATCTGATGCCGGCGTGCGGGCATTGCGATCTGGAGCGGCGCGCCGGCGCGATCGGCTTCGTGCGAACGGCCCGCTGGGCGGTGGTCTCGCGCGACTGCTGCACCGGCACCGATCTCGAGCAGCTGCTGTGCCAGCCGCACTTTCTGGCCCTCGTCGGCCAGCCCTTGCCGGGCCGGTGTGAACGATGCGGCCACATCAGCCGATCGGTGCACGACATCGTCGACCGCGCCATGACCGTGGGCGCCGAACCGACCCTCTGATTCGGGGCCCGAAGACCGGTCGACCCGGGCGGCCGGCTCGGTTCAGGCGCGCGCGGGCTTGGCGACGACGGGCCGCCCCCACTGGTCGCGCACGATCTTGCCCTGCGCGAACTCGACCGCGCCCCAGACGCCGCTCTGTCCGGTCTGCGCGGCCCACCGGCGGCAGGCGTCCATCAGCGGGCACCCGAAGCAGACCTGACGGGCATAGGAGAAGTCGACGCTGGGAAACGGGAACCACTCCTCGGGATCCTCGCCACGGCACGCGGCCATCCGGAAATCCGGGTCCGTCGAGCGGACCAGCAGAACGTCCAGCGAGATCTGCTCCCGGACGGCAATGACGGTCTTCGCCATGCTCTTCACCTCCTGAGCCGGTGGCACCCAGGACCACGCACGGCGGTAGCCGTTCGAGGGTGTGCTGGGTGCCACCGGCGAGTTGTGGTGCGAAGTGGTCAGCCCCGCACGTGGATTGGACACTTAAAGCATAGGGCCTATAACCTGAAGGTTCAATAGCTGGAGCGAACCTGTCGCGAATCCGGGTGCCGCGGACCGGGAGTGATCACTCAGACGGGAACTGGGACAGCGACGATGTCCGGTCGGTCTTCTACGTTCCACCGCATCAAGACCAGTTCGCCCGGCATCCCGCCCGGACCGGGTCCCCAGAGGAGGTGTGGTCGACATGTCAGCAAAGAAGCTGCCGTGGGTGGTCGAAATCCGCCACGACGGCACGTGGACCTTCCCGGATCCGGTGAACTGCCCGGACATCCCGGTCAAGGACTACCGGCGTCCGATCAAGGCCCGCCAACCCATCAAGACGCTGGGCATGGCGCTGCACCTGGCGAAGCTCGTCAGCCGCAGCGGCGGCTCGGCCACCGTGCTGCAGTATCACCCGGCCACGGCCCAGCACACCGTGTTCTGCCACTACACCCCCTACGAAGTGGCGCTGGCCGAGCTCATCGACCGAGTACGCGGCGGGACGGATCGATGACCTCCCCACCGGCCCGCACCGCGCCGCCCACGACGGCGGGCCGCCGCGACAGCGGCCGCGGCCGCGGCCGCGGAAACGCTCTGAGTGTGACCGAGGCACCGCGCAAGTCGGCCACTGAACTGGAGCGACTCTTCGCCGGCAGCTTCCGCGCCCGCACGACCATCGCCCTCGCCGACGCCCTGGGAACGCTGCCCAAACGCGCCGCCCGGATGCTGCGAACCCCCGACCGGCACCTCGACTGGAACGACGCGCTGCTGTGGCAGGAAGCCGAGCTGCAGGTGACCGCCGAGCGCAGAGACTACGAGCAGGACCCGCGCCATGCCGAAACCGTGGCCCACCTGCATGCCGTGCGGGTGCGGCTCAACGAGTCCCGCATCCTGATCGGCGCCTATCGCCGGGAGGCCGCAGCGCGCACTCTGCCGGTCAGGATCGCGTCCGACGCCCGCGCCACCGCGCGCAAATGGCTCACCGAACTGCACCCGCGCGAGTACAACGCCCTGCTGCGCCAGGTGCTGGTCGCGCGCGGTGTCGACCCGGCGCGTCCCCGGCGTTGCCGTGACGCGTTCGACTTCATCGAGCAGGGCTGCACCGACCGCTGGATCGACGACCCGGTCACCCCCGAGGTGCAGCGGCTGCTGCAGGTCTCCGACGGCCGCTTCCGCCAGCTCGTCGCCCAGGATGCCCAGGACCAGGACACGCCCAACGAGGAATTCGCCCACCCGCTGGTGCTGCGGCGCTGGCACGCCGCTCTGCAGTCGCTCGCGCAGGCCCGGTTCAGGCAGGCACACGCGCGCGGGCCCTACGACCTGGGCCCGGCCCCGAAGTGCCTGCGCACGGCCACGCCCGCTCAAGCGGAGGAGATCTTCGCCGCGCGCCGCTACCTGGCCGCGATGAACCAACGACGTCTCGAATGCCTGAACCTGGTGCGCGAGGCCGTCGCCGAGATCGAGGAACGCCAGCTCGACGATCCTCGCCGCATCGCCTACGCCCAGGCCAAGAAACAGGCCGGCCTGCGGCTGGCCGCCGCCCATCCCGCGCAGTACGAGCTCATCCGCAACGGGCTGCGTCCCTACGAATCCCAGCCGAACGTCATCGACACCTCCCTGCTGCCGAACGGCGACCCTCGTGGCGAACTCAAGAAACGCCTCCTCGCCGCCGCGGCAGCGACCGACACCGGCGAGCACGGCAGGAGATGACCACCATGCCCCACCCCCCGACCCCGGCCTCCACCCCTCCGCCATCCGAGCGCGCCGACCGGTACTTCCTCGCCGGCCCCGTCACCGACCCGCGCACCGCCCTCATCGCGGCAGCGTTGCGCGCCCACGGGGCCTGCGTGACCGAGCCGCAGGAATTCCTGCGCGATCACACGGGAGTGGGCCACCAGATCTGTGTCCGCGCCCAGATCGACGCCCTGCTCGACTGCACCGCCCTTGTGCTGGCCCCAGGGTGGAACAACGACCCGGATGCCGGACGCGCCGTCGGATTGGCCCGTGACCTGGGCATGCCCGTCCACACCAGCGTCGACGGCCGGCTGTTCACGCCCTACCCGCGGGCCGGCCACGCCGGCCCCGGACGGCAACAGGCCGGCTGACATGGCCGGCCGCGCGCAGACCGGACACACACGGATGGCATACATGCAGCAAAGTGTAAAGGGCACTATGCTTAGAGATGTCCATTCCTTGAGCGGGGCTGACCACCTCGCTCCCCACGCAAAGGCGCGTGCCCATGTCCCGTTCCGCGATCGACACAGCCCAACGCATCGCCGAAGCCACCGCCACGACCTGGCATCGGTGCAGCTTCAGCAACAACATCACTATCGCCCTGGGCACCGTCGCTGCCCTCGCCCTCGTCCAGCCGCTCGACGGAGAGAACGGTAAGGACATGGCCCGCAAGATCGGAAAGCTGAGCGACACCGACCTCGCCGCGTTCCTGCGGGAGATCTGGACCCGTGCCTGGCTGGATCAGCCCTACCTGGTGGACGAGGCTCTCACCCTGCACGAATGGCTGGACACCGATGATCTCGACACCGAACTGATGAGCGGTGTCCGCGGCGTGGCGATGGCCGTCCTCAATGCGGGTCTGACGACGTTGACCGGCTACCACGACCCCGACCTGCGTTCCAGTGTCGACGTCCTGGGCGCCGTGCTCACCCAGATGCGCTCCCACGGTGCCCGCCAAGGAATGGGGGAGTACCACACACCCACCGACGTCGCCGACGTGATGGCCAGGATGGTGTTCGGATCCGAACTGCCCGACCCGGGAACCCGTTTCAACGAACCGGCCGGTGGCACCGGCGGCTTGTTCCGCTCCGCCGCGCAGCACATTCGCGATCTTGGAGGCGACCCCGCCGCCTACAGGTGGGTACTGCAGGAACGTGATCGCCTGGCCAGCGCCCTGGCTGCGGTCAACGCCATGCTCTGGGGCCTGGGCACCGACGTGCTCGTCGTGTGCGCCGACACCCTCACCGATCCAGAAGCGCCGGAACGCGCGGCCGCGCGCCGCGCCGCGGTGGTCGAACACCACGACAAACAGGTCGGAATCGCGACCGCGATCGCTGCGACCAGGCGCGCTCTCGCGTTCTTGGATTCGCTGCCCGATCCCTCGATCAAGGAGGCTGCATGACCGGGATCTTCCACCGACTTCTCCGTGCGGTCGGCCACCGCCCGACCCCGGACCGCCCGGTGCTCGCCCTGCCCGCCATCCGCAGCCCGATGCACGTGCTCGCCGAGCAGGTCGACGACTGGGCGCGGGCTGTGCCCGATGTCCGCACCGACGGTCACCCACTGTGGACATCCCTGCACGCCCTGTGCGCGGTCCACGCCAAAGGTGCCGCCACCGAACACGACGCGGTCACCGTCGCTCAGGTACTCCTGTCCGAGTACGAGTACCGACATCCCCTGTGGCGCAGGCTCAGTCGCCGCCATCAGCTCGTGGCCGCGAGTCTCGGCAAATCCTGGACGCCCGAGGCGGCCACCCCCGACCTGCCCACGCACCCCGACCGCAGTGTGCCCATCGAGATCCACGCGCGCCTCGCCGAACCCGAACTGCTGCTCTCGCGGCTTCGGTTCACGCCCTCCGATTCGGTCGAGCTCGCCGGGGCGCCGCTGGCGAAGTCCGGCGACACCATCGCTGATTTCATCGAGGCCACGCTGGACCGCGGCTTCCGACCCGGCGCCGCGTATCCGAGGTGCCGGTCCTGCGGAGACGAGTGGCACGGACTCCCCACCAACACCTGCAGCGCACACGGCGACACGACCCCGGCCGTGTCGTAGGACGACCCCCCGCCGTCCTCGGCATCCCTGGGAGTCAGGAGTGAGGCATGACAACGAATCCCACTGCCGCGCAGCAGCTCCGGGCTGCCGTGGCCGACGCGGCGCAGGCGGGGGACTGGGTGATCGTCGCCCGGTGGCCTCGCCTGGTCCTGCGCTACACCGAGCACCGGCTCGTGTCACCCGCGGAGCGGGAGCGCTGGGATTCCCCGGCCTACAACCGCAGCCTGGACCTGGTGGTCCGCCGCGGGCCGCGTGGTCCGCGCATCCGGCTGACCGTGCGAGCGGCCCCGTGGATCAGGCCGCTGGTCGTGGAGCCGACCCTCGAGCAGACGCTGATCATGCTGTATCTGCCGTCCGTGGTGTGGCCGGTGTTCCACCGGTGAGAGCGGGGCGGGATCAGGGGAGCTCGTCGACCACGAGACGCGGATCCAGTTCCCGCAGCCGGTCTCCCCGGTCGGTCAGGCAGGGGTAGTCGCGACCGACCGCGGCCACCACGACCTGCGCGGCCGACAGCAGCGCGGCCCGAGGCTCCTCCGCCGCGGCCAGTACCGCGCCGACGGCCACGCCACCGGGCTCGTCGAGATCGACGACGACGGTGTTGGGCAGATCCAGCAGGACAGCCAGGACGTCGCGCCGGTCGGCGGGGATGTAGGCGCGGGCCTCGGCCAGCGCGGTGGCGGGCACGATGATCGAATCGCCGGTCTGGACGCACGCGAACCCCACGGCCAACGGCCACGCTGCTTGATGGGCCCACCCGATGATGGCGGCGCGATCGAAACACACACCGCCAGGGAGCTTTTCGCTCATGCCGCGCCGGCGTGCGGCGCCCCGCGGCCCGGCCCGTGCCCGAGCAGTTCGTAGGCCTTCGCGAGCAGTGTGGGGTCGATGGCACCGCCGGCGAGCTGCTCGATCCGTGCGAGCGCCTGATCCCGGTCGGTGGCCGGCGCCGGGCGCGGTGCGGCCTGGGTCAGCGCCGCCGTGAGCCGGCGCGCCACTTCCTCGGGCAGCGACAGCTGAACTTCCCGGTCCGTCATAGCACTCAGGGTAACCGCGGCCGCGACCGTGCGGAACCGCGTCACGACCGTGCTCCGACTCGCTCCCGCGAACGTATAGACCCCTTGTAAGAAAAGGGCTAATGCACTATGCTATAACCATCCATTCAGTGCGGGGCTGACCACCCCGTTCCCCTCCGAAAGAGGTATCGCTGTGCCTGATCTGGGAACGTCGATCACCGTTGTGGACGCATGCGGGCGCGGCCGGGTGCCGCCGCTGCTGAAAAGCCATCCGGGCATGGGCAAGAGCAAAGTGGTCACCAGCTTCGCCGCGCACCACCAACTGCCCTGCGAGATCATCCTGGGCAACATCCGCGACCAGGCCGATATCGGCGGCTACCCGCTGGTGCGCCAGGAGCGCGAGGACTACGTGCTCGTGCCGGGCGCATGGGCGCGCCACCTGGCCGAGGAGGGGCGCGGCGTGGCGTTCTTCGACGAATTGACCACCTGCCCCCCGGCCGTGCAATCGGCGATGCTGACCGTGATCCTCGACCGCACCGTCGGCGACCTCCAGTTGCCGCCGGAGGTGATGATGGTCGCCGGGGCCAACCCCACCGGATCGGCCGCTGGCGGATACGAGCTCGAGCCGCCGATGGCGAACCGGTTCTGCCACGTGGACTTCGCCCCGACCACCGAGGAATGGCTCGATGGCATGGCAACCGACTGGAATGCGCCGCCCCCCTCCCGTGCGGTGAGCGCCACCGACGTGGCCCGCGCGGCGGCCAAAGCCGACGTGCTGGGCTTCGTCCGCGCCAACCCCACCCTGTTGAACGGCTTCGAGCAGGCCAAAGACAAGAGCGGCCCGTGGCCCTCGGCGCGCACCTGGGACATGCTGGCGCGCACGCTGCCGCACCTGAAATCCGACGACACGCCCGCCGTGCACACCCTCGTGTGCGGCCTGGTCGGCACCGGCGTGGGGGAGCAGTTCCTGACCTGGCGCAACGCTCGTGACCTGCCCGATCCCGCGTCGGTGGTGGCGGACCCGTCCTGTTTCGACTGGGCCACCGCCCGCGACGACCGGGTCGCCACGGTGCTGCTCGGCGTCGTGGCGTGGGAGGCCTCACGGGGGACCGTCGAGGCGTGGCGGGAAGCCTGGGGGCCACTGCTGGCCGCTCGTCAGGCCGGGCGGACCACCGCTGCTGCGGCGGCGGCGCGCGCCCTGGGCAAGGCCCGCCCGCCCAGCGCCAATATCCCTGCCCAGGCGAAGAAGGCCTTCCAGCCGGTGCTGGCCAAGGTGTTCGCCGACCAGAGCAAGGACGTGGCATGACCCTGGACGCCGTACGGGTGCCGACCCCCGCCGAACGCGAGGCCTACGAGGAAGCGCTGCTGGTGGCGGGGGAGGTGATGCCCTACTACCTCCACGCCCTGTTCCGGCTGGTTCCGCTCGCCGCCCCCGGCCTGGGCACCTTCGCCGTGGACGAGCATTGGCGGCTCTACATGGACCCGGTGCTGCTCGTCGGTGAGGGGGCCTGGCCCCCGGCGTTGCGCGGCGCGGTGCTGTTGCACGAGGTCAGTCACCTTTTGCGCGATCACGCGGCCCGCGCCGCCGACATCGCACCGCAGCCGGTGTCACCGGTCCTGTGGAACTACGCCGCCGACGCGGAGATCAACCAGGATCTGCTCGCGGCGGGCATCGCATTGCCCGACGGCGCGATCACCCCGGCCGACCCGTTCGGATGTCCGACCGGCTGGCTCGCCGAACAGTACTACCACGCGATCCGGGAGCGCGGCGACCAGTTCGACCTGGGCGACGAACCCCCGTGCGGGTCCGGGGCGGGATGCCCCGCGCACGACTGGGAAGGGGCTCCGGTGGACGGCGCGGAAGGCCTCGATCCGGTCACCGCCGACATCGTGCGCCGCCAGGTCGCCGACGCGGTGATGGCCGCCAACACCAGGGGCCGGGGCAGTGCTCCCGCCGGGATGGTGCGCTGGGCGGGTCAGGTCTTGGCCCCGCCGCAGGTGCCGTGGAACCGGCAGCTGCGCTCGGGTCTGCGCCGCGCCATCGCGAACAAGGCCGGTCACGTCTATCCCACCTACAGCCGCCCCGCGCGTCGCCGGATACCGGGCGTGCTGCTGCCCGCCATGCGCCAACCGGTGGTGCGGGTCTGCGAGGTCGTGGACACCTCCGGGTCGATGAGCACCCACGACCTCCAGACGGCGGTCGCCGAGGTCACTGGTGTCCTCGAGTCGTCCTGCGTCGATCGCGACAACGTGCAGGTGCTGGCCTGCGACGCCGCCAGCACCGCCCCCGCACGGGTCCGTTCGGCCGCCGATATCGAACTGGTCGGCGGCGGCGGCACCGACATGCGGGTGGGCATCGCCGCCGCCGAGGCCGCACGTCCCGCCCCGGACGTGATCGTCGTCCTCACCGACGGCGACACCCCATGGCCGACCGAGCGCACCCGCGCCCACCTGATCTGTGTGATCATCGGCAATCCGCGCGCCGCCGCCCCGCCCGCCTGGGCGACGACCGTGCATGTGCCGTCCACCCGCCCGCGCACCCCGACGCCCGCACGCCGATGACCGCACCGGACCTGGCCGCCTACGCCCTGCACCTGCTGACGGGGACGGGGATCACCGCCGCGCAGGTGCCCGGCCTGGCGCACACCGACCTGGCCACGACCGCCGCCGACGCGCTGCGCGCCGGATGGCGTGCCGCCGATTCGCCGATCCCCGACGTGCCGCCGTCCCCGTACGAGGAGTCCTCGACATGACCAGCGTGGAACTGTTCGACCTGGCCCAACGCCTCTACGCCGAGCGCAGCCACCGCCCGGTGCGCCGCCTGGCCTACAGCGTGTTCACCGCCCGGCCGACGACCCTGGCGATCCGCGCTCGACTGCGCAAGGGCCGCGTCGAGGTCACCGTGGCCGCCGTGGACGGTTCTGCCGAGCGCGCCACCGATCGCGATGCCCTGGCGCTGCTGGCCGCCCACGGAGCCACGATCACCGCCCCGGCGTTCACGACACTGCTCACCGATGACACGGCCACCGTCGCGGTGCTCGAGCTGCTCGCGCGCCGCCACGCCAAAGACGCCGACGAGACGGTCCGCGCCGCCGCCGCCCTGTGCGGCTGGTGGGACGAGCGCGCCGATCACCCCGGCACGGCGGCGGTGGTGCAGCTGGTCACCGCCTCGCGCGCCACGCTCATGCTCGGGACGGCACCGGCCGCCGACGCCAATCCGGCGGCGTGGCGGCGCTGGCTCGGCGTGGCCGACCCCGGGTGTCCCGGCCTGCACGCCTGGGCGGGGCTGCTGTCCACCGCGCCACTGCTGCCCCGGCTCGAGGCGACCCATCACGACGACCAGCGCAGCTACGACCGCGCCCGCGCGCTGGCCGAGGCAGGCGGCGACTGGACCCGCCCCGACACCCCCCTGAGCGCCGCTCTGGGGCTGCGGTCGCGGTGCGACGCCGCCGATATCTGGGAAGCCGCGCTGCTCGACGACCCGTTGTGGCGGCAGCGCGCGGTCTTCAGCGGTCATGTCGTCAGCGGCACCGTCGAGTCGGTCGGCACCCCCGGCGCGCGATCGGTGCTGACGGTCACCTGCGACCGCATCGAGTCGCGGCTGCGGGAAGGGTCCTCGGTCGAGGGGTGGACGGGCGCGCTCGACTCGGTGCCCGACCGGCGCTTCCACGCCGAGGTCCGCGCCACCAGCATCGCGCCCACCGGGCAGCTGGTCCTCGAGCTCACCGGAGTCGGGGGCAAGGCGTCTCCGGCGATCGGGGATCACGTGTGCCTGATCCCCGAACCGCCGAACGTCCACCAGCAGGGCGCGGGCAGGAGCACCCTGTTCCGGCGCTACAACCGCCGGTCGTGGCTGTCCACCGGGCAGGCTCCGCCCCCGCCCAGCCGCAGGGAAGTGCCGCTGGCCCTGCTCATCGCGGCCGCCGACGATGGGGAGGCGGACGCAGACCAGCCGGAGTAGGGGAGAACCGCGCGGCGGCGGAATCACATCACTCGCCGGCCACCGCGCCGCTCCGATTCACTAAATGGATTGTTGAACGAAAATGCCTGATGACATATGATATAGATATCCACCAGTTGGACCTGGCTGACCACCTTGTCCCGCACCAGTGAGGCACCGAATGCCATCTGTATCCGCTGTGCTGCACGCCGTCGCACCCGCTCGCGGTGACAGCGACGGCTACGACTACGGCCTGATCTTCTCTCAGCACGGTCCGGGCTGGGTGGTGGGACCGTACGCCACCGAGGCCGCCGCGCGAGCCGCCGCCGACACCGAACTGCGGCGATACCCCGGCCGTCTCGAGTACGCACTGATGCGGCGCACCCTGGACGGGGAATGGGCCGACTTCCAGGGACGCCGCGCGGAGCCCGCCTGGCACGCCCGCTGGTCGGTTCGCTCTCACGACCGCACCGAGGACGCCTGATGCGCATCCGCGTTCCGCAGTCCACGGCACCGGCCACGCCGCACGCGGCGACGGTTGCCGAACGCGGGCAGGTCATCGCCACCGACGACTCCTGGCCCGGTTCGGAGATCCTCGACGATCCCGCGACCGCACGCGTGTTCTTCCAAGCTCTCAGCGGTGATCGGGTGGTCATAGCCAAGGCACCGCCCGGCGCGGGCAAGACCCGCCTCGTCGTTCTGCTGGCGCTGGCGCTGGCGCACTACGGCGGCCTGCGTGTCGCGGTCGCCGCCCAGACCAAGGCCCAGGCCTGCCAGATCTCGGCGCGGCTGTCCGGGCGCACCTCGCTCGCTTCGCTGCTGTGGAAGAAGAACACCCCGGCACCGGGCAGCGGCACCGTGCCGACCGTCGATACCCAGCGCGCCCGCTGGCCCGCGCGCGGCGGCGGCATCATCGTCGCGGTCGCGGCGCGCTGGCTCTACGCCGACCCCGACCGGCTCGGCGCGGACGTGCTCATCGTGGACGAGGCCTGGCAGATGACCTACGCCGACCTCGGCGCGCTCGGCGCGCTCGCCGGGCAGATCGTGGCCGTCGGCGACCCCGGCCAGATCGACCCCGTGGTCACCGGCAACACCCGCCGCTGGGCGGGCAACCCGACCGCCCCCCACCTGCCCGCACCGCAGGCCATGCTCGCCGCCTATCCCACCGCCGTGCACAGCCTGCACCTCCCGCACACCTGGCGGCTCGGTGCCGAGACCACCGCATTGATCCAGCCGATCTTCTACGCCGATCTGCCGTTCACCTCGCGCCGCCCACCCGAGTGCCTGCTCGACGCCTCCGGCGCGGTCCTCCCGGAACTGACCCAGCGTCCGTTGCGGGCCGTGGAAGGCCCCACCGATCCGGTGCTGCTCGACGAGTGCGCACAGCGGGTGCGGGAGCTGCTGGGATGCCGCCACCGCGACAGCGATGGTGTGATCCGGCCGCTGACCGGCGAGGACATCACGGTCGTCGTGCCACACGTGGCCCAGGCCGCCACCGTGCGGGCCGCCCTGGCAGACGAGCCGGACGTCCTGGTGGGTACCGCCAACAGTCTCCAGGGTCTCGAACGCGCGGCGTCCGTCGTGCTGCATCCGCTCGCGGGATATCGCAGCGCCGAACCGTTCGCCCTCGAACCCGGTCGTGTCTGCGTCGGCCTGTCGCGTCACCGCACCCACGCCACGGTCATCCACGACGCCGCCACTCCCGACATTCTGCGGTGCGCCGACACCACACCCGAGGTGACTCTCAACGCGCACCTGCTCGACGCGGTGACAGCGCTTCCCCGGGCTTGACCTCGACAACCCCCCGAGCCGGCGGCCCTCACCCGCCGGCGTTCATTCGTGCGCGGACACCGCACCGCCGCGGTCGTGTGCCGCCGTCCGTCGCGCGTTCCGCGCACCACCACGTCAAGCACCCTTGAAACAAAAAGTACAAGGCATTATGCTGTAAGTATCCAATCATTCGGGCGGGCCGACCACCCGCCCCGACATTCGGGAGTCCCTGTGAACACCAGCATCCCGCCGCTCTCGACCCGCGATCCGCGCCCCTCCTGCGGGCACGAGGAATGCACCACCTGGTGCAGCCCCGGCCTCGGCTACGTGACCGACTGCCTGTGGGCGAGCGTGCCGGTCGAACCCGCGACCACCCGCCACCCGTCCCCGCTCGCAGCCTGACCTCGCGTGCGGCGGCACGGGATCGACCCCGGTCTCCCGTGCCGCTGCGCAACCACACGGCAAGGAGCCCGCGTGCCCGACGCGCACATCGTCACCCGACCCAGGTCCTCCGCCCGCCCACGCAATCCCTGGCTCATCACGATCTGGGCCAGCTCGGGCCTATCGAGATCGTTGTACCAAAAGTCATAAAGCACTAAGATAAAACCATCCAGTCCGTTGGCGGGGCTGACCACCCCGCCACCTGCAGAAATGAGCAACCGAGTGACTGCTGATGTTCCCGTGGTGATGTCGTTCGCCCGCTATTTCGGCAGCAAGACCAGGCTGCATGGGGACGGCTACCTCGTCGTTCCCTGTCCCGGCTTCGATCACATCCGCTGCCACGACTGCCTGTACGCCTCGATCTGCGGTTCCGCCGAGCGCCGCTACGCCCTCGTCGACCTGCGGAACCCGGCCCGCGAACTGCGGCACGTGCGCGAGGAGAGCTTCACCGTCCATCCGGTCGACTGGCCTCGCGACGCGGTGCCCGTCGAGATCCGCGGATTCCGCTACATGGTCTCCGACATCGAGGAAGCCCCGGGCATGCCCGGCCTGTACACCGTGCGGTTCCACACCGCCGAGGGTCCCGTCGCCACCAGCCACACCCTCCTCGACGCGCGCACCCTGCGTCAGTACCGCGAACACCGCGCCCGGAATCGGCCGATCGCATGAGCCCCGCCGCCTATCAGGACCGACCCGCGCCCCGCCCGCCCGCCCGCTTCGGGTGTGTGGTGTCGGTGCCACTGCCCGACGTCGGATCGGAATGGATCCGCTACTGCCGCAACCTCTCCGACATCCTGCTCGGGCTGGTCCCGCTGAGCATCGAGGAGACCAGCCGCTGGCCGGCCGACCGCGTCGACCGCGAACGCCGGGCGGCCGTGGCGGTGATCGCGACCCACGGCGACGACCTCCTGTTCGACGGACCCGACCGCGGTGCCTGCCTCAACGCACTCGCCCGCGCCTTCGCACTCGGCGCCCGCGCCGAGGGCGGCATGACCGCCTTCGGCATACATGCCTGCCTCAACCCCCACATCGGATGCCCTGGCCACAATGCCGTGCCGGATCCCGACGCCGCGGCCCCGTGACCACCGCGCCCGTCGACCGGTCCCGGTGCCACCACACACGGCACGCCTGGATCCGTTGTGTCGTCGAAGACCACGCCTACCTGTACACCCTCGCCGGACTCGGCCTCACCCTCGCCGAGATCGCCGACCGACTTGTGGCCACCCACCTGCGTGAACTGGCCGCCGCGACCGACCCGGCCGCCGTCGCGGCGGCCGTCGACGCCACATTGCGCCGCCGCCCGGAGCTACTGACCGACGGCCCCGCCCGGGACCAGGCGATTCGGCACCGCACACAACAGCTGCACGACTTGCTCGACCAGGCCGGCCAAGCATATGCGCGGGGCGAGTACTGCCTCGCCCATCACCATCTCACCGCGATCGAGTTCGTCGACCCGCGCGTCGATCTCACCGCCTTCCGCGCCGCGCTCCACCACCGACTCACCGCCGCCGGGGACCCTCTCGGCGCGGCCGACCCGCTCGCGGCGATCGCCCGCCACATCGGCGCGGGCACTGTGTGGCGGCCGGTGTCGGGTGCCGCGCGCATGCTCAGGCACCGCACCACCGCAGGGGAGGACCTGACCCTCTACGACGGCGACGATCCGCCCCCGGGATGTGAGCCGTATCCCGGCCGCATCGTCGGGCGGGGCTTGCTCGGTGCCGACCGCGACCGCCTCAACCCCGCCTACAGGCCCTATCTCACCGTCACCGCCGCCAAGACCGACACCGCCCGCGCCGCAGCCACCAAGTTCCGCCACCGGCTCGTCAAACGCTATCGCGACTGGCAGGAGGCCCAACCGGCCTCACCCCCGAGAGGAGCCGTTCACATGACCCGGACCGGATCCGCCGGATAGGCCCGGACGCATGAGTGGCCCGCGGTTCTATCTGGGCAGCAATAATCCGGCCTGGCTCGCCCGTGCCGGCGTGCCCCTGTGTATCTCCGACGTCCGTCTCGAGCGACGGGTGCGCCTGCCCCGCGCTGTGGCGCCGTGGATGCTGGACTCCGGCGCGTTCAGCCGGCTGCAGTACAGCGGCCGCTGGACGATCACCGCCGCCGAATACGCCGATCGGGTGCGCCGCTACCGCGACACGATCGGCCTGCTGGCCGTCGTGTCCCCGATGGACGAGATGTGCGAGCGCCCGGTCATCTACGGCGGCACCTACGACGGGCAGACCTTCGTCGGAACCCGCCAGTTCATCGATCCACGCGGCCGTCTGTCCTACGACGAGCTGGTCGCGGTGCACCAGCACCGGACCGTCGAGAATCTCTGCGAACTGCGCGCGATCGCCCCGGACCTCGACTTCATTCCCGTACTGCAAGGGTTCACCCTGGCGCAGTATCTGCGCTGTATCGACTTCTACCGTCAGGCCGGCATCGACCTGACACGGGAACCGCTGGTCGGTCTCGGGTCGATCTGCCGCCGCCAGAACACCGCCGAGATCCACCGCATCGTGTGGGCGGTGCGGGCCCGTGGCGTGCATCGGCTACACGGATACGGAATCAAGATCGTCGGTTTGCGTCGGTACGGGCACCTGCTCACCTCGGCGGACTCGGTGTCGTGGAGTCTGCACCTGCGCAGGAAGGGCCGCCCCGTCTGCGGGCAACCGCATCCGCGCGGCGCCAAGACCTGTACGAACTGCCTGCCTGCGGCGTTGGACTGGTACCACGCCCGCATTGCCGAATTGTCCACCGCCACACCGGAATTGGCGTACTGGGATGAGCCCTTCACTGGCTGACACAACTATTGCATGATAAGTCATTAAGCATTATGCTGTAACTATCCACTCGTTCGGTGGGGCTGACCACCCCGCCGCTCATTCGGAAGAGGCGTAACCATGGGCGAAAAGGCCATGCTCGTGAAGACCGAGGCCGGCGCGAACAGCAACAAGTTCTACGAGGTGACCCTCAACGACGACGGCACGGTGCTGACCCGCTGGGGCCGTGTGGGAGTCACAAAGGGCCAGCAGAAGACCCTGACCGGTGGACACGCCGCTTTCGAAGCAGCGATCCGGGCCAAGCAGCGTCGCGGCTACAAGCGGGTTCAGGACGGATCCAGCGCCGACGCGCCGCTGTCGGCGGGCTCGCTGCGCGACATCGCCAGCCGCGAACTGGCTGGAAACGACCCGGTCACCGGGGAACTGGTGCGCACCCTCGCCGACCTCAACCGCCACCACATCCAAACCACCTCCGGTGGCCTGATCACCGCCACGCGCGGTGGCGGCATGGAAACCGCCCTTGGACCGGTGACCGCGACGGCCATCGCGGACGCGCGCGCCGAACTGCAGGCCGCCGCCCGTGGCAACCTTCGCGCCGTCGACCAGTACCTGATGCTGGTGCCGCAGAAGATGCCCCGTCAGGCCGGATGGCAAGCCCAGTTCACCGACCCGGGGTTCATCGCGGACCAGGTCGAATTCCTCAACCAACTCGACGCGGCGATCACCGTCGGCGCAGGCGACGCCCGCGTTCAGTTCCGGCACACCCTGCGCCACCTCGACGACAACGGCGCAAAGGTCGATGCCTTGCGCGGGTACTACCAGCGTGGCATCAACCACGCCCACCCCGCTGCGCGGCTGCGCCTGCACCGGGCATGGGAACTCGCCGACACCACCGGCGCGGACGACTGGAACACCCGAGCAGAAACGCTGGGCAATGTCCGGTGGTTCTGGCACGGCAGCCGGACCTTCAACGTCTTGAGCATCCTGCACAAGGGCCTGTACGTCCCGCCCCGCACCGGCAGCACGGCGGTGATCACCGGCCGGATGTTCGGTGACGGCATCTACGTCAGCGACCAGTCGACCAAGGCGCTGAACTACAGCTACGGCACCTGGTCCGGGGCACGAGACGAACGCTGCTTCCTGTTCGACGCCCAGGTGGCGCTCGGCAAGGAACTGCGGACGACCCCCGCCGATCGCAACCACGACGTGGTGGCCCGCTTCTGCGACCCGCGTAACGGCTTCAACTCGCTGTCGGTGCGCGCCGGAACCTGCGGTGTCATCAACAACGAAACGATCGTCCCGGACGCCGCGCAGGTTCGTCTGCGGTATCTGCTCGAGTTCCGTCGCTGACCGTGCGTGCTCGGGGGCGGGCCTCCGTCCCCGAGCACCGGCCGATCAGCCCGAATCCGTTCCAGGAAAGGAGATTCCGCGATGGCGAGCCAAGCCACGGGCCGTGTACCGACCTCCGAACTGGCGGATGTGCTGGGCTCCGCCCTGCCTTTCGCTTTCACCGGTGTCGGCCGCCCGGATCTCGCACTGATCCAGTTGCACGCCAGCGAGGGGGAACTCATCGCCGTCGGATGCGACCTCCCGGTCATGGCGGCTGTGCGCACCACCCTCTACGAGGGCGACACCTTCACTGCCACTCTCGGACTGCGCGCGGTGCGCGCCTACCTCAAAGGGGCGGCGGTACGCGAGAACCGTCGCGATCACACCACCCTCACCCTCGATGCCGGGCAGCTCACCCTGGCGATGACCCATGCGGACCCGGTGGCCGGCCACGTCTACACCGACCAGCTGCCGGACTGGCGAACGCTGCTCGACCGGGTCATCGGCGAGGTACGCGCGGCCCCCGCACAGCGGGCGCAGCCGGTGGTCGTCGACCCCGCCCTGCTCGCACGGTTCGCCAAGGTCAGCTCCCATTTCGGCCGCGGCGCAATGGTCTGGCAGCAGGCGGCACGCGGCACGAACCTGATACGGATCGGCGACGCGGTGCAGGCGATCGTGCAACCCATGCTGCCGCGCGGTGACGACAACCCGGTCGTCCCCTGGTGGCCGGCCATCCTCGCCGGGAAATCGCAGCCCTGAGACGTCCGGGTGATGCCCTACCGTCACAGCCCCATCGACGTCCGAAAGGAGGAACGCCCGTGACAGCCCTCGCACCGGTGACCGGCCGCCGACCGCACCCCCACCAGGGGGAAGCCGTCGACGCCCTGGTCACGACGCTGCGTGCTAACGGCCGCGCCCAGCTGACGATGGCGTGCGGCACCGGCAAGACCCTGATCGGCCGGTGGCTGGCCGAACGGATGCACAGCCGCCTCACACTGGTGGTGGTCCCGTCCCTGTCACTGGTCGCGCAGACGCTGCAGGAGTGGCGATCGGCGACCGGATGGGATTTCGTCGCATTGATCACCTGCTCGGATCCCAGCACCGCCGCCGGAACCGCCGAACGCGCCGCCGGCGACGACCAGGACGTGGCCGACTCCTTCTGGGCCTCCCAATACGCCAAGGTGACCCGCAGTCCCGACATCGTCGAAGCAGTGCTCGAGGAACCCCGGGACCAGCCGGTGGTGATCTTCTCGACCTATCACTCGGTCGGGATTGTCGCGGCCGCTGCCCGCACCGTCTCCGCGTCGTTCGACCTGCTGATCGCCGACGAGGCCCATCATCTCGCCGGCCGTCCCTCCCGTGGCTTCCGCGAGACCTTCCGGGTCCCGGCCGCCGCCCGAGTCTTCATGACCGCCACCCAGGTCGTCCTCGCCGCCCGGGACGTCACCGCCGGTGCGGCCCCCGCGCAGGACACATTCTCGATGAGCGACGAATCGGTGTTCGGACCGGTCGCGACCTGCCTGGACTTCGCCGACGCCATCGAGCGCGACCTGCTCGCCGACTACGACGTCCTGATCTACGAAAGCCCGGGGGACACCACCCCCGACCCGGTCACGGCCCTCCTCACCGCCGCCGCCGAAGGGCTGAACAGCGTGCTGAGCTTCCACGGCCGCGTCGCCAAGGCCCGGGCGTTCGCGGCGGCCGTCGACGGCCTGCGCCTGCCCGACGGTCGCACCGTCGTGGCGCGCAGCGTGGCCGGCGTGGACCCGACCGCGCAGCGCGCCGCGGCGCTGGCTTTGCTGGCCACGCCACCGGCTGGGCAGCTGATCGTGGTCAGCAGCGCGCGCTGCCTTGCCGAAGGTGTCGACATCCCCGCCGTCGACGGCGTGTTGTTCGCCGACCCCCGCAACGGCGACGTCGACATCGTCCAGGCCGTCGGTCGCGCGCTGCGGAAAGCCCCGGGCAAGCAGCGCGGCACCGTGCTGATCCCGGTCTGTGTGCCCGCCGGCCTCGACGACGACACCGTCCTGTCCACCGGATCCTTCGCGGCGGCCTGGCGGATCCTGCGCGGCCTGCGCGCGATGGACCGTCGGCTCGCCGTCGAGATGGACGCGGTCGCCCGGCGCCCGGAACGCGACCGCGCCACCGCCGACCTCACCCGGATCCGGTTCCAGGTGCTCTCGGGTCCCGACCGTGCGGCCCTGATCGCCCGCACCGTCGACGCGACCACCACCGTGTGGGACCGCAAACTGGCCGAACTCGAACTCTTCGCCGCGGCCCACGGCCACACCCGCCCTGGCCGCGGCTCCGACCTGGGTCGGTGGTGCGAGCGTCAGCGCCTCGCCTACCGCCGCAAGATGCTGGAACCGCTGCGGGTCCACCGCCTGATGGCCGTCCCCGGCTGGACATGGAACGCCACCGACGAGCGCTGGGCCCTCCAACTCGCCCAGATCGCCGCACTCGCCGCCGACCGAGGCGGCCTGGATCTCGACGCGCCCGAGGTCGCCCGCACACGCCTCGCCGGGGCCGAGGCCCACACGGGGATCACCACGGTCGGCCGATGGTGCGCGCTGCAACGCATACTGGCCCGTCAGGGTGAGCTCGACGAGTGGCGCACCCGTCAACTGGACGCGGTTTCCGGGTGGTCGTGGCAGATCATCCCGGGCACCGACGCCGACCATGTGGACGCGCTGCGGGAGTTCGTCGCGTGGGAGAAACACGCCAACGTCCCTGCCGACCACCGCGAGGACGGGTATGCGCTGGGCGGATGGCTCAACCAGCTCCGCCGCCAGCACGCCACCCAGCGCCTGGCGCAGCCGGTGATCGACGAGGTCGAAGTGGCGTGTGCCCGCGCCGCCGCCGGTGGAGCGTTGCGCTGGTACCACGACGAAACGCTGTGGCTGCTCGGAGTCGAAGCGTTGCGCCAATTCGCCACCCGCACCGGGCACTGCCGCGTCCCGTACCACCACCTCGAGTTCCTGCCCGACCACGAGGTGAACTTGTCGGTCTGGTGCACCCGTCAACGGTTTCTGCACCGGCACGGCACGCTCGCGGACAGCCGCACCCGGATTCTGGAGGCGATTCCGGGCTGGCAGTGGGAACACCCGCCGGCCCCGCGGCAGATCCGCGACATCGGCGAGACACCGCACGGCACCCGCACCGGCTACGTGAAGGGCTGCCACTGCCACGACTGCACCGCCGCCAACCGGGCCGACCATGCCGCCCGCGCGCGCCGGGCCGCGGCGGGCGAGCCGACGACCGACCTCGTCGAGGCGGGTCGTACCCGCGCCCGACTGCGCCTGCTCCACGGTCGTGGCGCGTCGATCAATCTTCTGGCCCAGGCCTGCCACCTGAACAAGAAAGCCGTCACCGGACTGATCTCCGGCGAGACCAGGCGGGTCCTGCCGTCGACCGAGCAGACCGTCCTCGCCCTGCGCCTGGATGACGTATGGAAGGCCGCGCCCCCGAACACCAAGATCCCCGCCGGACCGACCTGGCTGCTGCTGGACGACATGATCGACCGCGGCTGGCCCAAATCGTGGCTCGCCCGCGAACTCGGCTTCGCCGCCGCCTTGCAACTGCAACGCGACTGGGTGACCGCCCGCAATGCCGCCCGGGTCCGCGAACTCGACCAGCGCCTCGGCCGCCGTCGACCACCCAGCTACCGTCCCTTGCCTGCTCTCGACGCTCTGCTCGCCGCGGAAACCACCGACCCCCAGTTAGATCGACACCCACGGACGGAGTGTGCGTGATGAGCGACCGGACCACCCGCGCGGCACGCGCCGTGCCTATCGGGCACCAGGCCTGCGCCGACCCCGGACATCGCCTCCGGCACGTCGGTGCGCCGATCGCCCGCCCCAACCGCACGGCGCTGGCGGAACCCGGGGGCGGCTGGGCCGACGCCGATCGTGTCGCCCTGTGGAACCGGTGGCGTCCGACGCTGACCGCCGCGCAGGAAGTCGAGCTCGGACAGGCCATCGAGGCCGGCCTGTACGCCCGGCATCTGCTCGAGAACGGGCGCTGGCCGGACAAGTTCACCCGCGCGGACCTCGCCGCCGCCGCCGACGCGGGAAAGCTCGCGTTCGACCGTTTCGTCGAGCACAACCTCGGGCTGGCCCGGCTGTGGGCCAAGCATCAATACTGGGCCATCAGGCTCGGACTGATCACCTCCGAGGACCTCGTCACCGAGGGAATACTCGGGGTGATCCGCGCCGTGCACAAATGGGACTACACCCGCGGCTACAAGTTCTCCACCTACGCCTCGTGGTGGGTCCGCAACTTCCAGCAGCGCGCCATCATCGGCGCGAGCCTCACCAAACTGCCCGAGGACGCCACCGAACGATTGCGTCGGGTCGCCGCCGCACAGTCGGAGCTCCGATCACGGCTGGGCCGCACCCCCAGCGCAGCTGAACTGTCCGAGGAACTGCGGATCCCGCAGCGCACCCTGCTGGCACTGCTGGACATGCTGGCACCGGTCGCCTCCCTCGACGCGGTCATCGGCCACGATGGCGACCGTCGCCCCGTCACCCTCGGCGATCATCTGGGCGACCGTCGGTCCGGGCAGTCGCCGGCCGAGGACGCGTCAGCGGAACTGGTCGAACTCCTGGACACCCTCACCGCGCGCGAACGCGAGGTCGTCTCCCGGTTGTACGGTCTCGATGGCGTCCGCCCGGCGACCATCGACCAGATCGCCCACGAGCGCGGACTCTCCCCGGTCGCCGTGCAACGCGTCGTCGATCGTGCCATGGAGCACCTGCGCCGGGCCGCTCACGCCGCCGACTGAACCGCCGGAACCTGCGCCGCCGCGGCATCCTCGGCGCGGATTTCCCGCAGACCGCGCTCGATGGTCCGTGCACTGGTGCCCATCCGTCTGCCGAACGTCGCGGCGCTGTCCTGGCCGGGACGGAACTCGGCGCGGATCAGTTCGCGCCAGTGCGCCCGACGGTCCGCGCCGCTGGACTCCCGGGTTCGGACACAATCGCAGGGAGCCCCGGCCGGGTCGTCGATGGCCTCCTCGTCCCACGCGAACGGCATCACCCCACCAAGGCTCCGTCCGATGCCGTGCGCTCGTTTCGATCCACCCCCTCCCGTCGTCAGTTCCAGGCGCGTGAACAGCGCGGCCATCGCGCGATAGAGGTCGGGGGTCACCGTATCGGTTCCCGGGTCGGCCTCCCACAGGCGCCGGCCTCCGACGGTGCGCAAATGGTCGCGCGGCACCTGCAGTTCCGCGGCGATCCGCGTGGGCGTGAACCCGAAGGTCATCAGGGCCAGCATCCTGCGGATCGTGCCGTGGGCGGGCACCACCATCGCGAGCACCGCCGCCTCCGTCGTCGGATCACCGATCACAGCGGCTCCGCGGTGGTGGGCGAGAGCGATGTCGGGGCCGCCCCAGGCCGCGATCACGACCGCGAGATGGTTGCGGACCCGCTCGGCGGATGCCACCTCCTCACCCGCGGTCATCGAAGCTCCGGCCGGCGGGGAACCCTGCTCGGCCAGCGCAAACGCATGCTGTCCGGTCATGGGACGGACGGTAGGTCAGTGACCGGACGCCACCGACGCCGGTTTTCCCGCGACGGAACCATCGCAAAAAACTGCCACAAAAAGGCAATAGGCATTATGCTGTAAAGAATCCATCATGCGCGGGGCTGACCACCCCTCGAACCGCGGAGGCCCCCCATGCCCTCACTCAACTCCTACGGCCTGGACGCGCACACCATCACCGTGGGCGCCCACCTGTACCTTGAGGCCGCCGTCCCGGTGACCGTGATCGGGATCAGCGAGGGCTGGATCTCCTACGTTCCGGGCCACCACCGCCTCGAGGTCTGCGTATCCGACGCGCTGGCACCCTCACCCGCTCCCGGCATCGTCACCTAGACCACGCCCAGTCCCCCTCACAAGCACCGTGCCAACGCCAGGATCCGACGACTGCCGTCGCCGAATCACCGTCCGCCATTAGGTGCGCTGTGGCTGTTGACCTCGTCCTACGCGGCCTGGCCACCTCGCTGGGGCCGCCGCGGGCGGTGGTCGGATCGGCGAGCCGGCGGACCAGTGCACGAGGAAAGCCCCCACCCGGCCCGTCCGCATGTCCCGACTGGCGCGCCTGACCACCGCGCCAGACCTTCCTCGGAGGAGTTCCTGATGGAACGCGCCCCTCACCGCACGACCGTGCCCAGACTCATCGACCTGCTCTGCGGGCCCCACCAGCACAGCGCCCAATTCCGTTGGCCGACAACCGGCCAAGGCCTCAGTTCGATCTTCGAGCAGTGTCGGGACTGCGAGCGAACAAGCCAGGGCCGCCATGTCGAGTTCGGAGAGAACATTCTCGATCGCGTTCTGCCCGATCTCGACGCAGCCACCTACGCGCGGGCCCTCGCCTCCCACGAAGCCGGCCATGCCACGGTCGCCGCCCTCACCGGCCATCCGGTACTCGAAGTCTCCGTCCGCGCACGCCATGACACGTCCCGCGATGGCCTCGCCGGCGAAACCACCCTGGGCGAGTTCTCCGTGGCCGGTGAGGACCACCTCGCGATGCTGTGGGCAGGAAACCAAGCCATGCTGCGCTGGCTCGCCACCACCGACCACAACACTGCGGCCAACCGAGTCGATATCAATTACGGCGCCAAGCATGATCTCGCCGCGATCGAGCGGATTACCCAGCCGCACCGCGTTGCGATCGTTACGGGTCGCAGGCTCGCTGACGAATATCTCGACAAGCATTGGGGCGCAGTACAAGCCATCACCAACGAAGTAAGCGAGAACTACAGGATCTCGGGCGCGAGCGTCCACGAGCTCGTCACCCACCCGACGAGGGCGTCGAGTCGAGTCGAGTCGCCGCCGGCGACCGTCGTGCCGCTTGAGCGCGGTCGGACTCACACGCGAAAGGCCGCGCCCTCACACCAGTCGACCCAGCGACAGCGGCGGCACCGCCGCTGAATCACCAGCGCACCCGGCCCACACGGGTTCCGCTCGCCGCGGATATCCTGCTGACCTTTCGGCGTGCGCGGCTGTTACGTTGCCTGCCACATCCGGACCTGGCCCCTAAATTGTTGATACATCATTGAAAAAGGCATCTAAGGGCATTATGCTATAAGCATCCATTCTTTCTGGGGCTGACCACCCCGGACGCAGCGAGGGGAGCGAGGATGCCCAACTGGTGCCACAACACCTTGACCGTACTGGGCGCGTGCGCGGACGATGTGGCCGTATTCGTCGCGGCTGCGCAGCCCGCCCGCGCCGCCGCCCGCGCCGCCTACCCGCCGGACAGCGACATCCCGTTCGACCAATTCCTCATCGAGTACCGGCAGGCGCAGCCTCTGCTGTTCGCGGCCTTGGTACCCGAACCTTCGCCACAAAAGTACGCGGACCGCGACAAGGCCACCGCAACCACCTGCCGCCGGTGCGCTGGCCGCGGCAAGCGCCCGGTCACAGACGCAATCACCGAACCGGCAGGCAAGGTCAAACCGGGTTCCGCGCCGGAACCGACGAACCCTCCGCACCCGACCTGCGAATCTTGCCGGGGCACCGGACGCGTCGTCGAAGCCGGAGACGGCGCCCGGTTCCGGTGGCGCCTGCAGAACTGGGGCTGCAAATGGGAGCCGCAATTCACGATGACCCACGGTGTGCTGAAGCGAGACGAGCGCGCTGACCTCGCCGCCAGCAGCGAAGCTCGCGGCCTCACCCTCGCTGGTGCCGCCGCCGTCTACCGATTCGAGACGCCGTGGTCACCGCCGATCCCGTTCGTCGCACACGCGGCCGCGCAGTTTCCCGCCCTGGACTTCCTGCTGACCTTCGGCGAACCCGGCTGCGACTTCGCCGGACGCACTCGATTCCGAGGCGGCGCGATGATCGAGGACGAAACGCTCGACGTCGCTGACGTGCTCCCTGCCGAAGACCTCTGGTTCTGAAGATCACTTCCAGCACAACTGCTTTCGGGCCACACCCGAGCCTGTCACTTGCTGACGCGCGCGAACAACGCGGGTACCCGCCGTCAACCAAGAGCAACTTGGCCGGCCACCGTCGACCGCACTACCATTGGCGTGTCCCTCCCCGGGGTGAGACTGACCATCTCCCCGCACCAAATCGCCGAAACAGTGTGTCGCCGAAGAGAATTCGCGAATCCTCCCTATCGCGCGACTCTCGCGCCGCAGAATCGGCCCTCGAACCGAGGAAATCAGCATGGACGCCACCACCCGGCCCGCGACCAGGGCCCAACTCCTGCGGCAGATGCGGACACTCTTCGCCGACGACCCGGGCCTGCGCGTCCTGGTCGATGCCGGTGGCCGCCGAGAGATGAGTGAGACCCGTCAAGCGATGCAGACAGCCTGGGTGACCGCGTTGATCGCTCTGCACGGCCGCGATCGCGCTGCCGCCGTGTACAGCGAGTACGCGCGCGAGCGCCGCCGCGCCGAAGCAGCGACCCTGTCACCGATCGGCTCCTGGGACAACCTCTACCTCGGCTTCCGCGCCCTGGCACCCTGGGACCGGGACATCCACGGGTTCCTGTGTGTGATCTGCGGCGACGACGTCTTCCCTGTCGTCCTGATCGACCACGGGCAGGATCCGGCGTGCCGCCGCTGCGCCCGTGAGCATGCGACACCCGAGACCGCGCTGCCCCTGTGGCAGGCGTACAGCCACGACCGGTTCGTCTTCCCCGGAGTCCTGCGGGGCGAAATGCCGCACGGCCCGGCAATTCTCACCATGGACATGGATGGCGCCGGGGAACAACGGCACTACACCTGCGGTGATTTCGCGCTGTTCGACCCGACCTTCGCGGGCCTGCCCGGTCTGCGCTACACGACCGTCGACGCGCTCGGCGAAGATCGGGATCGCCTGCAGTTGTACGTGAGAACCTCGGTGGGCGCCGGAGAGCGGGGCTACGACATCGTCGCCTCCCTGACCTACGACCCCGAGCCCGAAGGATTCGAGCAGCACCCCTACGGCTTCCGGTTCACCGCGGCCCGCCTGACCGCCACCCACGCACCGCGCTCGGCCGAGTACACCGACGTTTACGCGATGCTCGACGCGGTGCTCGCCGGTCTCCACCTCGGCCAGCAGGTGCGGTCCGCCGACACCGAGCTTATTGAATAATTCCTATGGCACTTTGCTTAAACATGCCATACTATGGAGATGTCGCCGCTGTCGTCCCTCCACACAGGGTTCGGCGAGGGGTGTGGTAACCCACAGGCCGGACTGCCGGTGCTGGGCGGCGACTCCTAACTCTCATCGCACGCCGCCGGTGCGGGAAGAACCGCCGCTGCCGTCGGCCACGCACTGTCGCGTGCGGGTGGGTGGCGCTTCTGGATCTGGAAGGAGTCGTCATGCCGGTTCACTTCTCCCCGGCCGCCAGCGAATCGGCTGGTCACCACTGGTATCGTGGCGCGGTGCTTCCGGCTTCCGTCACCCCAGAGACCCGCGACACGACCGCCGGCGAGGCGTCGTGGATCGCTCGCATCGCCGACGAAGTGATCGAGCACGCCGCCAAGCACGGTGCCACCCGATTGGTGTGCGCGTCGGGCATCAGCCCCTCCGGTGACATCCACCTCGGCAACCTGCGTGAAGCCATGACCACCCATCTGGTCACCGAGGAACTGCTCTCCCGTGGCCTCGACGCCGTACATCATCACTCGTGGGACGACTACGACCGGCTCCGCAAGGTCCCCGCCGGAGTACCTCAGGACTTCGCGCAATACATCGGCCGCCCCCTGGCCACCGTGCCCGACCCGACCGGCGCGTATGCCAGCTACGCCGACCGCCATATGGCCCGCTTCACCGCCGCCCTGAATCGACTCGGTGTGCGGATGCGGGAGGTTCTGCAGTCGGTCGCCTACCCGGCGGGCACCTACAACACGCAGATCCGGGTGGCGCTCGATCGCCGCGGTGAGGTCTTCGACATCCTGGAATCGTTCCGCACGGAGGGGCGCGACGAGACGCCGGTGGAACAGCGCCGCGCCGCCTACTTCCCGTATGTGCCGTATTGCGAAGTGTGCGGTAAGGATTCGACTCAGGTCACCGAGTGGAACTCCGCGACGGCAACCATTTCCTACACCTGCCGGTGCGGTCACGGCGGTGCTCACAGTCTCGCCGACGGCGCCCGCCCGTCGGGCAAGCTGGCCTGGAAGGTCGACTGGCCGATGCGGTGGGCCTTCGAGGGCGTGCAGTTCGAGCCCGCCGGTGAGGACCATCACGCGCCCACCAGCTCGTTCGCGTCCGGCCGGGTGATCGTGTCCGCGCTCTACGGCGCGGAAGCTCCGGCCACGGCGGTGTACTCGTTCGTGCGCCCGGCAGGCGGCGGCGGCAAGCTGTCTTCCTCGGCCGGTGGGGCCGCGACCCCCGACAGCGTGCTCGAGATCCTGGAGCCGCCGATGGTGCGCTGGCTGTACGCGCGCCGGCTGCCGTCCAATGGCATCACCCTGGATCTGTCGCCGGCGGCCATCGTGCGCCTCTACGACGAGTGGGACCGGTACGCGGCGAAAGTCGCTGCCGGGCAAGCCTCTCCGGTGGACGCGCACCTGTACGACCTGTGTGTGCGCACCCATGTCGGGGCCGTGGAGCAGTCCAGTCGGCCGGTGTCGTTCCGCCTGCTGTCGGCGCTGGTGGACATCACCGCCGGCAACACCGCCCAGCTCGCGCGTCTGCTGCGGGAACAGTTGCTCGCCGACGGCGTCGAGGATCTGCCCGCCGCCGACGAGGACCTGCTGGCGCAGATCCAGCCGCGGCTGGACAACGCGATTCGCTACACCCTGTCGCTGCCCGAGGCCGACCGCACCGTCGTGCGCACCGGCTTCCACCAGCAGGCGTGGGACTCTCTCGACGACGCCACCCGCGCCGGCGTGGCGCTGTTGTCCGAACGCCTGGGTGAGAACTGGACGCTGGCCGGGCTCACGACTCTGGTGTACGCGGTACCGAAGCTGATGGCGGGGCTGTCTGAGGACGCCGAGCCCACCGCCGAACTGAAGAAGGCACAGCGGACCTTCTTCAAGGCCCTGTACCAGCTGCTGGTCTCGCGGGACACCGGCCCGCGGCTGCCCACCCTGCTGCTGTCGCTGGGCCCCGACCACGCCCGCGCACTGCTCACTCCGACCACCTGACCGCTCTCGCCGAGACGACAGTGCCCGCCCCATCGTCCGGGGCGGGCACTGTCGTCAGTCGCGGGGGATGGTCGTCAGCCGGTAACCAAGCCGTGGTGGCGCAGTTGGTCGACGAACTCCGCGACTCCGGTCACCGGTTGCCCGAGTTCGCGGGTGAGGTCAGCGGTGATCTGATCGACGTCGCGGCCGCCGTCGCACAGCGTCCACACCCGGTGGGCGACCCGGTCGACGACCGCGACCGTCCCGTCGTCGGCGTCGGGTACCAGCACCCACGTGTCGCCGGTGCAGCTGGACTGGGCGGCCACGGCTTTCGGTGCGCTGGTGGACATTTCGGTGGGGTTCGGGGTAGGGGTGGTCACAGGGCACCTCCGATGTGGGTGAGCCAGGCGTCGACAGCGACGGTGGCCCACAGAGCGGGTCCATGAACGGGAGCGCGTCCGGCGGCGTAGTCGTCGACGGCCGCATGCAGGGCGGCGGGGTCGATGATCCCCGCGTCGGTGAGCGGGCCGGCGTCGGCGACGGCGTGGATCGTTGCCGACGACCGCACCAAGCCGGCGCGCATCAGCACCCGGGCGTCGGCCTTGTCGCGGCGGGTGGCCACCGCGGCGGGCAGTTCCGGCAGAGCCCGCCGCAGCACCACCTTCTCGATTCCCTTGTCGCGGAACAACGTCGGCGGCAGCGCCCAGGTCCATGCCGCCAGGTCGGGATCGAGGAACGGGTAGCGGATCTGCACCCCGGCGCGGCGGCCGGTGTCCTCCCACCAGCCACCGCAGTGCACGCGACCGGCCGCGCCGGCCTCGCTCACCAGCGCCCGCGAGTACGCCTGCGTGAGACCGCCGCCGGCCCCGAGTTCGGGATAGGAGCCTGCGCACCGGTCCACGAGTCCGGAGCGTTCCCGGTAGGCCGGTGACAGCCACGGCGGGATCTCCCGCAGCGCTCGCTGTACCCGCGCGCCGCGCCGATCGTAGGAGCCGGTCAGCAGCGCCTGCACCACCGCCCCGGCTCCGGCCGGGTTGTCGAAGGTCGTCAGCTCCTCGGCCGCGCCTCGGAGGTCGCCGAGGGCCTGCCGGTCGGCGACGGCGAACACCTGCCCGAGCAGCAGCTCGTCCCCGCCCTCTCCGGCGAACACCGCATCGACCGGCTCTGGGTCAGCCGAAATGTGTTGCAGCATGGCCCAATTGCGGGCCGCGTAGGTCCACGCCTCGGGTTCATCGCCGAATGGGTGCGGCGCGCATAGTGGCAACAGGTCGTCGGCGGCCAGCCGCGACACCTGCATGCCGGTGGCCTGTTCGACCACGTCGAGGTAGCGCCGTTCGTCGCAGGCGTGCAGGTCACGGGCTCGGTAGGTGAGGGCGTACGCCCGTGGCCGGGTGGGCAGCCCGGCCACGGACGCCGCCGCCAGCGACGCCGAATCGATGCCGCCGGACAACAGCAGCGCATCGTGGTCGGTGCCGCAGCGACGTACCGCGGTCAGCAGGCGGGCGCGGAAGCCTGCGACCAGGTCGTGCGGCGACAACCCGGCGACGTCGGCGGTCTCGATGTATCCGGTCTGCCGCAGTGTCACCGGCTGGCCGGGGCGAGCGATGAGTGCGTGCCCGGGCGGCAACCGTCGCACCCGCGCGAACGCCGATCCGTGCGGGTCGCACAGCTGAGGGATGAGGAAGGCGGCGAGCCCGGCCTCGTCGACGGCCAGGGAGAGGTCGACGGCGCGTAACCCGCGGATGGTGGAGGAGACCCGCAGCGGCCCGGATCCGTTGGTGTAGAAGCACGCCCGCGCGGCCATGGGGGACCGGTACACCACCGCCGTGCCGCCCGGGGTCAGCGCTGCACAGTGCGCGTCACCGACCACCGTGCCCAGCGCCCGCGCGAGCCGCTCGGGCTCGACGGTGTCGGCGGGGGCGAGTCCAGCCAGCAGGCCCGCGACCTCCTTGAGTACCCACGGCGGCGCGGACACCGCGACCACTGTGCCGCTGGGCAGGGTGTGCAATCGTTGCGCGGCCTCCTCGGCGCTGTCGGCGCCGACGGCGACCGCAGCCTCCGCGACCTCGGCTGTGCGCCAGCAGGCCGTGCGATCGGCCATGGCTCCGGCCATGGCGGTGAGGTCGCCGCGGCGGTCCCGCGGCGACTGGGTGAGCGCTATCGAGGTCATGACAGCTCCTGGGGGGTGGTCAGCAACGCGACGGGAGGGGGCAATGCGGTGCGCACGTGCACGACGCCGGCCTGCGCGATCAGTTCCAGCGCGCGCGGGGCCAGTACTTCACGCAGTTCGTCGACCGCGTCGGCATCGTTGGTGATCGCCCGGCACAGCGCGCACATCGACGCGTTGAGCAGCTTCGCGCCGATCCGCTCGCGAGCGTCGGGGGTGAGCAGCTCGAGCATGCGCCGCGGCCCGTGCACGTAGATGGCGTTGATGATCGGATCCGTCGACGCGGCCGCCAACGCCGTACCGGTGTCGCCGGCCTGCCCGATCGGCAGCCGCAGCGGCGACTGCTCGGGCGCGCCCCGTGCTGGCCCGCAGCAGGTGTACAGACGACCCTCAGGGGTCAGCACCGGTCGCCCGACCACCCCGCACGCGGTGTCGGGAACATCCTCGACGCGGGCGCCGCGACGGCGGGCCAGCTGTATCCCTCGGCCGAACGGCAGCACCGCCGCGGCTTCGAAGCGGGCCCCGAAATCGGCGGCGGCCGCCGTCGCGATGGCGTGCGCGTCGTCGTCGGCGGGCCCGCAGTACTGCACGACCAGTTCCATCCCGGAGCCCACCGCAGCGCGCAGCAGGTGGCGCAGCGTGTCCTCACCGATGTAGTCGGCGGTGGGCTGGATCAGGTGGTACTGGTCGAAACTCACCGCGAGCTTGTGCAGCCCGGCCTGAGCCAGACGCTTGATGATGCCCTCGGCCGCCCGCGGGCCGCGAGCCCAGAACCCGGAGGTGACCATCGACGCCCGTAGCCCGAGCTTGCGGGTGAGCCGGATGGCGTCGAGCGCCAACTCCGGCAGCAACATCGGTTCTCCGCCGGTCACGCACACCCCGTCGACGTAGGGGGCGGCCGACCGGATCGCTGCGTCCACCTGCACCGACGACAAGTCCCCCCGCGCGCGAGGGGACGAGTCGGTGATGCAGTGGGCGCAGGTCAACGGACAGCGGTTGGTGATATGCACCGCGAGCGTGTTATACCGCATGACCTGGTCGCCCTTGCCTGGTCAGCTGCCCTGCGAGGCGTGGATGTGCGGGGCGAGGTCGGGCACATCCGCGGCCAGGTCCCGCTTGGGGAACGTGGCCAGCAGTGCCGGACGGACGGCCGCGTCCGCTCCGCCGGTGCGGGCTGTCGGAACTGAACTGCGTGGTGCCATGGTGATATCTCCTCCTGTGTCGGCATCGACACCAGTGGGTGTGCGATCCAGCCAGCATCACCAGCGACCGCACCCCCAGGTAACTGGTCGCGCCGGTCACAGCCTCCAGTCGCCGTCGGCAACTGGACGCACCAGTCGAGATCGATCGCGTCGGCCGGGCACAATCGTGGCAGCGGTAGTGAGCAGTGTCTGTCCGGTGTGGGCGTCCACACGAACGGGAGGCCAGTGATGACCAACGACGGTGTCACGCCCGTCGACGCAGCAGTCTGGGAGCGCCCCGACATGCGGGCGGCGCTGGCCGCGCACGACCTCAAAACCGTCTACCGACTGCTCGGCGCGCGCGGTATCAGCCAGCACGAGATCGCCCGCCGCACCGGGCAGGCGCAATCGGAGATCTATGACGTGCTCCATCGCCGCCGCTGCGTCCAGTCCTACACGGTGCTGTCCCGCATCGCCGACGGCCTCGGAATCCCGCGCGGCTACATGGGACTGGCCCGCGACCCACTCACCACCGCGCTGTGGAAGCCCGGTCTCGAGACCGTGCCGGTCCCGCCCGACGACGGGGACCTGCTCGCGCACGCGGCCGCGGTGACGGCCACCGTCGGCCTCGGCGCTCCTGGTGACGACAGCAGTTGGTGGCAGCCCTTCGACGACGAACCCACCCCGGCGCCGACCCACATCGACCACCACGACGTCGCCCACCTGACCGGGTTCACCGCCGCGATGCGCGCGGTCGACTACAAGTCCGGTGGGGGTGAATGCCGCGACGCGGTCAACGCTCGGCTGCGCCGCGCGCAGGCGCTGCTGCTGGCCGATGCCAGTGATGACACCAAACAAGCCCTCTACATCGCGCTCGCCGATCTGCACAATCTGGCCGGGTGGACCAGCACCGACGTCGGTCTCTACCCGGCGGCACGGCGACACTTCCGGCGCGCGCTGGACATGGCCGCCCGGGGCCACTCCCACTCGTTGCTCGCCAACATTCTCTACCGCACCGGACGTCTCTACTTGCATTGCGGTACGAGCCGATCCGACGCCACTACGATCCGGACCGCGCTGCGGTTCTTCCAACTCGGCCAGCTCGCCGCCCAGAACTCCGGCTGCCGGGTCACTGTGGCGCTGCTGTGCGCGAACATCGCCTGGGCGCACGCCCTGCTCGGCGACCGCCACCACATGCTGCAGTTCATCGGCCGCGCCGAAGACGAACACGCCCGCGGGCTCGGAGGCGACACCCAGAACTGGGTACGGTTCTTCGGCACCGCCGACCTGGCCGCCTCGATCGGCGTCGCGCTGACCGCCCAGCCCGACCCCGCTCCCGCCGACCTCGCCCGCGCCATCGAGCACCTGGCCGACGCGGTCGCCGCGCGCGGTCCGGACATGACACGCAGCCGCGCCTTCGAACTGTCCGCACTCGCCACCGCCTACCTGCGGGAAGGCTCACCCGACCGCGGGCTGGACACCGGCCTGGCCGCCGTAGCCGCCGCAGCCTCGGTGTGGTCGGTGCGTACCTTGGACCGCCTCACCCCGATCAAGGCCCTCACCGTCCACTATCGCGGCCACGGCGACCTGCACGACCTCGCCCACCGCATCGACCAATGTCAGGGGATCGCATGACCCACGCCACGACCTCACCCGCCCCTTGCGCCGACGGAAACAGTTGGGCGGCAGATGTTCTGCGCACGGCCTGCGCGCAGGTGGGCTTGGACGCTACGGACGCGCGGCTGGTGAAATTCACCAACAACGCCGTCTACCGTCTGCGACACGACTCGGTCACCGTGCGCATCGCCGGCTCGGCCGCCGTGGGGTCGCGCGTGGGAAAAGTTGTCACCATAGCCCGCTGGCTCGCCGACCACGCCATGCCCACCGTCCGGCTCGTCGACGACCTCCCACAACCCCTCCACGTGGCGCGGCATCCGGTCACGTTCTGGCACACCGTCCCCACGCCCTCGACCGCGCCAGCCCCCACCGGTGGCGACCTGGGCCGCATCCTGCGAGCCTGGCATACCCTGCCCGCCCCCACTGTGCCCATCCCCGAATGGAACCCTCTCACCGGAATCCGCGCCCGCCTCGCAGAACAGGACATTCTCACCCCGGGCGAGCATCGGCTCCTGCTCACCGAATGCGACGCGATCGACCATGCGCTGACCCGCGTGGACTATCGACTCGGGCACGGACCCATTCACGGTGACGGGTTCATCGGCAACCTCATCGCCGGACCCGCCGGTACCGTCCTGTGCGACTTCGACTCCGCCGCCCTCGGACCACGTGAATGGGACCTCACCCCGGTCGCTGTCGGCCGGCTGCGGTTCCGCTATCCCGTCGACTATCACCGCGAACTTGCCGCAGCCTACGGCTACGACATCCTCACCTCGCCGCACTTCTCCACGTTGCGCCGCCTCCGCGAACTCCAACTGGTCACCAGCGTGCTGCCGGTGCTACCCACCAACCCCGGACTCCTGCCCCAATGGCGGCACCGATTCACCACCTTCGCTGCCGGCGACCTCGACACCACCTGGCAGCCTTACAGCTGACGTCGGGCGCAGGGTGCCATCGTTCGACCCAGGCCCCCGGCTGACCGGTCGTGCCAGCGGCCGACATCGCATGCCAACCCGGTGCGATCGGGTCGGCTGGCCGACAGCATTGACTACGGTCACGACCTGGGTGGTGTTCGACCTGGTCGGGATCACGGATACGTCGGCGCATCGCCGCGCCGGTTCATGGTGGTCGACAGTTCGGACGCTGCTCGCACGGGCTCCTGGTTCAACCGGCCGGCCCGTCCGGCTCCGGCCGCGTACCGACGGAGCCGGCGCTGCACCCCCGATGACGCCGCGTCGGCGGGCGTGTCCACAGTGCCCATCGCGCCCGGCGGCGCGGTGCCGGGGTCAGCGAGGCAGGTGACGATAGCCTGGGCCAGCGCAATTCGGCCGCGCCGGAGGGTGGACTGGGTGACCGGGGACGACTATGCCGTCGCACGGAAGGCACGGCGAAATCAGGTGTGGGCCAACACCACACGAATCTTCGCCGGGGCGATGCTGACGGTGTTCGTGGCATTGACCTGTTACGCCATCGTCGAGCGGCCGCTGCCGGCGATCGCGGCGCTGATCGTCGGCGTGACCGGGTGGGCCGTACTGCTGCTCGCGATCCCAGGACGGTCGTCGCCGCTCCAGGAGGCACGCGATGTGGTGCAGTGGCTCGGTTTCACCTGGCCGCGTCCCGCTTGGCCGCGGTCGCGGGTGCTCGCCGTCGTGGTGTGGTGTCTGACCATTCCGATCGCGGCCGCGATCGGTCAGCACCGATTGATGCTGGCGCTGGATGTGCCGGAGATCTTTCCTTATACCGCCGACCAGATGGCGGCCAACGCCGCGCGATACGCCCGCACAGTCGAGGCGGGCACTGTCGGTGGTGGCGTGCTGAAACCGTGGCTCAGCGCCGCACTCGCCGAGGAACTGATCTTCCGGTCGCCGGTGCTGGTTGTGCAGCGGGCCTTCGGATCCCGCGTGTGGACCGGACTCGCTGCGGCGACATCGGTGGTGGTGTTCGCCTGGGCGCACGCACCTTTCGGGGCGACCAATGTGGTCGGCTCGGCGATCGGCGGGCTGCTGTGCGTGACCGTCGCGGTGTGCACACGGTCGATCTGGCCGGCCATCGCTGTACACGGTCTCTACGACATGTTGATCATGTGGGAATGGGTGCGGTGATGTGAGCGGCGAGGTCGGCGGACGACTAGACGCCGACGGCCGTGCGACGCGAGATCAGGTGCCGGAGAACCCTTTTCCGGTGGGCTACTGCGCGGACTATCGCGGTGGTGGGGCAGCCAGGTCGTCGAGGTCGAGGTAGACCACCGTGAACCCCTCGGCGGCCAGGCAGGGCAGCGCGGCGGTGATGGCCGTGTGCTGCCGGACGATGTCACTGTCGGGCACCTGGCGATCGCGCAGGTGCTGACGGGCCTGGCAGATCTGCAGCGGCACACGCAGGACAAGGGCAACGGTGGGCCGGTGGTGTACGCGGGCGATGTCGCGGACGGTGGCGCGACGCCACGCTTGGCAGTGGGTTCCGTCCACGATCACGGGAGTGCTTGCCGCGCACAGGATATCGAGCTCGGCCCACGCGGCCGCGAGCGCGACGTCGGTGACTGCTTGCTTGCCGTCGTCGCCGGGCAGACGGCGCTGATGGTCGTCGTAGCTGACGACGACGGCCCCGATGCGCGCCGCGAGACCGCGCGCGAGGGTCGACTTGCCCGATCCCGCCGCCCCGACCGTGAGCGCCACGACGGCGCTCGGCAACTTCAGACTCATCGACATCCTTCTTCCCGGATCGGTTGAACCGCAGCAGGTTAGGACGCGATCAGCGTCCCGCATCTCGGCGGCGTGTGCGCTGACCGTAGACAGGCGACCCGACACCGGGCGCGGTCCGTTTCCCGTCCGCGGAAGCCCGGTCAACGCCGGGTTGCGCGGTCCCGTGTGCGGGTGGTGGCATCGTCCGCCGATGCAGGCGGGGACGGCAGCAGGATGGCGTGCTGATGAATCCACTGCCGCAACGGCACTTCGACCTTGCCGTTGCGGCTCCGATAGTTGATCTCGCATTCTCCCAGCCACAGCCCGAGATTGGTGCGGACCCATCGATGCAGCGTCGCGGGAATCGCGGGTACGTCCAGGCGCAGGTCGATCCCGCCGGCGCTGACGCCCAAGGCGCGCTGGTTCGGGGGTGGCCACCGGCGCGGCAGCAGGAACACCGCGCTGGGGTCCACGATCACAGCGCGCGGGCGCGCCAGCCAGCGGACGAACGGTGGATCGGGGTGGGCCGGTGGGGTCATCCGGTGTGCGCCAGCCTGATTCGCACCGCCACCGGCTGCGAGCGAACCAATCGGGTGTGGCCGGCCCCGGCGCTGGCCAGGGCAATTCGGGCGTGCCGCGGCGCGGCGTTGTGGGCCGATACGTCGACCCGGTACTCGACCGATTGGACGCGGCCGGTGCCGCGCCCCAAACCGGTCACCGCCACCGGATGTGTCCGGATGACCAGCTGTGGCCGCCGCGGCCATTCTCCACCGGTGGCCACCAGCACGGCCTTCGTGGACTGGATCTGGGACCGCAGCACATCCAGGGTGTGCGGCTGGATACGCAGGTCGGGCATGTCCAGCACGATCAGGGAGAGGCCTCCGGCCAGCACGTGCACCATCTCCAGGGCGCGGTCGGCGGTGACGTCGACGAACGCCAACCGGTCCAGGGCCGATCCGGCCTCCCACGCGGCCAGCGCCCCCACTTGCACATTGCGGCGCGGGTCGCGGACCACCGCGGCGTGCGCGCCGGCGTCGGTGACTGCGGCGAGCAGCGCGCACAGTACTGCGCCGCGCGGGCACGCGACCATGGTGCCGCGCACCAGCCCACCGGCGGGCAACAGGTCTCCGAGATCGCCCGGTACCCGCAGGACGTCTTGCTCGGGCCGGGGGACCGGGCGTGCGGTGTCGGCTCGGCCGCTGATCGCGGCCATGCGCTTGCGCAGTTCCGACACCTTGGCCTCTTTCGAGAGGGCGCTGATATCCCCGCGGCCAGACCACACCGGCCGTGCGCTACCACCACTCGACTCGAACATACGTTCTAGTTAACACGGTGCCGGTCGCGGCTCGGTGGCGCCCCGCCGAAGTTGTGACAGGAGAGGCGGACCGAGATCAGCGAGGTGACCGTGGCGACGCGTGGCCGGTCACGCACCCGCGGACTCGACTTCACCATCGGCGGGGTCGTCGGCGGGGGTCGAACGGGACAGCCGGGAGACGACCGCGTGCAACAGCGCGTAGGTCTGCGGGTCGACGGGCCCTGCGGCGTGGCACCGGTCCACCAGGGCGCGGTAGAGGCCGGCGCGGTCGGCGTCGTAGGCCGGGGCCGGGGCGGTGGCGTGGTCGGGATCGTCCACGCCGGAGAGCACGGCGACCAGCCGGTCGAAATAGTGGAGGTCGCGTTCGCACGCGGCCGTGGGGTCGGTGGTGGACGGTTCGGCGTCGTAGGCGGCCATCACCGACCGCAGCTCGTCGAGCACCAGCGCGTCGCTGCGCACGCACGGCATCGGGGTGCGTGCCGGTGCCTGCCCGGCGAAAGGATCCTCCCCGTCGGTAACCTCGGCATGCTCGGCCTCGGTGAGGAATCCCGCGGTTGTCGCGCTCACGGCCGCGCCGAGAAGGTTGGTGGGCGACCGCAGCGCGCGGACCAGTCGCCGCATGTGATTGTCGGTGAGGGTGTATCCGGCATGCCGGGTCAGGTCCTCGTAGGGAATCAACAGATCTCGCCCGTGCAGCGCAGGGCGGCGCGGGCGCCGTGTGGCGGACGGCTCGGCGGTCATCGATCGCTCCTGTCGGTCACGAGGCATGGGATGTGGTGGCGCGCAGCGGTTTTGCGCGCCCGCGGTGCCGGGGGCCGGTCACGCCAGCCGTCCCCCAGGTGCCGTTCGCGTCGGCGGCGCGCCCGGGTGGCCTGGCGCCACAGGGCTTCGAATCCGGCGTGGGATTTGACCTGCACACCGGCGGGAGCCGCGACCCAGAAGTGCTCGGCCCAACTGTCGTCGGGATGCTGGCCGTCGCGCACGACGCGACGGGTGATGCCGTCCTCGCCCACGACGCTCACCCCCGGCAGCTTGTCCAGGTCGGCGAGCATCTGCGAGCGGGAACCGTGGGCGATGGGCCGGATCGAACGCCACCGCTCCGGCTTCGTGTCGGCGGTGTCGGAGGCTCTGGTGACGCGGCGGACCTCGTAGATGGCGTGCTCGCCGGTCTCGAGCGCCTGCCGGAACTGGTCGAGCACAGCGGTCAACCCGGCGTCGCGCACGTGGTCGACGGCGCGCCGCCCGCCGATCAGGCCCTGCTTGGGGTTCAGGCACAGGGCGACGTGTTCGAGCCACAGCATGCGGGCCCCCGCGGCGGGGATGCGGCGGTAACGGGCGAAGGTCTCCTGCCGCCCGGCCTGGTTGGACAGGCTGTAGGGGCAGTAAACGCAGGCTGACTTCTGCCAATACCTTCCGGTTTGTTTCAGTAGATAGGCTGCGGCGTCGGCACGGGTCCACCCCCAGGTCATCAGCGGGTACTCGCCGGTGCGGGTGGCGGTGTTGAACCGGGTGTCCTTGATCGCGCGGGCGGTCTCGGTGACCTCGAAGCCGATGAGGTGCCGATAGGGCTGCCCGTCGGTGAGCGCGGCGATGACCGGGTCGAGGCAGTCGCCCTTGGCATGGACACTGCACAGGCGTTTGCCGCCGGTCTGGGGGATGGTGCCGGCGCGCAGCATCTCGTCCGAGAGCCGGAAGTCCCCGCCGAAGTGCAGCACCTGAGGATCACGGGTATCGCTGAACACCCGCACGCCGACACCGGCTTTGGTGACTTTGCGGCGGTGGCGGCCCACCTGGATGTAGCGGATTCCGTACCGGCGGAACAGCGGCAGCATCACCTCGGAGAAGTCGATGCCGGTCTGGTCCCACTCGTCGCCGACCATTGCGGTGATCACGACCAGTTGATCGAGGCCCCAGTCCCGCAGATGCGGGTTCAGGATCAGCCGCATCAACAGTGCGGTGCTGTCGACGCCCAGGCCGGCGCAGGCGATGACCGTGGGGCGGGGTTCGTCGGCCGCGAGCTGGGCCCGCAACTGCGGCGCGACCACGATCGGCGCGGAGTCGATCCGCTGTTCGGCGGGGGTCGTCATGGTCGGGTCTCGCCGCCGCCGGCGACCTCGATTGTCCGGGTCTCGTAGTGGTCCTCGGACGCGGGTTCGCTGTCGAAGTGGGTGTCGCAGGACATCGGTGTCCTCCTGTGGGTGGCCGGCGCGATGGTCAGGCGCGCCGCAAATAGGTGGCTATAACAATAGTGCCCTGAACATTATGGTGCAATGGCCGCATGCGGTGTGCGGGCTGGTCGCACTGCACCAAACGTGTCGGTGCGGGGCGCTACCATCCGAATGCGCCGCTCGCGCGGCCGCTCTCCGTATGGATCGGTGCCCACGCCACCGATCCGGGAGAGGAAGGTTCGCTCGAACCACCCGAGAAGAACTTCCTGTTCGGCACATGACACGGACGTGATCACCGTGCCGCGGGACAGGCGTGGGATGTTGCGCGGCGGAAGGCCAACGATCATGCCCAACACCTATCTCCGCGATGTCGCTCGCCGCCGGGCCGCCCGCTCGGGGATCCCCTATCAGCGGGCGTTGCAGCAACTGACACGCTTCGATCCATCCCGTTCGGGTGCGCCGCGCAATCCGGCCGGGATCGACTGGACCCCGCTCATTGGCGTCGAGGTCACCTTGCGCGCGGACCCCCACACGCTGCGCGCGGTCGTTCTCCCACCCGACGGTGTCCGACCGGGAGGGGATCTGTTGCGCATCGCGGTCACCTCCCCGCACACCGGCATCGCCCCGGCTGCGGTCACCTATATCGACGCACGGTGGTGGACGATCGACCCGATGCCGGACCTGGTGGATCACCGGTACCGGCCCTCACGACGCCAGGTACGCAGCGGGAGCGGCCTGCCGATCCATCGCAGCGACACCCTCCCGGCTGCAGCCCTCGCCACGAAGTCGATGCTGGCCACCCGGTACCGGATGCGGCCCGCCGACGGACAGCGGCCAGTGGCGCTGTATTACGCACTGCGGGACTACTTTCCGCTCTATGTGATCGACGACGCCGAGCCGATGGCCGCCCTGTCGCCGTCGCGTCAGGCCGCCTGGGAAGCCGTCCGGACCTGTGCCCGTTGCGGCGACCGGGGCCTGGAACCGTACCCGGTCGCCGGCGACGGTGGCCGCTATTGCCCTCCGTGCGACGGCTCGGCAGCCGACGAGGCGTGGACCCGCGGCCTGGAGCTGGCGCAACGGGCCGCGACCGAATGGGCCGGTGGTGTGGTGACCGATCCGAACGCGGTGATCGTGGCTTGCCAGCGGGAATGGGCATTCACCCGGTTGGTGGCGCTCGAGACGGTGTACGGGCAGGTGGTGCACGACCTCATCACCCCGACCGATGTCGACGAGGAGCGGGCCAGCGAGCAGGTGCCGCACAACTACACGCCGTGGCCGGAGGTCGCCCAGGCGCTCGCCGCATTGAAGCACCGCCGGATCATCAGCGAAAACAGTTGGCGGCTGGTGCATCTCGCACGTGCCATGGCCGAGGCAGGCACGCTCGAACCCGCGCTGCTCGGCACGGGCGAGGACTGGGCCAGTCGAACGGGGGACGGACTGGCGCGCTGGTACGGGTACTGGCTGAGCCAACCCGAATACACGCCCGCGGCAGATGGCGCGCGCTGGGGGCGGTGGTGGCAGGGCACGATCACGCTCCGCGGCCGACAGCGGTCCACGGAGCCGGTGCCCGCAGGGGCCGCCTATGACCCGGTGGCGCGCTGCCGCAGCGACCTTGGCCTGCTGCGGGAGATGGCAGCCGGCCTGCCCAGCCGCGAGCGGACTGCGGGCGCGCAGGGCGGGCGTTCACTCGATCCGGTGCACGTCTACCACCGCGACTTACGAGAACTGGCCGCACGCACCGCGATCTGATCAGTGGACGACGTGGCAGACGATGATCACGGCCAGGATGATGAACGGGCCGAAGATGCCCAGCAGGTTGATCATGTCCATGAAGGGTTCGCGGCGGTAACCGCCGGTCCGGCGGTAGCTTGAGCGGTACGGGCGGTGTCGGGCGCTCATGATCTTCTCTCGGAGAGTGGGTTGTCGGTGCTGCGCCACCGGTGACTCGGCTGGTCTCGGGCGTGTCAGGAATGTCGATTCACGGGGTGCGGCGGGCCGGTCGAGCCTGGTCAGGGTCGCGGGGCGGCTCTGGCCATGGCTTGTACGGCACGATCTGTAATGGTCCGAACTTCTCGTCCAGGTCCTGCAGTGAGGCGCAGAACCGTTGGTGCGGAAAGACGCCCGTCGACCACCGGCCCCGCTGCTCGTGCCAGAGCTGTTCATCGCGGTCGAACGCCATGCGTCGGCGGTCCGGATCCGGATCGTCGGTCGCGTTCACCGTTGTCACTGTCATCGCTGTCTCTTTCGGTGTGGTCCAGGACTTTTCGGCGAGCCATCCGCTGGCCGAGCCCGCGGCGAGCAGGAGGTCGTCACGCCGTCGGCTCGCACAAGCCGAGTTGTCTCATCAGGAACAGTTGGTCGCGGGCGTACTCGCGGAACTTGTTCCGGTAGGTCTCCATGGTGAAGCCGTTGCCGACCGGTCCCTGCCAGGCGAAGGCGCCCGCGCGGTTCGCCATCTGTTCGGCGACCGAGTCCACCGTGTACGGGGGCTGCGCATACGTGAACGAGGCGACCTCCATCAGAATCCCCAACTCGATTTGGTCGTCGGCGACCTGCGGGTGCAGCGACTTGAACACGCACTTGTATCGGGAGACGTCGATATCGTGCTCGGCCAGCAGGGCCCGGGCCCGTTGTATGGATTCGGCGGCCGTGGGATTCATGGCAGGACTCCTTGTGTGGGCTGTCGAGGGAATGCGGCGACGGTAGACGCCGGGCCGGACACTCCGGGCCGGCGAATGCCCGTGATCGACTGCGGTCGGGCGACGACAGCCCCCGGCTCGCAGTCGATCGGCGTGGCCGACGCGACGATCTGCTGCATGCTCAGGTCGGTTCTGAACGGGTGGCCGACCCGGGTCTCGATGTCCAGGTATTGGAGGGCGAGCTCTGGGTTGAACTGCGCGGCGCGGACCAGGTCTTGTCTGCCCGCGAGCATGCAGAACGCACACGACAGCCGCCGGGAGCCGAGATCATAGGCGGGATGCCAGGGCAGGCCGCTGGCACGAATGGTGTCCCACACCTGCTCCTCGGTCCACTCGAACAGCGGCAGCCACCGGGTCACCTCACGTTTCCCGTTGCTGGCCGAATCCCGGTGCAGTGACGTCTTTTTCGCGCGCGCAGCCGATTCGGCGGCGCGTATTCCCAGGCAGTTGAGGATCCGCATCCGGCCGTGGTGACCGGCGCCGCGCCACTCGCCGACCAGCCGGGTCATCAGTTTGGCGACCTGTGAGGTCTTCTGATCGGAGGTACAGAAACGAGCGGTGCTCGACATCCACGCTCGTGTCCGCCGCTTGCGGTGCGCGTCGTCGGCGGCGATCTCGGCGAGCCGGTGCCAGCCGGCCGCGTGCAGGGCCCGCGCGTCGGCCTCGAGGGTGTCGGCCTGAGCGTCGAGGGTGCGGCGCCGGGCGAGAACCTGGTCGAGCAGATCCTCGGCGCGCGAGACCGTTTCGAAGCGCAGCCCGTAGGACCGGGCGTGCGCCGCCGCCAGCTCGCAGGTTCCCGGCCATTCGACCCGGCCGAGGTCGGCATGCACGACCACGAGTCGCGACCGCGGATAGCCTTGCGTGTCCGCGAGCGCGACCAGGTAGGCGAGCATGGCCTGGGAGTCCTTGCCCGCGCTGGAGTTGATCAACACCAGATCGTGGTGGTGCAGGTCTACCGGGGCCGGCCCGATCGCCCGGCGGGTGGTTTCGAGCAGATCGCGCACGTCGGCCAGCAGCTGATCGGCGGCCGGCTGGACGAGCAGGCTTCGATAGGGATTGTCCGGCGCGGCCTTCCCGCGCAGGGCTGCGGTCATCGCGGGGCCGTCACCGCGGTGACGGTTGTGATGGCGGTGGTGAGCATGTCGAGCGCGAGCTGCCATGCGTGGCGGCGCTCGGCCCACAGGGGATGCCGTTCCTCGCCGCGCAGGTAGTCCGGGTGCCAGTGGTCCGGGTTCGGCCACAGCGCGTAGGGACGGTGCAGCAGTCTCCGGTGTGGGTCCGGCAGGCTGGTCGCCCAGGCCACAAGGTCGGCCCGGCGTGGATCGTGTTCGACCAGCGCGGTCAGTTCGTCCCAGGTGAGCAGGTGCGCCGGTGTTCGATTCCAGCCCCATACCTCGCCGCGGGCCCGCGCGCCGGACCACCACTCGCCAGCGCGTTCGAACCGCAGTCCGGCACGGCAAAGGCAATAGGCCCAGTCGCCGCTGGCGTGGGGTGCGCGGGTGTCGACGCGGCGGTGGAATCGGAGAACGGCGAGAGCGAGGAGGGTGTCGGGTACGGCGTCGCGCAAGCAGGTCAGCCCCTCGGTGAAGCGTCGCTGCTCGCTGGCGAGAACCTCGCCGAACAGGTCGAGTTGGGTCGTGGCGGAGGCGCCCGCCCGGGATCGGCTCGGTGTCATCACAGCCTCGTAGAGGAGAGTCGCCGCAGTGCCGTGGTGGTCTGCTTCTCGCCCAGGATGGCCACGAGCAGGCGTGCCTGCGCCTCGGGTCCGGCGGCGTTGTACCGGGCGGCGAATTTGACGGCCGTCTCGTACACCAGGTCGTGGAGATCGACGGTGCCTGGCATGCCGAGGCGGTCGATCAGACCGGAAACACGGTGTACCGCAGCGGGTTCGGGATACGCCAGCAGAGGGTTCGTGTCGGTTGGGGGTGTCGCACCGGTTGGGGGTTGGCTGGAGGTGGGGGGTCGCATCGCAGGCTCCTAGACGGTCGGGGCCACGCTGGGCGGGGTCATCTCGCCGGCGTCGTGCAGCGCGCGGGTCTCCTCGTGTGTGAAGGCGGGACGCCGATGACCGAAGTCGCGCATCCGGTCGTCGCCGAACAGATCCCAGACCTTCAAGCTGACGAGTTTGAGTCGGGCGGAGAACAGGTCGCGGTCGTGGGCGTGGGCTGGGCAGAAGTAGCGGGTGCGGCCGCGCCGTTCGCGGCGCTCGGTGCCGGGCTGCGGGCAGGGGACGGTGCCGTCGAGGCTGCGGTTCCCACCCCAGATCAGCTGCACGTTCTCGCAGACGGGCCCGGTACCGTTCCGGTCGTCGGTTGTGGTCATCGGTGTCTCCGATGTGTGGGGGCGCGGTGGTCGGCCACGCCAATAGTTGGATTTATATCAGCATAATGCATATAGCATTTTGCAGCGAGGATCTAACTGGGTCCTGGGGGCCGGGGTGGTGGACCGCCGGTCAGCGCCGCCGGTGGCGCCCTCGCGTGGCGGACCGGGCGAGGGGGCGGGGGAGCTCGCTGCTGTGCGCCTCGGACTCTGGTCGTGCATGTCGGGGCTGATCGGCAGGGGGGTGATGCTCGCGTGTCGGGGTTGGGTCGGGAGTGCGCTCGGGCTCGGGGCGTGCGTGTCGGGGCTGGTACTCGGGGGTGTCCGGGGTATCCGGCGACTCGACCGGTGCGTGCGGTGTCACCGGCTGGCCATAACGTGTCTCGATTGTCAGCACGTGGCGCGCGGTGCCGCCGAGCTCGATGGCGGCGGCGTGGTCCCGTTCGGTCAGGGTCTTCTGGTCGGCCTCGGCTCTGACGTGGGCGCGGCGCTCGCTCGCCATCTGGTGGAGGGCTCGGTCGACGGCCTCGCGCGGCGCGTCGACGCGGGCACGCAGGTCGGCCAGCCCGATGCCGTAGACCCATGCTCGCCCCCTGGTCAAGGACGCGTAGGCGGCCAGGATGAGAGCTTCGACGTCGATCTGGTTGTCGGTCACGAGAGCTCCCGGCCATCCTCGTGCCCACTACGGGTCTGGTCACGGCGTTCCGGGTGGTGCGGGCTGACCCGGGGGCGGCGGTGCGCCGCGCGCCGCGCGGGGTTCGTCAGGGTCAGTTCGGTGGGGGAGAACGCGAGCGTGTCGTCGGAACCCGTGGGCCGCACTCCGACCCGGTCGGGTTCGGCGGGGTCCGCGAGCCGTACCACCTTGCCGGAGCGTCCTGGGGTGACGCCGACAGCGTCCGGGGTGAACCAGACGGTGGGCGAATTGCCGCGGGCGAGTTCAGCGGCGATGTGCTGGATCTCCGTGTCGGACAATGAGTTTTGTGCGGGCGGGTGCGGGGATGACATGGTGCGCTCCGAGACGAGGCGAGATGGTCGGGCACTCCTGAGGATGCAGGAGCGGTGACGTGCGGTGGCAGTTACTGCCACTCCGGAACGGATCGGCCGAGGTGGTCAGGCTCGACAGCATTGGACGAGGGCAAGGATAAGCCCCAAGGCATTATCGTCAAAAGAGTGGACTGGACCGCCCGTTGCTTGGCGTGGGTCAGGCGATGTGAGGTGCGAGATGGTCACCCCGGGTCGCAGGGGATCGGCGTGGTCCCTGAAGGTGACGGCCGTGGTGTCGGGCAGAACACGTCGTAGGCTGGGTGCACAATCGGACATGTGTTCGCCGAACGGCGCGCGCGTGGATGGTGGTTCGAGCTGGGCGAGAGGTGAATCCGGATGGTCGACGAGCATGGCGCACTGGTCGCGCTGCTGCGTGCGCGTCCGGGCGGACTGTCATGGCGGGAATTGACCGAGCAGGTCCGGGAGGCCGGGAGCGCGGTCCAGGTGTGGGATCGGCACTTCCCGGCCCAACTGATCCCGGTCACCGAAGACGATCACCAACTGGATCAGGCGGCCGCGGACCTGAAGGAATGGCGTGAGAGCGGCCTGCAGTTCGTCTCGGTACTCGATCCGCAGTTCCCGCGTCGGTTGCTCGACGTGGTGGAGGTCCCGCCGTTCCTGCTGGCGCAGGGTGAACTGGATCCAGTCGACGAAGGCGTGTCGGTAGTCGGCTCCCGTGAGGCGTCCGCGCGCGGCCTGCACATGGCGGCGAGTATCGCCACCCACCTGGCGCAGGCCGGCCTGACGGTCATCTCCGGGTTGGCCGCCGGGATCGACACCGCCGCACACACCGCGGCCCTGGCGGCCGGAGGCCGCACAGTGGCGTTCATCGGCACCGGATCGTGGCGGGCATACCCGCCCGAGAACCAGGCCCTGCAGCGCCGCATCGCCGAGCACGGGCTGGTGCTGTCGCAGTTCTGGCCGCAGGCGGGACCTACGAAGACCTCCTTTCCCCAGCGCAACGCTTTGATGAGCGGGTACGGGCTGGCAACCATTGTTTGCGAGGCTGGAGAGCATTCCGGGGCGCGCATCCAGGCGCGTAAGGCGACCGAGCACGGCCGCCCCGTCATCCTTACCGATCGTGTGGTCGCCGCGACGACATGGGCCCGGAGACTAGCGCAGCGCCCGGGCGTATGGGTGGCCTCGAGCACGCAGGAGATCGCCGACATCATCGCCTCGATCCGGCGGCAACCGGACCTGACCGAGCAAGCATTGCTGGCACTGGCGCAAGGCCGGTAACACAGGGTGGCCGACGAGCAGTTACTGGAGCCACTCCATCGCACGCTCGCTCAGCACAGCGGATACCTGCGCAATACCGTCCGTGAGCCCGGACGCACCTGCGCGGTGTGCACGAACCCCATCGAGCCGGGATGGGCCACCTGCTATTGGTGCAACCAGCACCAGAAGCAACTGCTGCGAACCGATCTGGGTCTCCCTGGCCTTGCCGACCGCGTGGGCTCCATGATCTACGCCATCATGGGCATGCAGAGCTACGAACTGATGTCGGGCTACAAGTCCTCGACACCCGGCCCGAACCAGCAACAACTCGTGACGATACTGGCGGTGCTCGGTGCCCACCAGCACCGTGGCTGTGCATCACGCCTGGCCGGTCACCCGGTGACAGCGTGGGCCACGGTCCCGTCGTTGAAACCCGGCAAGATCGGCACGCTGCATCCGCTGCGCCACATTCTGACTCCGTTCATGACCCAACTGCCCGAGATCGGCATCGCGGCCAATCCACCGATCGATGGGCCGCGGTCGCTGCGACCGGCGAACTTCCGGCTCGACCCCCCGGCAGCGGTTGGCGGCCATGTCCTGGTGGTCGACGACTCCTGGGTTCAGGGCGGGCACGCACAATCGGTGTGCGCGCTCCTGAAACAAGCAGGCGCCCAGCAGGTCTCGCTGCTGGTGCTCGCGCGCGTGCTGGACCCCCACCACGACGTCCAAGGACCGTTCTGCACCAACGATCTGCGTTCACGGGCCTATGTACCCTCCGCGTGCCCGTGGACCGGCGCGGGATGCCCTCCGATATAGAACGCAGACACGGTCGCGGCTGGCTGGACGTGCACAGGTCAGGGATTTGAGGCTGGCGGCAGGTGCTCCTGCCCGATTCGGGGCGACCGTCTGACGCGCACCGCACCGATCAACGGCCGCGGCTTCGGCGGGGTCCGCGGGTTTGGCTCTGTGCTCTCTCCGTCCGCATCCCGCGCAGTCTCTCGGTCATGCCCTGCGGTTTCTCGTGGCCAGCTCTCTTCCACCAGGTGGCAGCTTCGGCGACCTCCCCGCGATAGCGCAGCCGAACGGCGAGGTTGTGCATTGCGTCCTTATGGCCGGCGTCGGCCGCGGTGCGATACCACCGCAGCGCCTCGTCGTAGTGATGGAGCTTGTCCAGCTTGATGGCCAGGTTGTACATGGCGTTCGATTGGGCGGCAGACACCGACCGAGGCTGCTGTCCGTGACCGTCGGCGGAAGTCATCGCGCCCCCTGCTGTTCGGCGGAGCATCGTGGGATGGTCAATCCCGCATGAATTGGACGACCACCAGGATATTCCGGTAGTCCGTGGGACACCTAAAGCTCCGGCGTGACCTGCCTTGCATGCGGCTGATCGTGCTGGGACAGATCATGCGGGAGCTTCGCCCCTGCCGCTGCCCGCCGGCACCGCAGGCCGAGGGTAGAGCAGATCCACCACGCAGATGACCAGCCACACCGCCGTGCAGGCGAGGTCGGCAACCGTGATCACCGCGGCCGACACCACCGACCGTATCGGATACCGCCAATGCATCTCGGGCAGTACCGAGCACACCACACCGGCTACGAGCACGGTCGCGGCCGTGTCCAGCGCCCCGGCCTCCACCAGCACCGCCATTCCATAGAGCGCCACCGGGATCGCATACACCGGGCGGCGCCCACGGACGCGAACATGATTGAGCGCCAACGACATCCCCGCCGCGATTGCGGCCACTATCACCACCGTGAGGACGCGCGACGGGTTGACCACCCAGTCGTGAGCGGCGGCGAACCACACCTGCCCCGACTCCCAGCCGAGCCCTCGCGCCCACCCGGCCAGGATCGACAACGGTGTCCCGTTGTCAGTCGGGACATCCAGCACGGCGGCCGCGGTGAGCAGACCCACCGCGCTGGAGCCGAGGAACACCAATCGGCCCGGAGCAACCGCCCCCACGACCTTCTCGATCAACGCAAGTTCCACGATCGAATTCCTTGGGCTGCAATGAATTGGATCGCCCATTGTGGATCGGGCGACGACGACACCCACGTCGCCACGCCGAGCTCGCTCACCGCGCTGCTCGATTACCGCGCAGCGGTCGGACCGGGGGCCACCGAGGCGGTCGATTACGGCGGCGGCAACGGGACTCTCGCCTGGCAAGGTCCCCGGTGTGTGTTCCGTGCCGGGTCCGGGACACGCGATTGAGCGCTCCGTTGGATACCGGCCGTCGCTTTCCCGGCCGGCCCCGGTCTCCAATCGGCGGGCGGGTCACTGTGCGCCTGGGCGTGATCCGTCGCCGGGGGTCCATTGTGTGGCGAGGCGTTCGGCGCGGTGGCGGGCGATGGCCGCCTCTGCGTTCTCTAGCGCGGCGAGGGCGCTGGAGGCGTCGGGGTGGTGGCCGGGGAGGGGGTTCCCGGATTCTCGCGGTAGCCAGTACCAGCCGTCGGCGTCGACGTCGGCGATCACGCTGGCGTAGTAGGTGCCGAACCGGTACCAGGTGCTGACCGAGCTGGTCCCCGTGGATCGGGGTGGATGCCAGCCGGGGCGTCCGGTGACGGCTTCGCGGAGTTCGGTGAGCAGGCCGTCGTGGTCGCGACGAGCGGATGTGGACATGGGGGTGCTTCCGGAGGTGCGGGAGCGAGGTGGTCGGCCTCGCCCGGGGAATGAAGAATGATCAGGATAGGTCTTTAAGCATCATCTTCCAAAGGTGCTATGCTGTCGGGGTCCACTGATGGGCGGGGCTGACCACCCTGTCCCGAATCGAGAAGCAGGCGTCCCTACGCACCCGACAACAGAGCGTCGGAGTCTGCGCAACAACACACTTCGGCTTCGATCGGCCGCAGCCCCAAGGAGGTGTCCGGTGACGCTCAAGCTCCGGATCGCACAGCACGACTTCGCCGACGCGGTCACCTGGGTTGCCCGCAGTATCCCGTCACGGCCGCCCATCCCCGTTCTCGGCGGCGTACTACTGACCGCGGACGACACGGGACTGACCGTGTCCGGGTTCGACTACGAGGTCTCCGCGCAGATGCGCACCGCCGCAGAGATACTCGGGCAAGGGCAAGCGCTCGTCTCCGGCCGCTTGCTCGCCAGCATCGTCAAGGCGCTGCCCAACAAGCCGGTCGAGGTCGATGCGAACGGCAACGGCGTGAACATCGCGTGCGGTACCGCGAAATTCGCCCTGCCCACCATGCCCGTCGAGGACTACCCGCAGCTTCCCGGCCTTCCCGAGCGCACCGGCTCCCTGCCGGGCGAACTGTTCGCCGAGGCGGTGGCCCAGACCGCCGTCGCTGCCGCCCACGACGACGCCCTGCCGATGCTCACCGGCATCCGCGCCGAGATCCAAGGACCTGTGGTGACCCTCGCCGCGACCGACCGTTTCCGGCTCGCGGTACGCCGCGTCGCCTGGACGCCGACCCGCAACGACCTGGACACCGCCGTACTCGTTCCTGCGAGCACGCTGCTCGACGCGGCCAAAACCTTCGCATCGGCGCCCGACGCCACCGTGGATGTCCTGCTCGGCGCCGATCAGTCAGCCACCCCCGAGGGACTGCTGGGACTCGTCGGCGGCACTCGCCGCATGACCACCCGCCTGCTGGATGCCGAATTCCCCAAATTCCGCAGTCTGCTGCCCGCCTCGTTCCCGACCACGGCGGCCACGGAAGTGGGTCCTCTCATAGAGGCGATCAAGCGAATCGCGCTGGTCTCCGACCGGGGCGCCCAGGTGCGACTGGAGTTCACTGCCGAGGGCCTGCGCCTGGTGGCCGGTGGTGACGACCTGGGCCGCGCCGAGGAACACCTCGAGGCGGACCTCCGAGGCGACGCGATCACCATCGCGTTTAACCCCGGCTACCTGATCGATGGCCTCCAAGCGCTGCGCCACGACCAGGTGCTGTTCGGCCTGACAGCGCCGACCCGGCCGGCGGTCCTGCACCCAGCGCCCGACCGCGATCTGGCCGTGGCGCAGAACGGGGCCTACCTCGCCCCCGACAGCGACTTCGTCTATCTGCTCATGCCGGTCCGGATCCCGGGCGAATCCCGGTGACACAGCTCTGTACTGGGCTGTGTCATCCCACCCGGACGAGAAGAGTCCGGCAGTGTTCCGGGTTGATGTCGGTGACGTCCGATAGCGTCACAGCATTCGACAGCCACCGCAGGAGCTTCCGCCATGGCGGGCAGCGCTGACTCTCCTCGCCGCGAATCAGTAGCGGCGGCTCAACGGTTGCGCTGGGCCGCCGTCGAGTGGGCTCGCGAGCAAGGCAGAGCGATACCGACCTTCCTCGCTGCTGGCGCACCCGAATTCGGTGTCGACCGCGTCTCGCGCGCCGCCGGCAACGCGCAGCGCCTGCTCCTGCTGCTCGCCATGACCTGTGAACTGCCCTCGGGCGATCTTCACGACTACAGCTACACCGACTGGGCGGACGTTCTCGGTATCACAGAAGGCGAAGCCGTCGAAGCCGCGGACATCCTCGCCTCCCTCGAACTGTCCTATCGCATCGGGGAACTCCGGCGTCCTGGCACCGATGCCGTTCTCTGCCTCCCGCACGACGAGCTGCACGCCCGCGTCGCTGTCACCTACAGCTGCTGATCACGCCCCAGCTCCCGGCCACGCTGCCGTTTTCACCCGATGCAGCCCAGCCGGGTTTCGATCGGGCGGCTCAATTACTGTGTGGCACACGCATTCCATGCTCGGAACCCGTCCCGGAGGAGGACGCGGCCGAGTGCAGCACGCGTTCGATGGTGGCAGCCACGCTGCGCTGTTCGGCTCGCGCGAGGATACGCAGTGTCGCGTCGAGGAGGACCGCATCCGGATCGTGAGGCACCCCGATGCGCGCGGTGCCTTTCACCCACAGCCTTCCCCCGACACCGGCGGCGTCAGGACTCCAGCCGTGGGCGCGGAGGTAGCTTTCCAGGTCCGATTTCCTTGGGATGCGTGATGTTTCGGACGCCGTGGTGCGTCGCCGCTCGGCACGCAGCTCGGCCAGCAGCGCCAGCAGTCCGCCGTCGGGCCCGAGGAAATCCCGGGCGCGGGTGCTGAGCCCAGAGGGGTAGGTGCCCGCCTCGTAGCTGTAGTGAATGGCTGCCGCGATCTCGTCGAATTCGGCGTCGGTGAGGCGAGGGTTCATCGGGGAACGCCCATCTGGTGGCCCTCGCTTGCGAAAGTGTCGGGGTCCAGTTCGGTGATCGCGTCCACGATGCTGTTGTAGAGATCGGACGGGACCAGCGAGTTCTCGGAAATGGCCTCCAGTGCTTGGGCGGGCGGCATGGTGCTCAGGCGCTCGGCGAGGTCGTTCTCGTCGTCGCACGCCCACTTCTGCGCCTCGGTGACGAGGGCGTCGTACAGGCTCGCTGCGATGCGCATGTTGTCGGACATGTTGGGCCTCCGCAAGGGTGAACGCGGTGGTCAGCCGCGCCATGAGTGGATCATTAAAGCATAGTGCCTAGCGAATATGGCCGCAATGGTGTGCCAGACGTCTCCGTGCCTGCGGCCCGTGCGAAGGATCGGCGCGGCACCGTCGCTGGCTCGCATGCCGTCGTGTGGCCCGCGCCGGCGGAAATCGGGTAGCGGTCCGAAGGCATGGCGCTGGAGGATGTGCCGGTGTACGAGCGTCGTGTGCCCTATCGTGAGTTCGCCCGCGCGGTTCGGCGATTTCATCGAGATCGGTTGCTGGACAAGGTCGCTGCTGCGAGTGCACAGGTACAGGCCAGGCGTGTGGCAGGGGCGCGGGAGCCGATGGTTTCGCCGCTGCAGCAGTTCACCGTCGCCGCGGTCGCGCGGACTGCGCTCGCGGAGTCGATGGTCTACCGGGCCGACACACCGGTCTCCGATCAGGAACTGATGCGGTTATGCCACATGGCGATCCAGGTGGACCATCCCGACATCCCCGACCAGGGGGTCCTGGCGGCGCCGGTGATGCGACGGCTGCTGGGCCGGTTGGCCTATCAGCAGCGGTTCTTCGAGCATGCCGAGCTGGAGGACCTGACGCGGACCCTGGCGCTGTTTGAGGACCATGATCCCGAACTGGCCGACATGCCCACCGCCGCACAATGGGAACAGGCGCTGGGAGTGTCGTTGCGGACCTACCTAATGGTGGCGTTCGTGGCGTTTGTCGGGTCCTGGCGCCACGGCGGACGACTCCCGAACGAGGCCATCGCCGCGGCCGCCGCGGTAGGCGCGTTCGGGCCGGGCGTCGATGCGGAGACCGCCACCAGGGTGATCGAGACCCACTTCGCCGCCGATCAGAGCGACCTGGCCCGCCGCGCCAAGGCCGCTGAGGCCGACCCGGTCGCGGCCGGACGCCAGCTGTGGCTGTCGAATCCGCTGCTGGCGGAGCCGATGATTCGCCGCCCGGACGGTTACCTGGTGCCGGTGGCACCGTACCTGCTGCACAAAGCCACTCCACTGGGCATGTACTTCACGGGAATCGCGGCCTTCGGCAACAAGTTCCCGCAAGCGGCCGGGGACTCGTTCGAGAAGCTGGTCGGCCGGCACCTGCGGCTGCTGGGTCCGCTGGGCGCCCGGGTCTATCCCGAGGTGCGATACGGGCACCAGAAGACGTTGACCTGCGATTGGCTGGTCGTGTTTCCACACATGGTGTTGCTGGTCGAAGCGAAGGGCATGCGGTCGATCGAACCCGCGCGCCTGGGTGATGAAGCCGGGCTGCAGACCCTCGCTGAGCGTGTCCAGAAGGCCCGTGACCAGATCGCCACCACCGCGAAACTGATCATCGATCGGATCCCCGAACTGGCCCACATTCCCGACGACCGCCCGATTCGCGGGCTCGTGGTGACCTTGGAGCCGCTGCACCTGGTCGATACCTACGTGTATGAGGACCTGCTCACCGACACGGCCGTGCCGACCGCCACCGCCAGTGCGCACATCTTCGAGCAGGTCCTGCCGACCTTGGCGGGCCTGGCCGATGGTGCCGCCAGGCTGCTCGAGGCACTCACCGCGAAACCGCCGACTCCTGTCGCGCTGTCGCGCGCTGTCGAGGACGTGGCGCCCGTGCGTAATCCGATCTCGATCAGTCTCTGGGACAACTGGGCTGCGGCCTTGCCGACTCCAGGCCACTGAGCGACCACATGGGGACGCCGGATTGGCGCTGAACTGACTCGACTCGGTCAAAGTGCTGGGCCATCTGATGGCTCACCCTTCGGCGGACCGGCGATGTCGCTGTCGAATGGTGTCACCGCCGCCGTCTGTGCCGCGGCCGCCGCAGATCTGGCAGCGGTAACCCGTTGGCCCACATCAGGTATCGAACCAGAGCGACCCGCAGTTGTTCGCGCAGGCTGTCGGGATCGATCCCCTGCGCGCGCAGGGCTTCGCGCTCGTCCCAGTCCATGCAGGAGGTTCGGCACGGGCTACAGGGTCTGGAGGGAAGGACGGGCCAGTGTCCGCGAACTGTCCGGCTGATCAGTGATCGGAGCCGAGTTCACCGAAGGTGACTCGATGGCGGCCAGACCCGAGCCGGGCCCACAATCGCCAACACCGGCCAGCAAGGCCCGTCGTCTTCTGGAGCGCAGGGAGCCGGGTACCCACCGATGGACAGAGCACGGGAGCGTACTCGGCATGGGCCGTGAGGCAGGCTCGATCGGTCGGCGCGCTATCCCGCATCGGCTCGTGCCGACTACCGGCTGCTGGGGGTCGCGCCAGAGCCATGTGCTCGGCGAGGAGGGGGGCGTAAACGGACATCTGCGCTGGTCACGAGCCCATTCTTGTCGGTGCCCCCTCGTAAAATAGCAAGTGCACTCGAGGGTTTCGCGACGCGAAGCCCGTTGGAGGAGAAGGGGAAGCTAATGTGCGCTACACAGGTCGTCGCCATCCGCCCGTTCACCCATTCGCTGACGAAAGCGACCCTGCCTGCGGGGAGGCCGCGCAGCTACTACATCACCCACTTTCGTCGTCTGAAGGCAATGCGATTGGCAATCGCCCTGCTGGATACCGGTACTCGTCGTGCGAGCCGGGCCGATGACACCCGCATCCGCCGGACGGCGGCGGCCATCGGGGTCCGGGAGCCGTCAGAGCAGACCTGCGATCTGGTGCGCCATTTGATCCGTGAGGGTCGCCGTGGTCAGTTGACCTGACTCTCAGCGAATGCGAATTCAGCGGCCCGTGTTGTCTGTCCTGACTGCGGGCCGCTTGTCGCCCCACTCGGTTTCCGGAAAGGGTGCTGGAGATGTCGGTGGGCTGACCTACCCGGCAATGAGACCATCTGTCCGTTGCGAGGCAACTAATCTCGCATATCGGTATCGGGGGATGATCATGGGGCGGCGGTATCGGCGGTCGCGTCGTCGGCAGGATTCGGCGGCGGCGATGGTGTTCATGGCAGGTATCGCGGGCGCGGTCGTCCTCTCACAAATCCGCCTGTCGATCGAGCCGGGGACCGTCGCGGCGCTGGTCGTCGGGGTCGTGGCTGTCGCGCTGGTCGTGGTGGCCGCGCGCATCCGCTATCTCCGCCGCATCCGCGCCCGCGACGACGCGCGGACCTTGGCGGCGCTGCGGCAGAACGCCCTTACTCCCACCGAATTCGAGCACGCGTTGGCGGCTCTGTGTCGTCGAGATGGATGTCGGGACGTGCGGGTGGTCGGCGGTTCCGGTGATCTCGGGGCTGATGTGCTGGCGCGCAGCCCGGAGGGTTTGCGGGTTGTGTTGCAGGCCAAGCGGTACCGCAACGGTTCCAAGGTCGGCAGCCAGGATGTTCAGTGCTTCGGCGGCACCTGTTTCACGATCCATCAGGCTGATGTGGCGGCCGTGGTGACGACCGCGCGAGCGTTCACTCCGCAGGCCCGCGCGTACGCCGAGGCGGCGGGAATCCGGCTGATGGACGCGCGGGCGTTGGCGGCCTGGGATTCGCAGACCGGTCCTGCCCCATGGCGGCTGTGAGAAGTTGTCCGGATACTCCGACGGGGCTTTCGTCGAGTTCGACCGTCACGAGCGCCTCGGTCATGGGCACCGATGCTGCCCTCAATCTGAATGAACTCCCCTGTTCTAGGGGCTAGTTGTCGAAGACGAAGAACGATGACTGGACCCGGAGGATGTTTCCGGGGTGCTCTCGCTCATAGCGTTGGAGGATCTCGGCGTACTTCTCGTGCTTGAACAGCCGCATGTTGGTGGGGTCCTCGTCGAGACCGCATTCGAGGGCTAGTTGCGCGCCGTCCCGCAGGGCAGAGTCTTGGTCGGGGTACACCCACACGTCGAGGCGTCCGCTACCGCTGTAGCCCTTGTGGGCGAGAGTCCACACGGCCGGACTGGTTTCGATCTCGACAGAACTGTCGGGATGGTATGCCTCCGAAGAGATCTCGTAACGGATGAACGCTGCGGCCTTCGTGCGGCTGCCCCGGCGGCGTCGGATGATCGACTTGTCATCGCCGATCGGGAGTGACGGCTGGGGTTCCGGATCGCGGCGATCGGTCACGTGGGGCACCCTATCGGCCCTGGGTTTGGTCGTCGGCCCTGGCGGCTGTGCCTTCCAGGACCTGATTGGTCGAATCATTTCGGCCGTGGCAGCGTACGTATACGACGGCGGGTTTTCCTGGGGCAGGTCGGCGCTGGCTGATCTCGAATGCTTCGAGCGCTTCGACCAAGGGTTTGAGCTTGATGTAGCCGTAGGTTCGGGTATCGAAGTCGGGTTGCTTTTTCGACAGGTAGTGGCCGACGGCTCCCATGTGTGCCCATCCATCCTCGTCCGAGGATGCCTCGACTGCGGCTGCCACCAGTTGTGCGAGTTCTGGACGGAGCATGGTCTCGGGGCGGTCGCGGACCGTGGTGAATGCGGATTGTGGTGCAGGAGCGAGGTTTTCGACGTAAACGAACTTGTCGCAGGCTGCGACGAACGGTCGTGGTGTTTTCCGTTCGCCCATTCCGAAGACGGTGAGTCCGGATTCACGCAACCGTGCGGCCAGCCGGGTGAAGTCCGAGTCGCTGCTCACCAGGCAGAATCCGTCGAATCGGCCCGAGTAGAGCAAGTCCATCGCGTCGATGATGAGAGCAGCGTCGGTGGCGTTGCGGCCGGTGGTCCACCGGAACTGCTGCACCGGCTGGATCGACAAGGTCAGCAGATGCGACTTCCAGCCGGTGAGGTTCGTGCTGGTCCAGTCACCATAGGCACGTTTGACGTGCGCTACGCCGTACTTCGCGATCTCGGCCAGCAGTGGCTCGGCCACCGTCGGCGATGCGTTGTCGGCATCGATCAGCACGGCCAGGCGCATCGAGTTTTCCGCCACGAGTGCTTCCTCCCCGTCGCTCGTTCGCGAGCACCATTCTCGCCGACCGCACCGCAGCAGGACCCCTGAACGGCGTCATGGCCGGCAAGGTTCGCGCTCGGTGGGGGCCGCGTCTTGCCCCTGCTCCACGGTGGTGCTCGCGGCCGATCCGGCGTGAGTTGTCGGGGGTTGGGGTCATACTCGATGTCGATGTCGGCCGATCGCCGAAGGGGGCTGGTTGGGATGCCGAAGTCCAAGGGACGCAAGGTAAAACACGGTAAGGGCTCGCCGCGGCGGCCGGGCGGGGGGCGTGCGGGGTATAGGCCCGGCCGGATCGGGTTGGATCCAGCGCTCATCGCGAAGCTGCTGGCGTCGGGGCCGCCGGACCAGGTGGTGGAGATGCTGCCGCCGCTGTTGTGGCTGCACCATTCGCGTGGATTCCCCGCGAATTTATGCGTGTCGGCGGCGTTGACGTTGCGGTTCGCGTTCGAGTGGATCGGCGTGCGGGCGCGGCCCACGCCGGTGGATCTGGTGATCAGTGATCAAGGCACTGGTCGCCGTGCTCGGTACGGTGAGGGCGAACCGCGGTGGGACGGGGAGCATTTCAGCGGGCATTGCGTGTTGTGGCTGCCGGGGTCGCGGCGGTGGATCGATACGACGGTGATGCAGTATCCGGAGGTCCGCGGGTCGGCGTATCCGCTGCCGGTGGTCGGCCGGATGGCTGATTCGTGGGGTGGCAGTGCTGTCGATCATGCCGAGCTGGCGGCGGGCCGGCTGACGGCGGGTACCCGGATGACGGTGCCGCGGGGGGAGCTGGTGCTGGAGTACACGGTTTGTGCGGATCCGGATGACATCGTCATGACGGCGTTGTCGCTGACGCCGGGGATGGAGGCCAGGCTGCGGAACACCGGCATCAACCTGATTGCCGGGGCGGTGGATTGGTGGCGCAAACCGGGTGTCGTTGCTCGCGTTCGTGACGCGCCCTACCCGCGGTTGCACGCGTTGTTGGATCTTGTCGGTGATGCGCCGATGATCGTGGACGAGTCGAACGGCGATTGCAGCTTCGAGGTGGCGCCGGCGAGGTTGGTGCGCGTCGACGAGCTTCTGCGCACCCAGTAGTCCGGCCTGCCGTCCGAATCGGCGAATGCCATGACCTTTCAGTCGGCGGCGGCTCGTGCGCACCCGCGGGTGATGGCGTCGGCGATTTCATCGAGGTGTCGTGCGGGCCCGGCGAGGTAGTCCGCCTCGTCGGCGTAGGGGTCGGTCATGGTCTGCACCGTAGAGGCCGAACGCATTGTGGCCGATCGGAAACGCTGGTGGTGAGGCGATTCAGCGCGGATCGTCCCGGGTGTAGGCGGGCTCGTGTGGGAGCGCGGATTACGACGTCGGGGGAGTGGAAGGTGTTCGCGCCCTTCGGTGTTGCCGATGCCCAGACCGCGGTTGGCCCCGCGCCGTGTCTATGAGGCCAAAGCGGCGCGATGGCTGTTGTCGTGGCGGAACTGTCTGTGCTGCCATGGGGGTGAAGGTTTGATAGTGGCGCGCCAGTTCGGGGCCAGCGCGGTCGGCGCGGTCGGCGCGCTCGGCTAAGGACGGGGCTCCTGCCGCGACGCCCGACGCGTAATCAGATGCGAGGCAAGAATGGGTTTGCGGTGCAGGGCGCGTGCACAATAGCGGCATGCTGTTCTACGCCGCGGCCGCGTTGCTGATGGTGGGTGCGATTTTGCAGATCGCTGCCAACCGGCTGGTAGATCGTGGCGCGGTCGGGCCCGGGGCGGCGGTCCGCATGTGGGCGTATGCAGTGCTCTTGCTGGCGGCCCCTGCGATGGCTGTCGGATCTCTGCTGAGCGAGCAGCCCGTCGTGCTCAAAGCGTTGGTCTGTGCATCGGACGTCCTGCTGCTGTGGATTTTGGTCGTAGCGCTGCGCCGGATGCCCCGGACGCGGTCGGGCGCGGAGGAGACATCGCCACATCGGCCCTGAGGCTGCTAGTGGTCGGCGGCGGGGAGTGCGATGCGGTGAGCGGATTCGATGGTGGTGAGGTCCATCGCTATGCGTTCTCACGCGGGGGGTTAGTAGCCGATTCGGGTCCAGCCGCCCACCGGTGGGTTGTCCAGGGCGAACTGCGGTCGCTTCGGTGGCAGGCCTGCGGCCTTGCGGCGTGCTCGGGTTGCGGCACCGCGCTTGGCGGCCTCGGAACACCGCTTCGTGGCGGTCACGCGGGCACGTGTTGCTGCTCGGCGGCCGAGTTCGGTCTTGATCTCACGGGCGAACTCGGATGAGCGTCTCTCCGGGCTTCGAGGTATCGCGGATGTCGAACTGTCCGGTGGCACGCACCAGGCCGGCCAGTTTGGGGAATCCGTAGTTGCTGGCGTCGAGGCTATTTTGTCGTTGCAGCAGGCTGCCTACTTCGCCTAGGTCGGCCCATCCGGCGGGGTCGGCTAGCTGGGACACGGCGTGTCGCAGGAGGTCGATGGGAAGGGCTTGTGTGAACGCTGTGGTCGCGGCTTCTCGGTCCTTGGGTCGCACGAAGCTTGTGTTCGGCCCCTTGCGTTTGCGTGCTGGTCCGCGCTGTTCCGACTCGAACAGGTCGGATCCCCACAGAAGTCCGCCGAACTTCTCGAAACCGTATGCGCGTGAGTCGAAGTCAGGGCGCTGGTTGTGGAAGTAGCTGGCGAGCCGGTCGTAGGGGGTCCAGCCGTCGCTGTCGGCGGTTGCAAGCGCAGCGACGTAGAGATCGGCGACGAGGCTCTCATCGTCCTGGATGCGCCGGGCGGTATGGGTCACGTCGTGGGGGCGGATGGTGATCGACAGGGTCGGTGCCGCGTCCCATCGCATTTCGAACATGGCGGTGGCCTCGACCAGTTCGACGAATGTCGCGTATCCGTACGTCCGAGGGTCGAAGTCCTTGTGCCGCTGGATGACTGCCTGTTCCATCCGCTCGATGTCGGACCATCGGTCCTGGTCGGAGGTCATGTCCGCGGCGGCGTGAAGAACCCGCACGAGCTGGTCGTGGTCGGCGAGCTGGGCTGCGGTGAGCGGTGGCGCGGGCAGCGGAGCGTCGTCGCCGGGCGCTGGCAGGGCGTCGACATAGAAGAAGCGATCACAGGAAGTGATCAAGGGCCGGGGGCTGTTTCTCTGACCGAACCCGAGCACACGAATGCTTGAGGCGCGCAGGCGCGCCGCCAAGGCGACGAAGTCCGAGTCCGAGGTCACGAGGGCTACACAGTCGACCTGGCCGGAGTGCAGCAGGTCCATCGCGTCGATGACCAGCGCGATGTCGGAACTGTTCTTGCGTGCCCGGGCCGTTTGGTGCACCGCCTTGATGGCGTGCTCGTCCAGCGCGTCTCGCCACCGGCTCTGGCTACTGTTGGACCAGTCTCCGTAGGCGCGGCGGATCGTCACCTCGCCGTGCTTGGCGGCTTCGGCGAGCACCGCGTCGATTCTGGTGGGGGCGATGTTCTCGGCGTCGATCAGCACCGCGACTCGGGTGCGTGGCGCGGGCTGGTGTCGGGGGTGCTCGGCCCGCCGCAGTAGACGGCTTACCCAGCCACCGGGCTGGTGCGTGGGCTGTGAGGTCGATCGGGCCCGCATCAGCGAGTCACCGCCGTGGCCGGAACCTCGTCCACCGTTGTGATGTGGGTGGAGGGCGGTCTGTAGAGCAGGAGTTCGCCGGGAGTGCATTCGAGCACCGCGCAGAGCTTGCTCAGCGCCGGGAAGCGGATTCCTCGTTTGTCACCGCGGCGCAGCGCGTACAGGTTGGCCTCGGAGATGCCGACACGGCGGGATAGTTCGGCCATGGTGATACCGCGCCGCTGACGCAACCGTTCGAGATCGACCTCGATGTGGTGTTCCTCGGGAGTGGGCGCCTCGGTCACAGGATCTCGTCCAGCTCGTTGCGCAATCGGACGCCGTGGCGAGCGACCGCGAGGTAGACGTCGACCGCCACCAGGGCGACGATGAGCAGCACCGGCACGATATCGGGGGTGAGGGAAACGGAGGAGCCGAACTGCCGGCTCAGCAGCCATTCGCACACGAGGGTCGAACCAGCCCACGCGAGTGCCGCAGCAGTACACCACCGTGCTGAAGCACGCAGCTCCGCAACGGTTTCCGTGTCGAACGCGCCGCGCGCCGCGCGCAGGTTGCCGAGGACCAGGCCGCCGGGAACGAGCAGCAGGGCCAGCAGGATCAGGCTCGGAGCGACACACTCGAGCCTCTGCGTCCAGTCGGCATCGGCGAGGCCGACCTGGATCTGCTCGACCTGCATGCCCTCGAGTTGAAAGTGGCGGTCGATCCGCACTGAAGGCCAGAAGACCGCCCGCACGAGGCCCTCGACCGCCAAGTACAGCATCGCCGCGATCGGCAGCAGCGTGCACAGAGGCCTCAGGTCGAGGTGGATGCCGTGGGTAGCCGGGTCCGCCGTGCGGGTCGGGTTGAAAACGATCCAGATCCTCCAGCTCGGCGCATACGCTCCGTCGCGGTCGAGGCGATCTATGCCCATGTTCAGTCGCTGTGGTCGCGCAGGGGAGGAGTCCGGCACCGAATCCTCTATCGATTTTCGATACATATCGGGAAACGATAGAGATAGTGGTCCGGCGAAACAAGCTATGAGGCCCGAACAGGCCCTGCGGGAGTGGATTCGGTCCCGCTCGCGGGGCGGGAACTTGTCGGTGCGCGCGGCTAGCGTGAATCCGGCGCTGTATCAGGCGCTTTCGGAATCGGTTGGGGACGCGCAGAGCGTGGATCTCAGTCTCTACGAAAGGAATTGGATCATGCGCGATTTGCAGGCGCTGGGGTTCATCAAGATGGTTACTCTTCCCGTAGTCACCATGGACGCGGTCCGCACGATCTGTTGGGAATTGAAGTTCTTCCCGGCGGAGTCCGTACCCGAGCCGGGGCCCTACGTGTACCAGCTTGTCGACGCCGACGAGTGCTGTCATTACCCGGGGTCGTCGGGACGGCAGGATGCAAGCCAGGTCCGGTTGATGCAGTATGCCAAGTTCACCCAGGCGCTGCGGGCGATGATCGAGGCGAAGGGGCTGAATCCGAACGTAACGCGGTTGTCGACGATCATCGACGCCGAGGAGTGGATCAGGTGGTCGCCGATCGTGCGGTATGTCTACCAGCGCGGGTTGACGGTGATGGCGGCTTCGGTCGCGGGGACCGGCGATTCGGCTCGGCAGTGGGAGGCGCGGCTGCAAGCGCTCGGCGGGGCCTTTACCGATGTGGAGTCGCTGCAGGGCGGGGCCGCGTGGGAAGCGAACTACGACACGCTGCGTGGTGAGGGCTACCGGTGGGTGCGCGATCGGCTCATGGAGTTGAGAGATCAGGGCGTATTCGCGGCCAGCACGCTGTAGCTGGATTCGTGTAGGGCACAAGCGATGCGGCGCATCGGAAACGGATTGCCCCGCATCGCTTACCGAATCAAGCACGTCGTGTCGATCGGAGAGCTTCCCGCCGCGGCGGATCGAGGTTTTCAGGCTGTGGCTGCGGCAATCACCAGGCACGATACGACCTGCGCCACGCTGACAGCGAAGCTAGCGCGCAAAAGACCCGGATAGCCGCAGTCGGCCCCGACCAAAAGCCGCGCCCCGGAGACAAACAAGAAGACGTAGCCGAGCGTGAGCAAAGCCCAGATCGCGGCGCTGTCGGTCGAGCTCATGGTCGGCCTCTCTTCGACTCTTGTCGGGCGAGGTGTGGGTTCTTGGCAAAGAATCTGCCAGAACCCACACCTCTTTCAGGCGATGTTGGCCTCGATCAGCAGGTTCCAGATTTCGGCTTGGTCGACGACGCGGACGCCGAGCTTCTCGGCTTTGGTCAGTTTGGCTGCGCCGACCCCGGCACCGGTGATGAGTATGTCTGTGGTGGCCGAGACCGAGGATGCTGCTGTGGCACCGGCTTTTTCGCACAGGCGCTGGAAGGCGGGGCGGGTGACCTTTTCCCCGGAGCGCGGGTCGCTGATCGCGCCGGTGATGACCACCGTCTTGCCGTTCAGCGGCGCCCCCGCCGCGACCACCGGGGGCAGATCCTCTTCCCGCACATCGAGCGACACTCCGGCCTGGCGCAACCGCTCAAGTTCGGGCCGAAGTCGGGTCAGGTGGGTGACGAGGGAGGCGGCGACCTTCGCACCGACGTCGTCGACGGCGACGAGCCGGTCCTCGCCGGCGGCGGCGACCTCCTCGAGGGAGGTGAATCCAGCGCGGGCCAGTCGGGCGGCGGTGCCTTCCGACGCCATCGGGATTGCGAGCCCGATGAGCGCACGGCGCAGCCCGACGCCGCGGCTGACGTCGATGGAGTCGATCATGCGCTGCGCGGATACCTCGCCGACGCGGTCGAACTCGAGCAGGCGTTCTTTGGTCAGGGTGTAGAAGTCCGAGGGCTGTTCCAGGATGCCGGCCTCTGCGAGACGCTCGATCCAGACCGGGCCGATGGCGTCGATGTCGGCTGCGGCCCGGGAGGCCCAGTGGATGAGCCGACGCACCGTCTGGGCGGGACAGGAAACGTTGGTGCAGAACAGTTCTCGGCTGTTGCCCTGCTCGGTGACCGGCTGCCCGCACGACGGGCAGACGGTGGGGGCGACGATGTCGATCTCGGTGCCGGTGCGGGCGGCGGCGTCGAGGACGCCCGCGACGAAGGGAATGACGTCGCCGGCACGGCGCACGAGCACGGTGTCGCCGACTTTGATGTCGCGGCCGCGGATTACTTCCTGGTTGGCCAGGGTGGCCTTCGTGACGGTGGTGCCGCCGACGAAGACCGGCTCCAGCCAGGCAACCGGGACGATCTTGCCGGTTTTGCCGACGTCCCAGATGACTTCGCGCAGCAGGGTGGTTTTCTCCTCGGCGGCGAATTTGAAGGCGAGTGCGCCGCGGGGGGAGTTGGAGCGGGTGCCCGCGGCGGCGTAGGCGTCGCGGTTGGCCAGGCGCAGGACCGCACCGTCGAGGTCGTAATCGAGTGTGGCGCGGCTGTTTTCGATGGCGGTGATGGCGGCCTGGGCCTGGTCGGCGTCGGCGCAGTGCGTCATCGTGGCCCCGGCGAACCCGAGGGCGCGCAGCCCGTCTTCGAGATCGACCGCGGTATCGCCGCCAGTGGTGTCGAGGTCGAAGCCGTAGAACTGCAGGCGGCGTTCGGCGACGGTGGCGGGGTCCTTGGCACGCAGGGTGCCGGCGGCGGCATTGCGCGGGTTGATCAGCGGTTTGTCAGGGTGGGCGGTGTTGTAGGCAGAAAAGGTGGAGCGCAGCATCACGGCCTCGCCACGCACCTCCACGCGCTCGATCGCCTCGATGCGAGCGGGGACACCGTCGACGAGCGCCCGCACCAGCGGTGTGACGTCGTCGCCGGTGGTGCCGTCGCCGCGGGTGACCGCGCGGGCCAGGCGGCCGTTCTCATAGACCAGCGACAGCGACAGGCCGTCAAGTTTGGGCATGACAATGACCGGCTGACCGGGGAAGCGGGCGAAGAAGGCCGCGACCTGTTCAGGGGTGGTCGACTTCTCGAGCGAGAGCATGGGGCGGGCGTGGCGGACCGGAGCGTGCAAGATGCCAGGGGCGCCGACCTGGTCGAGCGGGTTCGGGTCCGGCGCGAGGCTGGGGTGGGCATCGACGAGGGCGCGCAGCTCGTCTTCGACGGCGTCGTAGTCGGCGTCAGCGACCAGAGGCGCGCCCTCGTAGTAGGCGCTACGCAGCGCCATGATGCGCTCGGCCAGCTCTTGGATACGTTCCCGGGTTTCCACGGTGTCGGACGCTACCGACGCCCACTGACAGTCCTGGGATGTGGCGATGCTGTGGTCCGCCCCCAGATCGAGTTCGGCAGGGCAGGTGTTGTTGTCAGTCATGGGTTCTCCGATGGTCGTGAGAGGGGTCGAGGCGCTGGACACCGGACGTGTCCGGGGTGTGTCAGCCGACACAGTCTTCGTCGGTCCAGCCGCCCGCAGGGGCGTTGTCCAGGGCGAATCGCTGTCGTTTCGGGGGAAGGCCCGCAGCCTTGCGGCGTGCTCGGGTGAGAGCACCGCGCTTGCCGGCATCGGATCGCCGCGCCGCGACGGCCTCACGGGAGCGTTGGGCCGCGCGGTGGCCGAGTTCTGTCTTGATCTGGCGGTGACGGGGGGTGAGCGAGGGCGAGCCGACTGCCCGGCGCGCGGATTCGAGCTCGGCATCCTCAGCACGCAACGCGTCCAGGGTCATCGTGTGGAGCGGAGGGGCCTGCGTGACAACAGGTTTCGCGGGCGTGGGTTCGGGCGTCGGGTCGAGGTCGGGAATGGTGCCGCCGAGCGCGAGGATGCGTGACTCGAGATCGCGGAGTTGCTGGCTGTACTTCGCGGCTCGGCGGAGCGCGGCGTCGGTGCGGCGCTTACCTTGTTTGCCGCGACCGCCTCGCGGGGTGTGGAAGTTCGCGATGGCGGCCGCAGCAACGGATCGATACTGCGTGATGAGGTCGGGAAGGGTGTCGCGCGTCGTTGCGGTCATCACCGGTCCTTGGGCTGGTGGAGCAGGGTGGTCAGCCATGCTCATTGATAGATGCTTATAGCATAGTGCATAAGGAATTGTTCTACCACTTGGTGATGTGGCAGATTCGCCGGTACCTGATCGCTGACGTGATTGTCCTTCGTCAACCAATCTGAGGCATGGACAGATCGCTGAACTGCGTGCCTCAGATCGATTGTCAGCCAACACACCCGAGAGAGTGGCGGTGTCTGCCATTGAATCTGAGGCAACCCGCGCCAGCCGCCAGCCCTTCCTGGGCCGCCGCTCGTGAAAACGCGCTGGTGAACCGTTCTAGTGCGTTCGGGTGCCTCATGTTGGTGGCAGAGGTGCTCGCGTACCTCGGAATCGATGGCAATACCTCGGATCTGCTGGCGGAGGACATCTGCCAGCGGAGGACAAGTGATGCCGAGAAACAATGTCCGGACTCTTGTACAGCAACCGACCAGCTGTGCCATTCGCTGACCGGGCGTGCCGTCCGGTGCTGCGAATTCGACGGTTGCGCTCCGGTAGGTGACACTCGTTGAGACCCGGCAGTTATTGGCTGCTGGGGATGGGTCCGGGCCACGTGTACTGCGCTGGCAGCGGCACCGCGCGCGAGACTGCACCCCTTTAGGCGGTATCGGCGGCGAACGCAGACTCCCGTCGGTACGGCCCGCGTCTGCGCCGGTGCCCAGCAGGTGCGCCGAGCATCTGTGATGTCCGGGGGCAGGACGGTCCGGCGCGCCAACTCCGCGGTGCCCGGACCGTCCTGTTAGTCCGCACCAGCGGCACAGTCCAATTCGCGCGACCGCGACGGGGTAGCGGCAGTCGCGTAGCGGGTGTAGGCGGCTTTGATCTTCTCCACGCCGCGCTGTCCGATGCCGCGGATGTCCATGAGCTCGTCGTCGGGCAGCGCGAGGAGTTCAGCGGTGGTGCAGATGTCGCGGAAGTAGAGCGCGCGTCGGTAGCGCAGGGGGACCCATTCCAGGTCGCGGGTGCTGTCCTCGGCGCTTTCGTTGGGGGTGACGATGGTGTCGTGGAGCGCGGCGGCGAGGAGCCGGGACGGGGTTGGGAGGGCGGTGATCGGGTTGCCGGTGGCCCGGGCGGTGACTTCGGCGAGCATCCAGGCATCGCCACCGCGGCCGGCGGGCCGGACCAGGGTGACCTCGTAGTCGTTACCCGGGAAGTCGGGTAATCGGATGACCCGCTCCCGGGTTTCGACCGGAATGTCTGGCGGGTTGCCGGTAGAGCTCACGGTCGTGATGCTGCCATCGACTGGGTGGGCGTATGCGGCAATTCGGGCATTTGCTCAGTTCGCGGTTCCATGGCGACGTGAGCACAGGGTGGGATCCGGCCAGTGTCTGTCCTGCCTCTGACGCGTTCGGGCGCGGCGGCGTCCCATTCTCGGACGACGGGAACGGGACACCGCTGCTCTGGTTTGCCCTTGGGGCTGACCTACCGGCGCAGCATGCCGAACATGATGTGCGCCAACGAGCGACCGGCCACGCGGCCGAGGGCGGCGGTCATGGACGTGTCCCGCGGATGGTGGCGTGCCGGTAGCCCAGGAGGTGTTCGAGGAAGGGGTGGCCGGTGTCGCGGTGGAGTTCGGTGAGGAAGTCGGTGTCGGTGGCGTGGTTGCCGTCGGCACGGGGTGTGAGCGAGAGTTCGTCGTAGAGCACCGCTTGCAGGTGTGTGATGGAACCGAGATCGATGCTGCGGCCGATGATTCGGTAGGCGGCGTTCTGTTCGCTGACCGCGAGCAGGCGGGCGATCTGGTCGATGGTGAGCATGCGGTGGTGGTGGGCTTGGAGCAGGTGCAGCCAGAGGGTGGTGTTGCCGTAGTCGGTGTCAGGGTCGAGGCGGGCCGGGGGCAGCGGGGTGAGCGCCACGCGCGCGAGTAGGGGGTCGAGGTCACCGGCGGCGGCCGCGGTGACCTCGTCGGTGAGGTCGACGGGGGTGAGGAGTTTTTCGTGGCGGCCGAGGGTGATGAGTCCTTCGTAGGCGCGCATGCGGATGGTGTCGAGGATGTCGAGCGGTGTGGGGACCAGGACGCCGATGTCGTGGAGTTCGGGCGGGGTGTGGTCGGGTGCGTCGGTGCCCAGATGTTTGATGCAGCGTTGACGCACGTAGGTCTTGGCGAGGCGTTCGGCGGTGCCGTAGCGGTCGAGCCAGAAGGTGGTGCGTGATTCCCAGTCGAGGCGGTAGCGGCCGTGGTGATCCCACTTGGCGACTTGCCCGTAGATCTCGATGGGGTTGCGGCAGCGGGCACCGCGCACGGTGGTCGCGACACAGCGCAGGTCCATGAGGTCACTGTCGAGGCGATATTGGCGGCCGTTGATGACCAGGACGGTGCCGTCGATGGCATCCTCGGCGGAAGGCGTTGGCGCGCTGGCGTTCTGGGTGCTGCGTGCGGCGGTGGTGTAGTTGGTGGCGCGGGCGGCCATGCGCGTGCGGGTGCGCTTCTTCTTGCGGGATTTGCGCGTCATCTCGAGGCTCGATTCCAGGCGGAGTCCCGCGTCCTCGGCCGTGGTCGGGTCGAGAGGGAGTGTGCGCGATCCTCCCGAAGGGGCGGACCTTGTCCTCGGCACCGGTGGGTACGCGGGTCCCTGTCGGCTCGGAGCGGGGCAGGCGCGCTGCCGCCGTCCACGGTATCACTGCGTCGCGGCGGTGAGCGCATACGTGGCGGATCGAATTGGAGTGGGCGCGGGACGGTTTCGAGCCCGGTAAACCGCACTGAGTGGTCAAGGGTGTTGCATTCGGCGCGCCGGTCACGATCATGTTCTTCGAGCACGAGGGGGAGAGCAGCAGCAGTGACAGCACGACCATCAGGTGGCCGGCGTGTGTCGGAACCGTCTCGCAGGATCGAGATCGAGGAGCGTACGCGGACTTTCCAACTGCCGGATCGGCCGAATGCGATCTATCGCGCCAGCGCGATCCGGGTGCCGGGTGGCCCCTGGACTCTGGCCGAGGTCACGGTCACCGCTCGCGACGGGCAGTTGTCCCCGATGGATGTAAACATCGGCCCGACCAGGCTGGCCTATTACGCGGTCAACGGGCACGAGAAGACCCACGACGACGATATCCCGGGTCTGGAAGGTCTGCCGGTGCGGCTGCGGAACCTGTTGCGCCGCCACGGGCTTCACACCGCGGCGGATGTTTTCGCGCGGACTGATGCTGAGTTGGCCGCGATCGAGCATATCGGCGGTGCCTCGCTGGAGCTGCTGCGTGCGGCACGTGTCCGGCACGCTCCTGCCCGGCCACCGCGGGACCTGGTGGATCTGGACGACTCAGCGACGTGAATCGCAGTGCTGGCCTTGCGGTGTGAGGCGTGCGGCCCGGATACGGCAGGCAGGGATCCGGGGCCGCACGCTCTATGCTGTTTGTGGCGGTCCCAACCGTCGCCAGCTTGAGCCGATATTGGTGCCCGTATCGCCACCGGCTGTGAAAGCGAAGGTTCAGCCCATTGGGCGGAGGAATCCGGTGTCTAGTTCTGCTGTCCTTGAGCGCGAATGTGGGTACGGGGCACTGTGGCGCAGATAGGATCAGTGGGTCATGACTCGCAATCGGCGAGCGAAGCAGAAGAATCGGCAGCGCGCGGAAGCGACTGGGCTGGGCTATTTCGAAGCCCGCGCGCTTCGGTTGTCGGAGAAGGACACTCGCTCGATACCCGAGCCGACGTTCGCCAATGCTAGCCACGCCGGGCGTGGAATTGCGCTGGCGGCGATCGGCGCTGTCGGCGCCACTGGCAGAACCACTGCGCTTCGTCACATCGGTTCGTCGCTGGCGGCTGGCGGCTTGCAGGTGTTGCTTCTCGACATGGATCCCCGACTGGATCTGACCCGGATCTGTGGCGTCGAGCCTCGGGACGGTTTTCAGGGGGTGGACCCGGTCTCCTTGATCGATTCTCGCGCCGAAATGGTGCACCGATTCGAGGGTGGCGGTGTGCTGCGAGTGCTGCCTTGCCGGCAGGGACCGCCTGGTGTGATGGATGTCGACCGACTTCGGCTCTTGGTGCGCGCGGGTGTGGATCGGTTCGATCTCGTGTTGGTCGACCTTCCGCCATGGCATGGGGAACCCGTCGTCGATGTGCTCGATGGAGTATTCAGTTGTGTGCGGTTCGATCCGAGTCTGCTTGTCGAACGCGTGGAGGTCACCTACTCCGACCGGTATCGGGCCTATCGGGCGCGACTGCAGCAGCGCGCAGTCCTGCTGGACCAGCTCGATTTCTTGCTCACCGATGACCTGGAAAATCTCTACACCTACACCGGGATGGAGGCTGAGGATTGGAAAGTGATCTCTCTGGCCGAAGGTCTGGTTTCGTCGTTGGGCGAGCAAGAGGGCATCGCCAGATTCGGTTCCGACTGGGCTGAAGGGTCGCAGCGATGGCTGGATGTCGTCCGCGGCGATCAACCGGAAGGTTGGATTCTCGACCCTCGCGACGTGGACGCGGTACCGATCGGCGAGTGGCCGCAGGCTGGATTCGCCGACTTGGCCGCCGCGTACCAGAGCCAGGGCGGTGACGTCGAGCAAGTTGTGTCCTGGCACGACTCGTCGGTGGCGGTGCAGAATATTCGCGACCTCAACGAGGTCCGCGGATGCCCTGTCGATGTGGTGGGCAGCCGTCATCTCGGCGTCGTTGTCACGTTCCTGAACCCACGAGTCGTGATCGGTGCCGAGCGCCGCTACGGTCAGCTTTTTGCCGCTGCTGGCGGCGAGATACTGCTGCCTCCCATGCCGGCGATCAGCGACGACGACGTCCGCCCCGATAGCTGGCGACACCGACTCAATTCACGGACGGAATCAAGTCCTGCTGGGGTGGCGGAGCAAGCGCTGGCCCGGGAATTGTGGCGTCGTGCCGGTGCGGGCCCGATAGCCCTCTCCGGCCGCGCTGTCGGACCAGTTGCTGACATTCCTCGTGACGAACACGAACTGACGGAATGACGAATCGCAGCGTTGTCACGGGTGATGCGCTGCCGCGGTGGCGGTGGCGGTGTCGAGCTGGCGAGGGCCGGCAGCGGTGAGGGCCAAGACGTCGCGGACGAACAGCTAATCCAGGCTGATGTCTTTTCGGATGATGTGAACCTGGCGGCTGAGTGAGCCCGCCTGGTGGGCTTGAACACCTGGTGGTGAATGCGGCGGCGGGGTTCGCGGGGCGGCATGACCCGGTCGGCCCCCGGCCCTACGCGGCTTACGACGACGGCTTCCCCGACACCGCCCCGCCGCCATGCACCAGGGTATCGGCAGTAGGAATGATGGCCGCCTGCAACGCGCGAGGTCGCCGAATCTGCTTGTGGTGGCGCAATCTGGTGTCGTGCAGCGTGTTTGGCGCTTGTGACTACTCCGGGGAAGGGGAGATTGTGATGACGGCAGCGGTGGTGGTGGCGGTGTCCGCGACGTTGGGCATTGTCGTGGGACGGTTCTGGGATGTGCGGTCGGAGAGTGCGCGGTGGCGGCGAGACCAGATGGTGTCGAGTTATCAGCGTCTGGCCGAGGCGTATCGGCGCACGGTGGAAGGGATCCGCGCGGTGGCGTTGGCGGATCCGGCCGATCCGGCGTATCCCGGGCTGGTCGCCGAGGTCCGCAACGACAGCGCGTGGGATGACGGGTATGTGGCTGTGTTGCTGCATGGGTCGCCGAGGGTGGTCGAGGCGGCATTGGCGATGGATGTCGCGGTGACGGAACTGTTCTACGAGGCCCAGGACCGCCTCCATCGGGTAGAGGATTGGTATCGGATCCGGATTCCTGCGGGCCAGGCCAAGGAGGGGTTCATCGATGCGGTGCGTGCCGAGCTCGCTCTGAAGCCGGTCCCGGTGAAGTACCGGCCCGCGGCCCGCCAGGTCCCCGCGCCGGCCCCGGAATGAGAAGGGGCGGACCTATCGTCTCGATTCGGCAGTTCTTGAGGGGCGTTGTGGGCTGATAATGCTTGGGGGGCAACGAGATCAGTGAACTGTCGGTCATGAGAGGAGACTTCCGATGGTGACGCCGAAGAAGTCGTTCAGCGTTCCGCCGCAGCTTCCGGACTTCCTGCCGGGTCCGAGGGACGTCTCGAGTATCGTGGCGGCCGCGGTGCGGGGCATCCTGGGTCGGTTGTCGGCCGAGGTCGCCGACGTGGAAGCGAGTCGTGGTCCCGATGGTGGCTGGTCGGCGGTGGTCCGGCTGGGTCGGCGGCTGATCGATGACGGGCGAGGCGGCATGGCAGAGCCCTCTGATCTGGTGGCTGCCGCCGCTGAGGACGGGCGTCTAGCTGAAGCTCTGGGCACAGGCCCGGTCGAGATCGCCGACGCCGGCCCCACGGCCACTCTGTCGGTCACCGTCCCCGGGCATCTCGCTGCGGCTGTGCGTGAGGCCGTTCTCGCCGCAGTGCCGGAGGCCGATGTGAGCTCCCCGCGGCGTTCGAACGCGCGCACGGTGACCATTTCCATGCCTGGAGCCCCGAAGAAACCTTCGGCCTTGCCTGGGTAGGCGCATTCGTCGTGTCCTGCAGGCTGTGACCGGCTTTCCTGCGGTCTCGACCGGAGGCAATAGGTCTCGACCGGAGGCAATAGTAGGGTGCCAATGATGAGCTCCATACTGTTGGAGGGCTTTTGACGCCCCGGCTGGAGGAGGACGCGATGTCAGAGTCTGCCGCTGGATCCGGGGATGTGGTGCGTGCGGGGGTACGGTACTCGCTCTATGTTCCGGTGCCCTCGTTGCCGGAGGATGATTGCGATGACTTGGCGCTGCAGTTGATCGTGAACGGGCTGGTCGTGCCTCGGGTGGGGGAGAGGATCAATCTCGACGGGCCCCGAGCCCGGAGTTTGGACCTGGTTGTGTCGGAGGTCGAGCACTTCTTCACGGTCGGATCGGAACAGTGGCCTGCTTACTCGCGGGTGGTCGTGACTGCCGAGCTCGACGACGACTCACCGGTCCGGTACGGCATTGCCCGCGAGCTCCTGAACCCGGAGACTCTGGCGCGGTGGGTTGATGATTTCCCGATGTTGGAGATGCCTGAGCATCTCAATCCCCGCGTGTAGGGCCCGGTGTTTGGCGGATTCGCTGCACCGCATCCCTGATGCTTGAGCGTGGACTCCGGGGCAAATTCGAACCTGTGGTGCTGTGGTCATGCACCTCGGTGGCGGGTGGGCATGGTTGCGAGGCTCACGGACCGGTGGGCGGGTAATCGGGGTCCGGGACGGGGTCGGCTTGCTCTGCCGTCTTGTCCTGCCGTAGCCCTTGCCAGCTCGGATGCCGCAGACTGCCGCCGGTGTATTCGCGGTATTGGACTGTTCCGACGAGGCGCGGTGTAGTCCATCGTGCCTGTAGGGCAAGGGGTTTCGGCACCGGGCCTGTGATCGGCGGGTCCGGGGTGGCCAGTGCGTCGAGCTGGGTCCGCAGGTTTCGTCGGGCGGCGGCTGTGAAGCCGCTGCCGACTGCGCCGAGTAGGCCGTATCCGCCGTCGGGGAGCCGTCCGGCGATGAGCAAAGAACCGAAACTGCCTGCGGTACTGCCGGTTCCGGGGAGCCATCCGACCACCGTCACGTCGAGTTGCTGTCGCAGAACGGTTTTCACCCACGATCGGGAGCGGCCCGCGACGTATCCCGAGTCAAGTCTCTTCGAGACGACACCTTCGAGGCCGTGATGTGCGCTGACCTCGAGCAGGTCGCCAGCGGGGACGTTGTGCCAGTAGGGCGGGCGGGGTGAGGATGGGCGGGGTGTCCAGCTTCAGTTCGTCGAGCTTCTCGCGGCGCCGCGAGTAGGGGAGCCCGGTTGTGGCCTGGCCGTCGAGCGCCAGGAGGTCGAACACGAAGAACTGGACGGGCACCGACAGTTGCAGGTCGCGGGTCGGGTTCGCGACGTGGAGTCGCCGTTGAAGCCGCGGGAACGACGGCGCTCCAGCGGCGTTCTGGGCGACGATCTCGCCGTCGAGGGTCATGGTGCGGCCGTGGCTGAGCTCGGTGAGCGCGGTGACGATTTCGGGGTAGCTTGAGGTGGTTTCGCGCTGGTTGCGGCTGAAAAGCCGCACGCTGTCGTCGACCAGTACGGCGATCATGCGGGCACCATCCCATTTCATTTCCACCGCCCAGTCCGGCCCATCGGGAGGATCCCCGTTGACGGCGAGCATGGGGGTCGGGATGACCATCGGGCCAGCGTATTCGCAGGTGGAAGGCGTTAGCGTACCGAAAACATAACGTACGGTTCGTTTTGTTATCGCTGCCACCATCGATGTCTCTGTGCCGCATAGGGCACCAGGTCGGGACACGGTGGCGGGTCCACGCGCCGGTGCTGGCCTCTGGTGCCGAAGCGTCGGTCACGGACTTGTTCGATACGAAGTTCCGGATTCCTGCCGTGCGCCCTCGGCGATAGCCACACCCGGCCTCACTCTGAAGAATTCAGGGTCCAGTTCCGGCCTCGGCAACGATAGCGAGAGAGATCGAAGGTGTGCGTGCGCCGCGCCGTGTGCCGGTGATCTTTTGTCCCGGGCGTTCGGTCATCGGCCGAAGAGCAGTTGCTGGTCGGTGAGGTGTTGGTCGCGGACCCGCTGTGCGGCCTCGTGGCGCGTTCGGAGGTCGGCTGGTTGGTGGACGTCGAGCTGGGTACGCGCGACCGTGATGAGGGTGCTGGGGTCGGCGCAGGATGCCTCGGGAATCGTGGCCCACGTTGCCAGATGGGCGAGCAGCTGCGTTGCGGCGGGGTTCGGGGTGGTCAGGGCCTGGACGCGGGCGGCGATGTTGACGGTCGCGGTGAGCCGGTCCACGTGGGCGCTGTGGGGGCCGATGATGCGCTGGTGCAGCGGCCAGGTGGACAGGGCGTGTGGCCCGCGGGCTGCGGTGAGCCGGTCGAAGGTCAGGGCGTTGCAGATGTAGGCCCGCGCGCCGGTGCCGGCCTGGTACGCCCGAAGCTCGTCACGGCGCAGCGATGCCATCCTCGGCCCGGACAGGGACCCGGCCCCGAATGCCTTGTCCACGAGCACGATGAGCTTCGGCGAGGCCGGCACCCCGAGGGCGAGCAGGGCAGCCTGGACGCACTCGCGCAGGAGCACCGGCCCGTCCCGGAACGGCGGCTCGATGGCCGGCTCGGCGTGTAGGGGCCCGGCAGGCTGCCCGAGCTCGCCGAGGGCGGTATCCCAGTCCAGGCGGGCCCGATCCAGCTCGGCACGCAAAGGCCGGAGCCGGCCCTGGTCTCCGGCATCGAACGCTCGCCGGATCTTGATGCGCAACTGGGTGATTCGCTGCTCGACAGAATCCAGCGACTGGGTCACCCGACGATCGTATCCGCCCGGGAGCCGAAGCGTACGAGGACCGATCGGACAAGCGCGGACACCCCGGCAGTCAAACAGTAACGAATATATAACAGTTGCAGAGCTGAAAACTAGCCAGCGAGAACGGAGCGGCGCGGTCTTTCGTCCGCTCATTTTGATGCCGATAGGGGCTAGAATGAGGGTCTGAGCGGGGGAGTGGCCATAGCAGTAGCGTGAACGAAAAACGATGTTCGGCCTCGAATTCGATTGCGAATACAGGAATTTGAATCGTGCACGGGTGTTGGCAATTCCGGTACAGTCCACCTACACTGAAGACATCGAAAAAGCCTGCACAGCAACCATATTGAGAGTCTAGAGATGCCTCACTAGCTGGCCAGGGAGCTCGATTCGGAGCCGGTTCCCAGGGAGCGGAAATGGACCAGAGCACGAAATTCCCGCGCTACGAGCGCAGCTCGTAGCCCTTCAGTTCTCTGCTCTTTGAAAATCCGGTAGAGGAATTTCCCGGGCGCGCAGCGTCCCGGGTATTTCGGCCCGAGCCGCCTTGGCGGCTCGCCTTTTTCCCCTAGGCGCGAGAGAGAGAGAGAGAGAGAGAGAGAGAGAGAGAGAGAGAGAGAGAGAGAGAGAGAGAGAGAGAGAGAGAGAGAGAGAGAGTGTGTGTGTGTGTGTGTGTGTGTGTGTGTG
>NZ_BAAHJH010000003.1:0-93799 GCF_054655275.1 Nocardia sp. IFM 10818
GTGGTCGTCATGGCGCTCGGGGATCCCACCGCGAATCTGGTGGCCTCGCTCAATGACTTGCACATGGTCGGGTCGGCTGAGGGATCGGTCTTGTGGCCGGTTCTGCCGGACTGGCATGAGCTGTTCGCCGCGGTCTGCGGGCATATCGGCGATTCTCCGGATGCGCATCCGGTGACGCGGTGTGCCCGGGCGCTGGCGGAGTTGCAGGCTGCGAAAGCGATGGAGCCCGGCATGCCGGGCCTCGCGGGTACGCGGCTGGCTCTGATCGGGTCCATTGATCTGTGGGTTTTGCGGAATGCCCCGTTCGTCGCCCGGTGTTCGGAATCGCTTGGCACGGTGGTGGATCGGATGGCGCGTGCTCACCTCGAAGCGGCCGCTGTGCTGCGGAGCGAGCGTGATGAAGAGGTGGTGCATGCGGCCTGGCATGCGTTGGGCCTGCACGCTGTCGAGTGGACGGACCTGGTCTACGAGGTGGTTTACGGGCAACGTCGTGTGCCCGAATCCTCCGATGGCCCGCCGGTGTTCCCGGTGAGCGAGGATCCGAGGCGGCACCGCGAGGTCGGCCGATGAGCGGCCGGGAGTGCGGGCTGTCCGTGCCGTCGAGTGCGCGCATCTATGACTATCTGTTCGGCGGTAAGGACAACTACGAAGTCGACCGTGCCATCGGAGACGAGTTGTTGGCCGTGTGCCCGGCATTGGGGCTCAATCTGCGCTGGATGGATGCGTTCGTGGGGCGCGCGGTCGAGTATGTCGCGGCGCTCGGGGTGCGGCAGTTCGCCGATCTGGGCTGTGGGTATCCGCGCACGCCGTCCCCGTATGCACGGGTGCAGCGGGCTCATGCCGTGCACATCGATTGCGACCCGGTCGTTGCCGCGCACGGAAATGCGTTGTTGCAGTCGCCGACGTCGTTGTTCATCGACGCCGATATCACCGAAACTGCCGCTTTGGCTGGTCATCTCGGGATGCTGCTGGATCTGGGTCGGCCGGTCGCGGCGGTGCTGGGGTCGGTGCTGGAATACCTTCCCGATCCTGGCCGCGTGCTGGGTGAGCTGTCGAAAACGCTCGCGCCGGGCTCGTATGTGGTGATCAGCCATATCACAGCGGATTGGGCACCGGCGGTCGAGCGGCTGCGGGATGTGTTGGGGGCCTGCGGGATTGCGTTCGTCCTCGCGGCCGCGACGAGATCGCGGCTGTACTAGGCGACTGGGAGGTTGTGGAGCCCGGTGTGGTGCCGGTGCATCTGTGGCGTCCGGAGCTGGTTCCGATCGAGGTCGGTGGGGCGCCGACTCCGGACGCAGTGTGCTGTTACGCGGTTGTCGGACGGATCTAGGCCGACGCGGCTCATGGGGTGCCGTGTTCTTCAGGCGAGCTGGTAGAGCGTCTGGTGGAATCGCCAGGCGTCGCTGATGATGGTGGCCAGGTCCGCGTGTTCGGGTTTCCATCCCAGGTCGCGGTGTGCTTTGTCGCTGGAGGCGATGCAGATTGCGGGGTCGCCGGGTCGGCGTTCGGCGATATGGACGGGGAAGTCGGTGCCGGTGACGTCGCGGACGGTGTCGAGTACTTCGCGGTTGGTGTATCCGGCGCCGTTGCCGAGGTTGTAGATCTCGTGGCGGCCGGGCGCGATGGCGTTGAGGGCGAGCAGGTGGGCGGCGGCGAGGTCGGCAACGTGGATGTAGTCGCGGATGCAGGTGCCGTCGCGGGTTTCGTAGTCGGTGCCGTAGAGGGTGAATTCGGGGCGTTGTCCGCCGGCGGCTTGCAGCAGGATGGGGATCAGGTGTGATTCGGGGTCGTGGCGTTCTCCGAGGTGGGTGCCGTCGGCAGTGAGGACGGCTCCGGAGGCGTTGAAGTAGCGCAGCGAGGCTGCGCCGAGCACGGTGGAGGCTCCGCATTCTCCGGCGATGAGGGCATCGACGGTGGCTTTTGTTGCGGCGTAGGGGTTTTTGGGCCGGACTTCGGCGTTCTCGTCGAAGGCGGTTTTGCCGTCGCCGGTGTACATGGATCCGGTGGAGGAGAAGATCAGGCGGGGGATATTGGCGGCGCGGATGGCGCGCAGCAGCGCCAGGGAGCCGTCGATGTTGTTGGCCCAGTATTTTTCGGGGTTGGCCACGGATTCGGCGACTTCGATGGACGCGGCGAAGTGGAGTACGCCGTCGAATCCGGCTGTGGGGGTGAGGATATCGCCGGCCTGGTGGATCGACATTTGATGGAATCGGGCCGCGGTGGGCAGGTTGGTGGCGAAGCCGGTAGAGAGGTTGTCGATGATCTCGACGTCGTGGCCGGCGGCGACGAGCTGGTGGGCGACGACGGAGCCGATGTATCCGGCACCGCCGGTGACGAGCAGCTTCACGGGTCTCCGATCCTCCTGAAGGGGCGGGGTTATTCGACGGTGGCGATGGCGGCGATGTAGCCCTTGGGGTCGCGCCACGCTTCGCCGGGGTGGGTGGTGAACCATGCCTGGATGTCTGCGGTGATGGCGTTGAGGATGGCGTCGCGGTGCGGGTTGGCGGTGTCGATCCCGCAGAAGGAGAACAGCGCCTGGGCGAAGCGGATCAGCGGCGCGGCGGAATCGAATATCAAGGCGTTGTCGAAGCGGTGGATGCGGACGTCACCGAATACGGTGGTCATCATGTCCGGCAGGGTGGCCGAGGTGACGCTGTTGGTCAGCTCTTCGGCTGGTTCGAGCCCGAAATGGCGGGCATGGTGGGCGATCAGTTCGCGTGTGCGGGCGCAGGTTCCGGGGTGGTTGACCGTCACCACGACCTGCCCGCCGGGACGGGTGATGCGCCGCAATTCGTGGAGGGCTTCGTGGGGTGCTGGGACGTGATAGAGCATGTGCCGGGCGGTGGTGCGGTCGAATTCGCTGTCGGTGAATGGCAACTGGGTGGCATCCGCGAGGACCGCTTCGACGCCGGGAACGCTGCGTGCGGCGTCGACCATGGCGGTGGAGGTGTCGACACCGACCAGGCGGCCGCGGTGCCCGCGGGCGGCGAGCTGGGCGAAGAAACGGGCGTCGCCGCAGCCGATGTCGGCGAGGGCCTCGGTGCCGGTGAGGTCGAGCAGGTCCAGGACTGCGGTGGTGGGGTCGTCGGGGTGTTCGCTGTGGCGGGCGTGGGTGTCGATGCGAACCTGTAGCGGGGTGGCGGATGCGTATTCGGAGGTGAGGGTGGGTCCGCTGGCGCTCATGGGTTAGGTGTTCTCCTCGGCTGTGTCGGCGTCGGGGTGCAGGTGTCCAGCGGTTGCGACCAGGATAGGCGTGGTCAGCGCATCGAGGTCGGTGGTCGGGTCGCCGGGTACGGCGATCAGGTCGGCGGCGTGCCCGGCGGTGAGCGTACCGGTGACCTCGCCGAGGCGGAGCGCTTCGGCGGCCTGGCGGGTGGCGAGGTCGAGGATCTCGACGGGTGTGAGGTCCAGGTCCGTCCATACCGCCAGGGAGCGGGGTAGCTGTCGTGGGGTGTATGTGGGATTCCGGCGTCGCTGCCGGGAATCAGTCGCACGCCGGCGGCGCGCATGAGGTGGAGGTGTTCGCAGCGCACCGGCCATGGCAGCCGCCCGGTGGCCTGGCGGGCGGTGTGATTGATGGTGGGGCACACCAGGATCCGGCGATCAGCGATCTCGCGGACCAGGCCGGTATCGAGATCAAATCCGTCCGAGGTCATCCAGGTGCAGTGTTCGAGGGAGTCCACGCCGGCGGTGACGGCTTGCCGGATCCCGGCGGTGCCGTGCGCGTGCGCGGCGACGGGGAGTCCGTGGTCGCGGGCGGCGGCGACGATCCTGTGGAGTTGGGCGTCGCTGAACTGCGGCTCGTAGGGGAGCTTCGGCCGCCGGTGGTGAATCCGCCGGTGACCATGACTTTGATCCAGTCCGCCCCGTGGGCGGCGTTGGTGGCCACGATGCGGTCGATATCGCCGGGCTCGGTGACGGTTCCGCCAAGCCCGTCGCAGTGTCCGCCCGCGACGGTGAGCGGGATGGTGGCGGTCAGCACGCGAGGCCGGGCACCGGGTTGGGCCAAGGCATCACGGTCGGCGTAGTGGGGTGCGCCGAGGTCGCGGACGGTGGTGATGCCCGCACGGAGGGCGTGCCGGAGCGCGGTGCAGATCGTGGCGGTGACCTCGCGCCGGTCGGCGGCCTCGAGGGCGGCGGCCGGGGTGATCTCGTCGGCGAAGGCCAGATGGACGTGGGCGTCGATCAGGCCCGGCATGAGCGTGGCCTCCGGCAGCTGGATCCGGGTAGCCCCTGCGGCGGCCCAGCGCGGGGATATCTGGTCGGGCGGGCCGACCCAGCCGATGCGGCTGCCGTCGATCACCACCGTGCCGGGCGCCAGCGGCGCGGCGTCGGGGGTGAGCACGCGGGCCGCGTGGAGAATGCGCACGCTCACGACGCCTGGACTGCGGGTGAGTGGCGATCTGGGTCGGCGAAGATCTCGATCACCAGGGTTCCTGGGGCGACGGTCGCCGCGTGCGGGGCCTGATCGGCGAGGCTGAAGCTGTCCCCGGCACGGACGAGCATGGTGGTGTCGTGCATGGTCAGCTCGACCTGGCCGGTGAGGACGATTCCCAGTTGCGGGCCGTGTTGATGGCGCGGCACCGACGCCCCGGCCGGAAAGGACCAGAGCACGACTTGCCCGTGCTCGCTGGCGATCAGGTAGCCGCGGCCGCCGGGGTAGCCGGTGGCGATCATGGGCAGCTGCTGTATCCAGTCGGGCCAGTCATCCATGTGCCGATCTCCTGACGTTCGGTGGGGTCGTCGGGGCGGGGCCGCGATAGTTCGTGACCGGGCATCGGCCGAAGTTGTGCGGGCCGAGCCAGCCGTAGTAGTCGCGCCGCAGGGCTTGAAGGTGTTGGCGCAGTACGTGGTTGGGATGGTCGATGCCGCGCCGGAACTCGACCGGTGAGATGGCGGCCAGGGCGTCGAGTGCGGGGCGGGCGCTGGTGAGGGTGGCGGGGTCGATCGCGGTGAGGATGACGTGCAGCGCGGCGGCCGCCGCGCAACGCAGCCCCGGTGGTCCGTAGAGGATGATCGTCGCGGCAATCACCGCGTGCTGGAATCCGTCGAGCAGGTGCGCGCTTACCGGGAAGGTGTGCAGGGTCGCGATGAGCTCCTGTGGTCCGGGTGCGACACCGAAGAGCTGGCAGATGGCCGCGATGAGCAGATCGTAGGCGTGTCCGGCGGTGAGCGGCAGCGCGGTGGTGTGCTCGCGGGCCCGCACGAGCCTGGTGACGACGACCGGTTCGGTGAGGGCGCGGACGGTGTCGGCGGCGGCGAGGTCGGCATAGCGTTGCGGGCCTGGCTCGTTGCGGACTGCGACGGCGCGCAGCACTTCGAGCACGGTTTTGATCCGCCACGGGGTGGCGGCCGGGGGCTGTCGGGGCAATAGATCGTCGCCAGCTGGTGGGTAATCCCTTCCAGCCCTTCCCGTTTCCCGATCCGCGGGGCGGCGATACTGTCCAGGGTGGCCCGAACAGCTGGTGATCGGCGCCGTGGTGCAGGTCGGCGCCGAAGCGGCCCGCCACTCGCGGTAGGTCGTTGCGGTGGACGATGAACGCGGTGGTGTCGATGCTCGGGTGGCGTTCGCGCAGGCTGGCGGTGAATTTCGCGACGCAGCCCTGGGCGTTGTCGTCGATGTGGTCGACGACGGCGACCAGGTCCACGTCCGAGCCGAGACGGTAGGTGCCGTCGCGGCGGCATGCCGCGGGCTCGCCGCGTGCGAGGGATCCGGACACGCACACGGTGGTCTGTGCGGGCAGGTGGGTGTGCGCGCAGTCGCGGACAGTGTCGATGTAGGTGGCGAGCTGCTGGTTGACCTGCGTACACGCGGTGGCCGGGAGCGTGGCGGTGTGGGTGAACCAGTCACGGACGGGCCCGGTCATGGTGTGCTCCGATCGGATTCGATGATCGCCGACATTTCCTGTCCGCCCAGACCTGCGGCGGCCGTGTGCCGGAATCGGTCGGCGGCCGCGTCGATGAGCGGCGGGACCGCCGGACCGAGGGCGGTCCGCGTGTAGCGCAGGTCTTTGGCGAGAACGTTCACCGAGCAGTCGGTGAGCGGGTGTCGGCCGGTGCGCATGGCCTCTCCGTAGGCGCTGGTGGCCGCGGCCGCCCATCCGTGGCGCGACCAGATGTTGATCAGCTGCTTCTGGTCGAGTCCGAGTGTGCTTGCGGCGGTGAGGGTTTCCGCCAGACCGACGAGGATGACCGCAGCCAGAGCGTTGTTGAGCAATTTGGCCGCCGCCGCGTCGGCCGTCCGGTCGAATCGGTGCACCTCGCCGGCGACCACCCGCAGGAGCGGGTCAGCGGCGGCGAGGTTGGCGGCGGTACCTGCTGCGAACGCGACCAGCGTGCCGTTCGCTGCGCCGGGGCGGCTGCCGGTTACCGGTGCCAGCACCGGCCGGGCTCCGGATCGGGTGGCCTTGCTCATCCATTGTTCGGCGTATTCCGGTGAGAGCGTAGAGCTTTCGATCACTAGTGTGGCGTCGACGGCTTCGAGCGCGCCGCCGGGCCCGCACCACACCGCGCGGCTGGCGGCATCGTCGTGGATGAAACTCCATATTGCGGCCGCGCCCTCGGCTGCTTGCGCCGGCGACGCGCAGACGGTGGCCGGGCCGTCGATCGCTGCGGTGGTGCGGTTGTAGCGGCGCAGCCGGAATCCGCGGGTGTGCAGCGCGTCGGCGACGGTGTTGGCCATGATCCCGGCGCCGAGTACCGCCACGGTGGTCGGCTCACTCATCGCGGTCGGCTCTCGTGTACAGCAGCCACACCATCGTCGGCGCGAATTCGGCGATGATCTGCAACTGCGGGTGAGTGGTGACGACGTCGATCGAGGCGATACAGGCATCGGCCTCACCGCGGGCGGCGGCCGCGGCGGCCAGTGGTTTGGCGTTCACTGTGATCAGGCGCGCGCTCGGGGCGTGGCGGGCTGCGAATACCCGGGTGGCCGGGTGTGTGGCCACGGTGGTGACCGTGCCGTCACCGAGTGCGCGGCGCGTGGCGAAGCACATGGGTTTGGTCGGGGTTTCCCAGCAGCGTTCGATCCGGAGCACGCCGGTGTGGGTGAAGTGCTGATCGACCCAGGAGTCGGTGGCGCGGTCGTGTTCGTCGAGCGCGAGGTATCCGGCCGCGACCAACGCCCGCACCCTCGTATCGGCGGCGGCGCCGCGCATCGCCGCGGCGAACGAGTCCACCAACCGCACGTGTCGGGTGTGGCGGGCCGCTTCGGCTTGTGCGTCGGTTCCGACTGGGCCCAACGTCACGATCGGCGCATCCACCCAGAACTCTGCGGCCGCCTGCTCGCATACCGTGATGGCCTCGTTGGGGCAGCACGCGGCCGCGGCCCGGGCTTGCGCAAGCGCCAGCGTCGTACCGTCGAGCACTGCGGCGCGGCCGTCGAGCAGGCTCAGATGGTGGGCGGCGATCGGCAGGCACACGCCGGTGCCCGCACAGCGGGTCGCGTCGATGATCAGTCTCGCGTCCATGTGACGTCCAATCGTTCAAGGGAGCGGACAACTCGGCCCCGCCGCCAGTCCCCTGCGCTGGAAGGGTCAGCCAGGCGCAATTCCGGCAGCCGGGACGTGAGGGTTTCCAGCGCGATGCGAGCTTCCAGCCGGGCCAAGCCCGCACCGACGCAGTAGTGGGTGCCGTGGCCGAAGGCCAGGTGCGGCAGCTTCTCGCCACGATCGAGCCGCAGTTCTTGGGGCTGGTCGAACACGCTGGGATCCCGGCCGGCGGCGTGCATTGCCGGGATCACCGCTTCCCCGGCCCGCACCAGCACCGATCCGAGTTGCACGTCCGCGGTCGCAACGCGGGTGAATCCGCCGCCGACGCCGACCGGCACGAATCGCAGCAGTTCCTCCACCGCGGCCGGAATCCGCTCCGGCTGCTCGACAAGCAGCCGGTAGTGGCGGCGCTGGCGCAGCAGCGCGAATACGGCGCTGGACAGGAAGACCGTCGGCGACCCGCGGCCGCCGATCAGGCAGGCAATGATCAGGTTCAGCACCTGCGCGTCGGTGGTCGCGGAGTCCCCGAGCATCGCGAACAGGCCGCTGGGATTCTCCGCCGCCATCGCGCGGGCCAGTTCCTCGCATTCGCCGCGCGCGGCGGCCAGGGTCGCGGTGGTCGCGTCGCGGGCGGTGAGGGCGTCACCGAGTGCGAACACCTGAGCGCGGTAATGCGCTGGCACACCGAACATCTCGCAGACCACTGCCGCCGCGAACGGCTCGGTGAAACCGGCCACGATGTCGGCCGGTTCTCCTGCGGTGTGCAGCTCGTCGACCAGGCCGTCGGCCAAAGTGGTGATCGCTGGGGCCATGGCGGCGACCTGGCGCGGGGCGAACATGCCCGCGATGAGCGTCCGCAACCGTGTGTGGCTGGGCGGATCGGTCGCCAGAATCGCTTCCGCTGGAAGCACTTCGGTCGACAGCCGCGCCACCTCCGGGCGGTTGGCGTGCTCACGGGAGAACAGTGGGTCGGCCAGTACCCGCCGGACCAGGGCGTGTGTGGTCACCAGCCACGCCCGCGCTCCGCTGGGTAGCTCCACCTGTGTGACCGGCGCGCAGTCGCGGTAGTCCGGCTCCAGATCCAGGGTGTGGTCCTGTCCGAACGGATACCGCTGTGGGCATCGCGTTGCGGGTGGGTCGACGGTCATCAGGGCACACTCCTCTGCTGGGCGACGCGAGTGGAACTTCGTCCGCGGCACCGGAATCCGCCACGGTGCTCACTGGGAGACGATTCGGCCGATTCGACATTCGGGCGCTGCCTCAAAGGTATGCTGACCAGGCTGGATGCTGAACTGACCTGGAGTACGAGTAGCGACAGCGCCAGTGCGCACACCCAGAGGACAGCCCATGGGCACGCCCCGCGGAACTCCGCCCCCAGTCAGGGCTCACGCTTCGGTGCCATCTCCGGATTCCTGCTCAAGCTGCTCCGCGAATCTGCGCACCTCACCCAAACCGACCTCGCCGAACTTCTGGGTGTGGATCCCAGCACCGTCTACGGCTGGGAAAGCGGACGGCGGCCCCTGGCCAGTCTGCGGGCCGGGGAGCTAACCCGCGTGCGGATGCTGCTGACCCGCCACGGCGCGCCTCCGCCGGCTCTCGCGCTGCTCACCGACGCACTCGAGGCCGACCTCATCATCGGTGACACCCTCGCCACCGACCCCGACACGGTCAGCACCGACGCGCACCCTCGCGGTCAGCGTCCATCAACGGACGCTCGCGAATCTGGTGACCTGGCCGATGAGCGGACGTCCGCCGACGCAGCTCACCGAGTTCGGCAGGCAGCGCGGCCGCGGCCCTCGTGCCGATCGGCCGGTCATCTCCGCCGCCGATCGGAGCCAGTTCTTCGACAACCTGTTGCGCGTCGCGGACCGCTGCCGCTGGCCCGAGGACGCGTTGCTGCGTCGCCAAGCGATCTACCTTCTCGGGTTCGATGACCGTGCGCACTCGGCCGAATGGCTGTCCGCCGAACATGCCCGCGCGCTGCGATCCGCACGCGACGCCAACCCACCCGGCTGGCTACGGGTTCGTTCCTCTGCCATTGCCCTGACCGCCATCGGTGACCGAGAACCATTGCGCGCCTATCTGGTTCGCGTCCACGACGATCACGCACAGGAGCTGACCAACCTCACCTATTACGCCTACTGGGTCGGTGAGCTCGGTACCGCCGTGGTCACCGACGACAGTGCCATGGTCCGTGCTCACCCGCGGCACTGGCCGGGGAGCAGCTGTTGCGGCATCTGCTCGCCCGGCTCCGGCCCGGCACCGAACAGGCCGATCTCTACGCCCACACCCTCGCCGGGCTGATCGCCAGCCATCCTCATCTGCTCACCTCCGATCCCGCAGTGCTCGATCAGCTGGCCATGGTGGTGGAGCAGATGAGCGGCGACCCTGATTTGATGCCGCAGGCCCGTCGAGATCTGGCTAACGTGGCCTACGCAGTACGCCTTGCACGCCCATGACGCGGAGGACAAATAATGGACGCACACCAGCTGGGCCCTGACGCCGCAGCCGAAATCGCCGCCTTCGCATTCGAACTGGGCACCCTCAAACGCGAATCGCGCAAGGGCTGGATTGACGCGCACGTCCCCAACCCTGAATCGGTTGCCGACCATACCTGCCGGGCTGCCCAGCTCGCGGCGCTGATCGCGGCTCTCGAAGGTGGCGATCCGGCCAAGGCCGCGCATATGGCCGTCTGGCACGACTCTCAAGAGACGCGCACCCGCGATCTGAACAAGACCGCCAAGCCGTTCCTGCCGTCTGTGGACCATGTCGCGGTCACAGTCGCCCAAGTCGCCGGAATGCCGGAGCTGCTGCGGAATCTGTTGCGTGAGACGGTTTCCGAGTTCGAAGCTCAAGCCACCGTCGAAGCGGTTTCCGCGCGCGACGCGGACCGGTTGGAGTGCTTGTTCCAGGCACTCGAGTACCGTGCGGCAAGCAACACCCTGATGCAGGAATGGATCGACGACTCCTACAGCAGGTTGAAAACCACCAGCGCGATACGCATCGCCGACGCGGCCCTGACTACCTCCCCATTGAAGTGGAGGCAATAGACCTGGAGGGCTTCGATGATGGAGGCGCGCTTGCGGATGTGCTCATCACTGATGTGATGGTCACGGTGGATGAGTATCGACACCTGCGGCGATTGGCCGGGTGGGTATGTCCGCCCGACTCTGTCTGTGCGGCAGCGCTGTCGTCGAGCATGTTCGGCGTGAGCGGCCGAGACGTGGGCGGACAGGCCGTCTGTATGGGCCGCATTGTCGGAGACGGCCTCTACGGGGTGATCGTCGATGTGGTGGTCGCACTGGGATATCGGAGGTGCGGGCTCGGCTCGGCGGTGGTCGACAATCTCCTGAGGTGGGCTTCCGACCGGTCGATTCCGCATCTCGGGCTTGTCGCCGATGACGCGGTCGCCGGGTTCTACCGCCGATGGCCGCTTGAAGTGAGCGGCCAGTATCTGCGGTTGAGAACGGCTGACTGACTCCGCACCGTACAAGGCGAAATCTGAAGTGATCTCCGGCGCCGTCCCCCTCTTTGTCGCGACTGGGCTGGGTGGTGAGCCTGCGGGAGCTACGCGGCGGCGGGAGGGCTTGGTGTCGCGGTAGCTCTCGGGGTTCTCCGGGCCACGCTGGAAGGGGCGCTAACACGGCTAGTTGGCGCTATGGTGCCGCATTATCCGTTCGAATGACTGTGTCATCAGTTCATTTCGTCACTGTGACGTCAAAAACGGCGGTTTTGCACCGATCGGGCGCGATTCCTGCGTGGGTGACGGTGTGCACGCGTCCGCGAAAAGCCGTGTCGAATCGTGCGTTTCGGCGCCGAATAATGCAGGGACTCGGTGCGCTGTGGATGCCTGTTCTGCGGGCTTGAGGTGGTCGAGATTGGTCGCATCGGGGAGAACCTGCGCATTCCTGTGGCGGGCCGCCGCGCGGATTCCTCCGCCGCGGTGGATGTTTCGCCGGCACCGTTGTGCGTTCGAGTGCGCCGGTGAGATGCACTGGCTTCTCGCTGCGACAGCCATCGACCGCGGGCGACTTTGCTTCTGGTTGCGGGCATCTCGTGACGAACTGGCGCGCTTGCGCGCCAGTTGTACTGGGATGGAATGAGTTGCCGGACTCGTGGTGCGAGTCCGCCCAAGTGGTGCGCGCGGCAACGTGATGGGCAGTAATACCGGCGCGATGGATGTCCGTTGTTCGGCGCGATTGCGGAGAACTCTGCCGCCGATCAGCGCCGGATGCTGTGGGACGTTTCGGGCATCGTGACGCAGTGGGCGGACCCTGGGCCGTCCGGGTATGCGGGGGATCTGGATCAGATGCTGATGGTTCGGTGTCCGTTCGTGCTGGGAGCCCGTGCAGCCCGCACACACTTCCTTGCGTGTGGGGTGGCAGCTGTAACCAGCCGTGAATGGTTGCGGTGCCACGAACGTCGGGCGTCGCGGGCCGCGGACCGCCTCGGGTTGCGTGCACTTCCCCGAGCGCAGATGTCCGGTTCGTGTTCGTGCTGATGGTGGCCGCACCGCGCGGGTCGGCGGCGCGCCGCGGCGTGGGTAGCGGCGGCCTGGCGTGTGCCGCGATCGGTACGAATGCTGGTCCTGAGTCGGAGCCGCTTCGGAGGTTCGCCGGGATGCCCAGGCGGGCCCGCAGGATATGCGGTCACGGCGAGCGTCGACGCGCGCGGATCCGGCGGCCGGTGGGGCGGCAGAGTTGTTCCTCTCACGGCTGCCGAGGCGCGGGGTCCTGGTGTTCGACATGGGACGGTTGGTCGGCGTGCGCGGCGAGCTTGACAGCCCGTGAGTACGCGGGCTCTCATGCGCGCCGCTGCGTCAGGTATAAGCGGTTCCGGATACGCTCCGGCAGGCCCCTGGCTGGCTCCGAGCGGGGGCGCTGTCCAGTCCGGCTGCGCCGTGCGGGTGGCTCGTCAGTCCTCCGGCAGGATCCCAGGTGGACCGGATATGTGGATCTGGCGCTGGCCCTCGCACGACGTAGCGATGCGTTTGATTCGGTGAATGGGGCACGTGCGGCCGCGATGGTGCACGGTCGCGGCGACATTCAACGCTGCGGCTACTGGTTTCCTTCTGGACGCCGCGCTCTGCGCTCATCGTGCCCGAAACAGCCTGGTAGCTGCGGCAATTACGTCACTGTGACGGCGAATTCAGGCTATATCAAGGCAACTCGGACTACGCCGGTCACGTCGCTTACGGCTCCTCCGACTGCTTCTCCGTTCAGTATGTCGACGACAGTATTACGCTCTCACTTTCGTGCGAGTTCGGGCGATAATGACCTATCTACCTTGCACTCTCCACTCTGAGCGATGCTCCGCGACATGTTCCGCTCGCAGCTTCCCTCTATGCAGTGCTATACGCATCGCTATACGCTCCGCTAGGTCTCTAGCTATCCCGTCCGCTATAGCCTGTGCTATAGGTTCCGCTCTAGGTAGTTCGATATACCACGGTATATATTCGCTGTTCGTTCGAGCGCTAACGCATAGTGTCGATTCAGTTCGCGTGTCGCGCTGGGTGATTGGACGTGGCTTCGCGTAAGATCGCGCGCAATGCCAAGCACGTTCATAGCTAGAGAGGCCGGTCTATGCCTGTCATCGCTGCCAAGTTAGGGCTCGTTGACCTGATCTCCGTAGAGGCTGCACTCCGCCGTAGGTTGCAACTCATTCTCGACAGTGCGTTGCCCCGCAAGGTGGTTGTGATCATCAACGGTAAGGGTGGTGTGGGAAGTCGTCCACCGCTGTCGCCCTTGCTTACGATCTTTCTCAGTCGGGGCATCGCGTCCTGCTCATCGAGATAGATGAGCAGGGAAACAACTGCGAGGATCTCGGTTTGACCGGTGGCCCGCTGGACGACAACGGTAAGTCTCAGGCGTCCGCTGTGCTCGATGGGACACCTCTGGTTCCCACTGGCGAGGCGCGTCCCAACTTGTTCGTCGTTCCGGGTGGCACTGAACTCGAAGCGGTAGTCGAAGAGCTGTATGTGCAGAAGCGTTACGCTTCGTACCAGGAGGACGAGTCTGCTCAGACTGCTTGGATGGGTATGTACGCGGCGGCCATCGACGCAGTGCGTGATGACTATGACGTGATCATTCTCGATGTTGCGCCTGGTTCGGACGTCTTGCAGTTGCAGGCGCTGGTAGCGGGGGACATGGTTGTCATTCCGTCGAAGTCCGATCCTTCGTCTCGGAAGGGGCTCCGGGTTGTGGCTCGTCGATTCGCGAAGGCACTGGCCTTGAATCCCGGTCTCAGGCTGCTGGGAGTGGTGCTGTTCGCTACCAACACGTCGGCGACGAAGGTCCTCAAGAACATCAAGGCGAACCTGGAATCGGACCTCAATGGCGCGGCACCGGTGTTCAAGCAGTCCATTCGGCATGTGGAGGCGGCCGCGGTTGCGTGCCGTACCCGGGGATCGTGCCGCAGGAGGCTGACGAGTCGACGGGCCTGGATGCGTCCACGTTGAAGTCCGTCAAGGCTCTGGCGGGTGATTACAGGGCTCTTGGCATGGAGTTCCTACAGGCGGTAGCGGCGAGCAAGAAAGAGAGTGACGCAGCATGAGCAAGAAGGATGAGGGTCAGGGTTCAGATCAGAAGGTTGGCGGTCTGCCTGCGGATCCTGGGCTCAGTGCGTTCGGCGCGGCGGCCTCGAGCGCGTTCGGCACTTCGACTCGGTCGGCACCTCGCCCGCCGGAGGATTCGGCGGCCGCACCGGCGCAGACTGCGCAGTCTGGCGCCACGGCCGAACGTGGCCTGCATGCGGTCCCGCCGGCGGGGAGACCGTGGTTCGCCGTGCACCGGTCGCACCGGCGCGCGCTCAGACGGTGACCGCGGTGGATCTGGATGCCGACGGTGAGGTTCGGGTGGAGGTTCCCAACCTCGGGGCCGACGGCGCGAAGCTGACGCAGTGCCTGGTGAATATCGAGTCCGGGGTTCGCGATCGGTTCGGCCACTACCAGACTGTGGCGAAGCAATCGACTGGCCAGGAGCCGAACAACGCGGTCGTCGTGCGACGTGCGTTCGTGCATGCGCGTAAGGCTGATGCGTTCGCGGAGCTGCTCATCGCGGTCCGCAATCGGTCGCGTCTGGTGGAGGATGAGGACGACGATCCTGACGGCCTGTTGGGGCCGGTCGAAGGGCGGCGTAGTGCGCGCGGCCGAATGAAGAACTCGGTGCAGCAGTCGTTCCGGCCGTCTCGGCAGGAGCTGGCCACCTATGACGCGTTCTGGCAGGGCTACGGCTTCCCGAGTCGGAGTGACTTCCTGGACGCGATATTGGATCTGTTCCTTCCCGAGTTGCCACCCCAGCCCCGAGCCCGCCGTGCATCGGCGGCGGCGGGGAAGACGACAGCGGCCGCGGACAAGGCAGCGGCAGAGCCGGCTGAAAGCGGGACAGCGCAGGGGGATTCGACCGACTAGCCATAGTTAGCCAAGTCGGCGCGTTTCGCAATCCGTAGTGCGGGCATCACATCTCATCGTGATGCCCGCACTGCTTGTATGGGAAGCTGCGGCACGATGTCGCTCCTTCGAACTACGTTGATACGCGGTGCTTTTCGAGGTGGCTTTCGCGCCGCGGGTAGCACGGGCTCACGCGTGCGGTCGTCGGCGCCCGCTGCTTCGGGGTCGGGGGAGAGCTGCTGGTGTGCGTCGCTGCCGGTCGAGTGCTTCCCGCAGGGTCGAGATGGTGTCGGCGGCTTCGGTTCGTATCTGGGCGATTTCGCTGGTGTAGTGGTTTTCGAGCTGGCTGCGCTCGGCGCGGGCCTGGGTGGTGAGCTGGGCGATTTCGGTGCGGTGGGTGCGATGCAGGGCGTCGTACTCGGCGCGCAGCGTCTGGGCCTGTGTGGCGGCCTCGGCACGTTCCTGCTCGATTTGATTGCGCAGCTGTTCCACGGTGGTTTTCAGTTCCGTGGCGGTATCGATGGCGTCGCGGCGGGCTTGGTCGCTGCGTTCGGCGGCGAGTTCGGCGCTCGCGCGACCCTTTTCGGCGGTGATGCGTTGCGCTTCGGCCGCACGGATATCCTCGTCGCGCTGGGCCTCCGCAGTGCGGATCCGGTCGGCGGCATCGCGCTGGACGTCCTCGATTTGTTGTGCCGCTTCGGTTTTGGCCTGCTCGATCTTCCTGGCGGCGTCAGTCTGGGCCTCGGAGATCGCGGTGTCGGCGGCGGTCTTCGCGGCCGCGGCTTCGTGGCGGGCCGCCTCCGCGTCGGCCTGGGCCTGCTGGGTGCGCCAGACAGCCTCGGCGATGAGCCATTGCGCGAGGGCTACGACGTGCTCTTTCTTCTCGATCGCTTCGTGGGCGGCGGCGTCGGCGTCGTCCCGATCGCGGCGGGCGTCGCGGGCGGCGGCCTCGGCTTCGTCGGCGCGCAGTTCGGCGGCCGCGACAGCGGCTTGTGCCTGGACACGGGTGTGTTCGATCTCGGCTGTTACGGCCTCATCGTCACGTGACACACGCAGCGTGTCGGCCAGTCGGGTCATGAGGTCGGCCATGGTGCCCATCTGGGTTCGCACTTGCTCGAGCTGAACCTCGAGGGTGGCGCGCGCCATCGTCACCGGCGTATTGCTCACGTCGGCGGTAGCCACCGAGCCACCGCGTCCGGCGCCGCTCTTGGCGGCTTGGCGGGCTTTCCAGGCGTTCTGCCCGTTGTGAATCGGGCCGTCTGGGTCCGCCTGGTGGCAGTACTTGTTTGGTAAGCCCGCCTCACCAGGGGCTTTGTGTCGCCCGCATCCGCCGGGGAATTCGCAGAGCTCTTCTGCGGTGGTGGTGGATACGGTCGGGGTCGCTTCACTGGCCATACTCGATTCTAGCATTTCATATCTTATTTTTATATCTTTTTTCTTATCCTATCGGATAGGATAAGAAAGTCTCTCGCAGGGCGCGCGGCGACCCGCCGCCCCGGTGGTGGGACGACAGACGACGACGCATCAACGGGCCGGGAGCGGGAGCGTCGCGGCCCCTTCGTGGGCACGCCGTCGACCGCGGCCCCCGCCGACCGAGCCGGAGGACGGCGCAGAAATCGTGTGGAAAACGTCATCCCGGTTTTCGCGCGCCGCTGCCGTCGGCCCTGAGTTGGAGCGGTGACACTGAAAGATGCCCGCAATCAGTAGGACTGCTGCTGTAGTGAGGAAGACGAGAACAGCGACCGCACCCCCGTGTAGTTAAGTGAGAGGCCGGTCGCTGGCCACGGAACGGGCAGCGGTTGGACAGGAGGCGTGTGATGGAGGCCAGACGCGATGGAACGATCGTCGTCAACGTCGTCGGCGGCGTCGCCGACATGTCTGCGTTCGATGACGTATTCGCCGATGGGCACACGCAGCAGGCGTGGGCGCAGTTCTTCGACCGCATGCCCGATGCGAAGGTTCGCGAGGATCAGCGCGATTTGGTCTGCACCCTGAGTGAGCTGGGTTACCGCATCGTGTATTCGACGATGTTTCCGACCACCACCAGCGCCGATACCGGTGATTGGCTTGCCGCGCACGCCTTTCCGCCCGGGCAGCTGCTATGCCGTGAGGTGGGTGATCGCTCGCCTGCGGTGTTGGTGAAAAAGCAGCATTGCCAGGCTGTTCGGCGCGAATCCGGCCGGAATGGGTTGCGGGCGATCGTCGACGACCAGGCGCACGTGGTGAAGTTCCTGCGCGGTGCCGGGATTGCGGCGTTCACGTTCGATGACCTACTCGAACTGCGGCTCGGTGAGTTGCGGCACGAGCTGGAATCTCCGCCCCCGGCGCCACTGCCCAAACCCAAACGAGGGCGCTGACCGTGGCGGGCGGATTGGTCGATCAGTTGCGGGCGGCGACCGCGGCGGTGAGCGATGCCGATGGCTGGTCGAATCTGTCGAACGTGTGCAACTGGATCGCCAAACGGTATCCGCGCGTGGACGTTTCCGCGCAGGGTTATCCCTCCCTGGGCAAGTTCGTGCTGGGCTGCGGCGAATTCGAGGTCGATCAGCGCGACGCCGGCCCGGGCCGCTCTCCGATTCCGTTCGTGCGGCTTCGGCCGGTGGTCGGCTGAGCGGTCCGGTGCGCGGCCGCCGGTCAGGGGCACAGCGCTTCCTCGAGGATGGTCGCGCCGAGTTCGAGTTGTAGCAGCGCCAAGGCGGCTTCGTCTTCGTCGTCGGGTCCTTGGGGTTCGTCGGGGGTATCGGGTGGTTGGGCATCGGGGATGGCCGCGGCGAGGTAGGCGGGTGTGTCGCGTTCGACGTCGGCGGCGCTGGTGTATCCGGTGATCTCGCGGGCGCTCCAGTTCTCGGCGACGATGTCCCAGAATCCCCAGAAGTCAGCGCGTTCGGCCTGTACGCGGGCGATTCGTTCGGCCCGGCGTTCGTCGGCGCGTTCGGTGAGTTCGGGGAGCTGGCGGGGGAGCGGCCGGTGCGGGCGAGCCAGCCGTGCCCGAAATCGACCAGTCCGGCGTCTTGCAGTCGCTTCGTCGCGCGGTGAACGGTGCTGAGGCTGACCCGGGCGGCGGCCGCCAACTCCTCGGGGGCGACGGTTTCCCCTTGGCTGGGTTCGATGGCGGTCAAGATGGTGTAGACCCACCAAGCGGAGTACCCCAGTTCCGCCCACACCGGATCGATTTCTTCGGTGCGGGCCGCGAAGGCCTCCCATTCGGCCGCTCGCACGATTTCGCCGTCCAAGTGGGGTTGGACCAGGGTATAGCGGTCTCCGGAGTGGTCACGGACGTCCCAGCGGGCCAACCACTTCACCGGTGAGCCGTCGATCGAGCGCAGTTTCTCCAGCACCGATTGCACCGCTTCTTGCCCGCACAGGCCGGACGCTATCGATAGGAATCGGATCCCTACTGCTGCCGATGTCGCGCCTTCCATGGCGATGGCGGTGGCCAGTGCGGTGACGACGACGAGTGCGGTCCATTGTTGGCGTCCGTGGAAGTGTCCGCACAGTAGAATCCATTTTCGTGCCGCTGCCAGTTTCCAGCGAATATCCCGGATTTGGCTATGCCCCCGTGTGCACTTGCTCGGTTCTATGGTCGGGATGAGACGATTTTTCCGCGATAGCGGCGAGGCGCTTTTCGGCCTGGGCGTAGGCACGTGTCCAGTCCTTCTGCAAGCGGTGGGCGCGGTCCTTGCGGTCGATGTAGCCTACCCAGAATCCGGCCCAATCCGGATCGCCTTCGGTGGTACGGATGTCGTTGAGCGAGGCGCCGCGTGTGGCGTACTGGGTCAGTACCGACAGTCGGGCATGGCTCGGCGTCCAGAGCTTGCCGAGGCGATCACGCAGCGGGGGACGGTCCCGTTGCTGAGGAACTCCGGTACCCACGGTCGCACGGCGCGAGTGCTCGTCTGGTCCTTGGGCAACCGGTCGTCAGGACCGGGGCCGGGCACGTAGTCGGTGGGCCGAGCCGAGTCCGGGTCCTCGGTCGATGCGCGGGGGCCGATGTGGGCGGGGTTGTCGAGTTCGAGGTCGAGTTGGGCGTTGGCGAGGCCGCGGAGCTTCGCGGCGAGGCCGGGCGCTGACCGGGTCGTGAACGCGGCTATGGCGTCGTCGATGGTCATGTCGACCAGCGTCCGGAACCCTCCTTCGGGGCAGCGGCCGCCGGGCGGGTGATGCATCCCTGGACCGGGTGGTCCATCGGCCCTTTGTCCAGGGTGGGCAGCAGCTTCGTCAGCTGCGCGTAGAGCGGTTTGAGCGACTCGCAGCGCAACGATTCGTTGTCGGCGAGGGGTACGTAGACGTGAATGCCGCCGCGGCTGGATGTGTCGGCGACGGCGACACCGCCGAGTTGGCGAACCCAGCTGATCAACAGTGCGGCATCGCGTTTCACCGCGGCTCGGGCGTGTGCGGCGGCTTCGGGGAGGCGTCGACCGGTTTGGGGTCGAAATCGAAGACGAGCGTGCGGGTGCGACCGTTGCCGTTGTAAATCATCACCGCGGCGGGGCGATTGGGCAGATTGCGCCACGTCAACCGCTGTTCGTCAGGGTATTTACCCCGTTTTCCAGGCACGGATGATGGGACATAGAGCCGCATCCAGTGGCGGCTTACGACGTGGAGAATGAGGGCGGCCCAGAGAGCGCGGGCGTCGCGTTCGCCGGCCGGATCATCGAGAACGGTGTTCTCGATGCGCGGTGCCAGTGCTGGCACGTCGCGCGTGTACGTCGTACGGGTCCTTGAAGAGGCGACACACGCCGATCCAGTAGCGCCGGAATTTAGGCGTGCGGTATCCTCGGACCCAGGTTCCTTCAGCAATTGACCGTCCAAGTCAGTAGTGGTTGCTGTGGGGGCCTGTAACACCAATGGGAGATGTGTCGCAGCTCTCCCGTAGGCTTCCGCGAAGGCTCCCGATGCTTGGCAGGCTCGGGAGCTTTCGCCCTACTTGGGTAAGGCCCGGGTCGTATTGAGTTGTCTGGGGCCGCATTTCGAGCGGCCGATCTGGTCTGTCGTGTCAGTCTCCGTCTAGGCGACCGACTTTCGCTTTCGCGAAACCTCCTGGTTCGTGCGGTTCGAGCTCACGTTGCTTGCCGTTGTTTGCGCGCCTGCCCATCCGGGACTTAGGCGGCGTGCTCCGACAAGGCAAGTTGCCCAGCCTGATTCGCAGTGTCCGGCTGAGACTCGAGGACTCCGAGCTTCACCAGTTCCGGGCGCAAGGCCCGCTCGAACAGTTCGCGCTTGGTCAGACCGTGCTGCTTCTTGGCTTGCTCGATGGCCTCGATCATCTCTACCGAGAGATTCACGCCCGTGAACTTGCTCTCGGGCTGTGTTACCGGTCTACCGATCTTCGCCATGTGCATATCAATATCTCGAGCGGACTCGATTTGCCCACTCGACACACCGTGTCATCGGGAGAAGTTTCGGTGCTGCGATTGCCCTGGTGCGTATATGGCGGCATCCGGTTGCGCTCATTTGGACCTGTTTTCGCTGTTCAGCGGCGAGTACTGTGCGCACCGTTGTTCTCGCGCGGCCGCTAGGGGCTTTCGTGGCGGGTTCGCGCCACATGGCCCACATTTCGGGTCGGGCTCCGGCAGGCAGCTGAAATGTGCCGGTAATGCTGAATCCGAATCGTTCGTAGTACGAGACGTTTTCGGCGCGCGTGCACACGAGGTATTGACCGAGGTCAGGAGCGGTGGTGGCGCGGTCTGCCAGCAGGGCGGCCGCGTAGCCCTGGCCGCGATGGCGTTGTGTGGTGCCGAGATTGGCCAGATACCAATGCTGAGGTTGGTGGGGGTGGTGGGTGTCGAGTTCACTGCGTACCGAGATGGCGGCCAGGGCGCGGGTGCGCAGGGCCGGGAGCAGGTCGGGCAGGGCGCGCAGGGTGTGGGTGAAGGGCTGGTCCCAGTGGCCGGGCGGATCCCAGACTGCGACGGCGCCGATGTGGCCGTCGCGGTCGGTGGCCAGTTGGACGCCTCCGGCGGGGAGGTGGAAGTGGCGCAGCGAGGCCTTGAAGTAGCCGGGCAGCGCGCGGTGACGGCGGGTCTGATCTGGCCATATCGCGCTCATGAGGGGGTCGTCGGCGAAGGCTTCGGCGAGGACGGTGGCGCAGTCGGTGAGGTCGGCGGGTGTGGCGAGGCGGGTGGTGTGCACGGTCGTAAATCCTCCTGGACGGTTGGCACACTGGCGGTATGACATTGGGGAGTTGTCCGTTCACGGCCGGCATTCATGACGTCGACGCGCTGCATGAGGATCTCAGGACCCGGGGCGCGGGTGTACATCAGGCCGAGCTGCCCGACGGGTCGCCGGTGTGGGTGGTGACCGGCTATGAGGCGGTGACTCGGTTGCTGGCCGATCCGGGAATGTCGGCGTCGAAAGCGGTGAGCAGCACAGGTTTTCGTGGACAGAATCTGCCGCCTGCGCTGGATGCGAACCTGTTGAACATCGATGGCGAGCAGCATAGGCGGGTGCGCCGGCTGGCCGCGGAGGCGTTCATGCCGCGCCATCACCGCGCGCAGGAGCGGGTGGTGGCCGAGGCGGTGGCCGAGCTGGTCGACGCGCTGCCCGCGGCGGGGGAGATCGACTTCATGGGCGGGTTGTGCGAGCCGTTGCCGCCGCGGGTCATCGCCACCCTGCTGGGGCTGCCGCCGCAGCAGGTGGGGGCGTTCCGGGAGGCGGCCGCGCCGATTCTGAAGGTCGACACCTCGCATCAGGGCGCGGCGATTCAAGCGTCGATGGCGTCGATGCTGGGGTTGGTGGCGGGGGTGATCGCCGATAAGCGCCGCGAGCCCGGTGAGGATCTGCTGTCGGCGTGGATCGCGGCGCGCGACGGTGCCGACCGGCTCAGCGAGGACGAGTTGATGTCGCTGGCGTTCATCGTGATCGTGGCGGGGTTCGAGAATGTCACCTCGCTGACGGCGTTGGTGCTCGATGAGCTGGTGCGCGAGCACCAGGAGCAGGCCCGTGCGCTGCTCGGGCGTCCGGCTGAGTTCGCGGCGTTCATCGGTGGCCTGGTGCGCGCGGTGGCGCCGGTGAATTGGGCGCTGCGCCGGTTCCCGGTGACCGATATCGAGGTCAACGGGGTGCGGATTCCGGCCGGGCACACCGTGTTTCTGTCGTTGCGGTCGGCGAATCTGGATCCGGCGGCCGACGCGCATCATCTGGTGTTCGGGTATGGGCGTCACTACTGCCTGGGTGCGGCGCTGGCGGAAATGCAGGCTGTGCACGCCGCGTCGGCGGTGCTGCGCAAGTATCGGCGTCTGGCACCGATCACAGCGCGTGAGGACTATCGTGTGCGGCCGTCGTGGCTGACCTACGCCCTGGCTGAGCTGCGAATTAAGAGCTAACGACCGATTGGGGATCGGATTCGCGAATTGTCGTGGGGCACACCTAAGATCACGGACCTAATACGTGATGAGGTGCACCGATCGGGGGTTCGGACATGGCACGAGTGGGATGGGCACTTGTGGAGACGCTGGAGCCGACAGGGCTCAGTGTCGTTGCGCGCGAACGAGAGCCGCGGCCGCGGACGTCGTTCGAGCGGCTGGTGGCCGATCAGGTGGAGGGGGCAAGGCCCCGGGAGCCGAGGCCGCGAACTGGCTACGCAACCTGATCGAGGGTATGCGGGCGCAGCCGACGCCGGTGACCGCGTCACGCACTCTGCGGAACCGGCAGACGCTGACGGCGCGGTTGATACCGGTGATCGGGCCGGACTCCGAGCTGTACGGGGTGCACCTGTGGCTCAGTCCCACCGATACGCCGCCGGACGCCGCGCCGCTGTCGGCGTTCGGCTTCAGCTGGGACAATCAGCTCCGACGCGCGGTCATTCCTCCGGCGCTGGCGGCCGGGACACCGCGCACGACGCTGACCGCGCCGGAGATCCTGCGGTTCATCGAACCCGATGACGTGCTGTCGCTGTTCCGCGCTCTGCTGTCCGGTGAGCCGGGCACGCGGTGGAGGGCGCGGTCACGATGAACGTGAGCAGGGCGCGGGTGCCGGCGCAGATGGTGATGACGGCGGGTGCCGCGGAAGCCGAGTCGCATCTGTGGCGTGGGCTGCTGTTCGAAACGGCTCCGCCGGACGGTGTGCGGACCGCGAGTCTGGAAGCGGCTGCGCTGGCGGCGATTCCGCGGATGACCTCGATGCACATGGCCATTCTCGATGTCGCCAAGATGCGGCTGTTGCGGTGGGTGACCGATCCGATGCCCGATGTGCAGTGGAAAGGCATGGTCGATCAGCGCGACACTCCGCATCCCGAGGACGTGAAACGGATCTTCGAAGCGGTCGAGCCGATGTTCAAGGGCGAGATCGAGTCCGGCTCGGTGGAGGGTGCGTTTGCGCCGCCGGGGTGGCGGCTGGGTGGTGACCAATTGTTCGGGCGCGCTCATGCGCACCGGTACCGACGGCCCGCTGTTGCTGATCGCGCAGATTCACGTTCTCGGGTATTCCGACGAGCCGGATCCGGTGGCGGCTTCCGACCTCGGCCATCCGGGGCTGGACGATCCGGCATATCCTCGCCATCCGGTGAAGTGACGCAGGTCGCAAAACCCCTCCCGTTATTGCATAGCTAACTGCTATGCTGGCGCCACTTCCCGGTACCTGTCTTTGACGGCCGCCGGATGCGGTTCATTCGCATTTCGCGAATGAGCTTTCTTTCACGTGCTTTCCGCACGTGCGCATCCCGCGGAGGTACCCATGAGGTTCTTGCACATCGAGCGCGTATCGGCTGTCGCCGGTCGTGGTCTTGCCGCGTGCGCGCCGGATTTGTCAGGGCGCGGTGCCGGGGGCCGGTTGCGGGCGATGTCGTGGGCGGCGCGCACTCGCAGGACCGAGACGGCGAGTGCGGTGGCGAGCGGGCCGGCGTGGCGGTCGAGCAGTCGGGCGTTGCCGCGTTCGAGCTGGCCGACGGTTTCCTCGCCCAAGCCGGTGGCGGTGGCGAGTTGGCCTTGGGTGAGCCCGGCGAGTACGCGCAGGTCGGCGAGGCTCGCGCGGGTGGGGTCGATGTCGAGTACGTCGCGCATGCTCAGTCCGAGCACCCCGACGACGGCGGCGAGTTTGTCGACGGCCGGGGTGCTGGTGCCGGTCAGCCAGTTGGTGAGGGTCTGGGTGGTGACGTCGGCGAGGCGGGCGATCTCGTCGCGCCGCATGCCGGAGGTCTCGATGGCGGCGGCCAAGCGCGCGGGGGTGAATCCGCGGAGTTTGCGGCGGGTCACGGTTGGTCTCGGGTGTTCATGGCTCGGCTCAGCGTAGGCGATGGGGATCGGAGGGCTGTGTAACAGCGATCTTGTTTGGTTAGATTTGTAGGTTACTTTTGATACCGTGGGCCTCGGCCCTTTTCGAAGAAGGGAAGTGAGATGAGCACGAAACGAACATTGACCGTGCTGGCGGCCTTGCCGACAGTGCTGGCTGTCGGTGCCGGAGCGGCGAACGCGGCCCCGGGACAGCCGGGTCTGGCCGCTCCCAACGGCTCGAACCCCGGATTGACCGCCCCCAACCCCGCACCGGCCGCACCGGCGAGTCCGGCGCAGTGGGTGCCGGACGCGGAGACGATCATTCCGGCCCCCAATCGCGCGAAACCGCAGCAGCAGACCTGGGTGCAGCCGTCGGCACCGCAGGCCGACACCGAGACCGACACGGTGATGGGCGGTGAGGAAGCGCCCGCGGTCGAACCGGCGGTGTTGCAGACCTGGGAGCAGGGCAAGTTGCGGGTCGGCGACGGCGTGATCGATCTGACGGGCGCGGATCCGGTGGCGCTGAGAAAGGCCCAAGGCTATCTCGACATGGCCGAATGGCAGATCGCGGCGTTCTACGACTCGCAGGGTTTCTCTGCGGCGGAGTCCGATCGGCGCGCGGCGTCGACGGTCGCCGGAGCGGTGACCGGCACGGTGGCAGGCGCGGCCGGTGCGGGGATTCCGGCGGCCGTCGTGGGCGGTGTGGGCGGTGCGCTGATAGGGGGACGATCGGCGGCATTGCGGGCGCGGCGATGGGAGCGGCCCTGTTGCCGGTGCCGGTGGCCGGTCAGGTCTTCTTCGTCACGACCGGGGTGGCCGGGACCGCTATCGGCGCACTGGCCGGTGCCGCGATCGGCGCCGCCGTGCTCGGTGTGCCGGCGACGGTGGTCGGCGGCGCGGGCGCGGGCGTGCTCGGCGGCGCGGCCGGTAATGCGCTCGGCGGAGGAACCGAACTGGCGCAAGCTCCCACGGTGGAGCCGCTGGTGGAGGTCGCGGCCCTGCCGCTCCCGCTGTCGCGGCACCGGCCCCGGCTCCGGTGGTCGATGTCGTGGCCGCAGGGCAGCAATTCGACGTTGTGGCCGAACAGGTTTCGGCGGTGCATCCGGTGGCCGCGCAGGCAGTGACCTCGCTGACCACGGCAATCGAAGAGATGCCGATGGTGGATCCGGCGACCTTCGGCGCGGCCGCGGCTCCGATCAACGACGTGATCGGAGCAATTCAGGCGGTTGTGGCTCCGGGGCAGTAGTTCGCAGGAAAAGGGGTGTTCTCGGTGAGCGATCAGCACGGGCAGGTCCCGCCCGACGATGACAGCGAGCTGTGGAAGTGGCCGACGCTGTCGCCGGTGACGGCCGGTGCGGCGACGACAGCCGACGACGATGCCGAATGGCTGGGTTGGATCGATGCTGCCGAGGACACCCCCGCTGCGGACAACGATGACGCCCCGCCCGCCGGTGGGTCGGGGCTGGATACGGGCGAGCTGCCCGAGGACCCGATGGCCCCGGTGGTGGCCACGATGCGCGAGCGCGCGCAAGCACAAGCGCGCCGCCGGGCGGCACTGGTTCGCGCGGGTATCGGGGCGGGAGCGCTGGTTGCGGTCTCGGCGGTGGTTATCGGTGCGGTGATCGCGCTGGGCGGTTCCGACAGCGATGCGGCGGCGTCGGCCACGACGACGTCGCTGATTCCAGCGACTCAGACCGCGGCGACCACGACGGCAAAGCCGGTGTGGTGCAAGGAAATCGACACGCCGACACGCGTGGTGTCCTCGGGCCCGGGTGACGAGTCGACGGCTATCGGGGTGATCGTGGCCCAGCAATACGCCTGGTATGTGATGCGGGACGCGAACGCGGTCCGCGCGCATCTGGCTCCGGATGCGGAGGTGGCGTCGGCGGATGCGACGGCGGCCGCCATCGCCTCCACGCCCGCGGGGACCGCGCACTGTGTGACGGTGACGGCACTGGGTCCGGACCGGTTCACGGTGACCGTGGTCGAGCGTCATCCCGACGGCACCGAAGTGCCGTGGGATCAGGTCGTGACCACGGCCGTGCGGGACGGGCGGGTACTGATCACCTCCATCAGGGCGGGGGCTGATTCATGGACCTGCGCATCGACGTCGAAGCGCTGTCGAGCGGCAGCGATGCCGATCCGGATTTCTCGGCGTTGAACGAACCGGCCTCGCCAGGCTCACCGACAGAGGCCCCGCCCTTGCATGGGGGAAGGGTCGGCTGCTGCGGGTGGCATTGCCGCCGGTGCTGGTGCTGGGCTCGGCCGGTGGATCGGGAGCCTCGACGACTGCGCTGGGACTGGCCTCAGCGGTGCGCGGCGGCGACCACGAGAAAAGGTATGGCCGATCGCGGTGGACGCGACCGCCTGCGGGGAGACCTCGCGGTGCGCGGCGCGGACGCGGCCGCGGCGGCGAGCTCGCTGCAAGCCTGGCTGGAATTCCCGCCCGCGTACCGGGAGCGGGGCACGGCGGCCGCCGGATGCGCGGGCCGCGCCTCGTCGGGGGCGGCGGTACTGCCGCGCACCGGCGACCCGCTGCCCAATCGGCATTCATTCGTGTCCGTGCATCGTGATCTGGTCGGGGCGGGCTGGCTGCCGTTCTACGACGGCGGCGCACCGGTGAGCAATCGGGCTTTGGCGCCGCTGCTGGCGGATCCGACAGTGGCCCTGGTGATCACGGTCGCCGCGCGCGCGGATGCGGTGAACCGGTTGCGGGCCGCTCTGAAGTGGCTCGATGACAACTACGGGCATTTCCATCTGTCGGATGCGGTGTTGGTTGTGACCCAACAGCATTCGACGCCGGTGGCCGCGGCTACCGAGCATGTCCGCGCGCACCTGGGCAAGTGGGTGCGCGCGGTGACCGAGATTCCGTTCGATCTGCATCTCGCCGAAGGCGGGCCGGTGTCGTGGCATCGGCTCACCGGCGGGACCCGCAAGGCATACCTGGATCTGTTGGGAGAGCTGCGATGAGGAAAACGACGATCGGCCGCGCGGGACGCGGGCGCTGGCCACGGCCGCGGTGGCGGTGGTCGTGGTGGTAAGCGGCGCCTCACCGGCGGCCGCGCAGACCGAAACCACCACCCCGGCGGCGGCCGACGCGGCGGGCGAAATCCCCTGCACGCCTGTGCATGTGGTCGGATTCCAGGGCACCGGCGACTCCGGCGACAACGCCAATCCGACAGCAGATTCCGGTTTCCTGGGCGGGTCGGTCACCGGGCCCCTGCTGCGGCAGGTCAACAGCGAGGGCACCACGGCGGTGTCGCGGCAGTTGGTGGCCTACGCCGCCGACTTCGGTCAAACCAAAACCTACGCCGAGAGCGTGACCAGCGGCATCGCGACCGGAATCAAGGCGATCTCCTCCTACGCCAATCGGTGCCCGAAATCGCTGATCGCGATCATCGGATATTCGCAGGGTGCGCAGATCGCCGACGAGATCGCGCGCATCATCGGCGCAGGGGAGGCCAATGCGCCGATCCCGGCGACGCGGGTAGCGGGGGTGAGCCTGTTCTCTTCGCCGATCCGTACGAACGAGGCGACGACGTTTCCGGGTGCCGGTACGCGGATGTCTCCGGCCACCGCGCCGGGGGTGTCGCAAACGGTGCTGGCCGAGCTGCTGGTCGCGTCGACGAACGCGACCGCCGGACAGGGCATCTCCACGGCGGCGGTGAGTAAGGCGACCGGCTACGGGGCGTTGACCGGGCGGGTGGCGTCGTGGTGTGCGACCGGTGATATCGGCTGCTCGACGCCGGCCGATTCGCAGCTGGCGAAGATCATCGCCAATATCGCTGGGCAGACTCACTTTTCGGGTCAGGATCCGCTGCGCACGGTGGCTGATATCGCGACCGCGCTCGGTAGCTCAATCGTCAAGACCGGGCTGGAAACGATCAACAATGACATCAGTTTCAGCGGCGGCAAGCTCAACATCGACACCGACAACACCAGCATCCTCGGCCGTCTCGCGGTCAATACCAGCCCGGTGAACACCACCGCGTCCACGACGGCCGACATCATCCGCTCCATCATCAAAGTGGGCGTGATGGGCTTCAACGCGGCGGTCACCTTCGGTCAGAAGGTTCTCAGTTCCAGCACTATCACCAGCCTGATCAGCACCGGTCTGACCAATCCCGCGGCCGTGCTGGTGGATCTGGGCGTGCAGCTGGGCAAGGCAGCTTTGCAGGTGGTGCCGCCTACCACGGTGCTTTCCGGAATTCAGTACATCTTCAATCAGGTCATCTCGCTGCTGTCGGACAATGTCGGCTTGGTCCAGATGGCCCTGGACTTGCGCTACTGGCAGTCCGGTGCGCAGCACACTTCCTACGACTCGTGGCAGGTCGGCGTGGACGGCCAGACTCCGGCGGGTTTCACCGTGAGCTGGTTCGGCGCGCTGGCCAAGGCATTGGACGCTAAGGCCAAAGCGTCGACAACCAAGCCGACTACCACCTCGACGGTGCCCAAAACGACGACGGCTGTCCCGCAGGTGCCCGCACCGGCCGCAACCACGACAAGCGCTCCTGCCGTGACAAGTGCTCCGGCCACGACGACCGTGCGGCCGTCGCTGCCAGCGCCCTCGGTTGTGTCCGGGCAATGAACGGGGAGGTGGGCGACGGTGAGGACGGGACGCGATGAGCTCGGGCGCTGCGGCACCGGTGGCGGCCGGTGGCGTGGTGCTGATGCTGGCCATGACGGCGTTCATCGCGGTCTGGTCGGAGGAGGAATCAACGACCACGTGCACGGTCGACGGGACGGACACAGTGCTGGTCGGCGCGGTCGCGCCGTCCACGACATCGGCCGCCCCGGCGGCCGCGACGGGTGCCAGCGGGCAGCGAGTGATGCCGCTGGCCGAAGGTACCTACACCGTGTCCAGCGGCTTCGGGCCACGGGAGGGCGGTGATCACATGGGCGTCGACCTGGCCGCACCCGAAGGCACCCCGATCTTCGCCGCCACCGACGGTGTCGTGGTCGCTGCCGGTGCCGCGTCGGGATTCGGGCATTGGATCGTCATCGACACCACCGACGAGAGCGGAAAGGCACTGTCGACGGTATACGGCCACATGTATGCCTCCGGCGTCAAAGTGCAGGTGGGGCAAACAGTTTCGGCCGGACAGCACATCGCCGATGTCGGCAACGACGGCCAATCGACCGGCGCGCACCTGCATTTCGAAGTGGTTCCCGGCGGCCGGTTGACCGGCGGGAGCCAACAGACCCGATGCCCTGGCTGGCCGGAGCTGCGACCACGGACGGCAGCGGCACGGGACCGGGCTCCGGAGGTGGCGGGACAACGCCGTCCTGCCCCCGGGGTTCGGCACACCAGGCGGCAGCCTGGACACCAGCAAAGTGCCCGAGGAACTCGCACCGTGGTTCCAGAAAGCCGGTTCGCTGTGTACGCAGGTCTCGGCCTCGCTGCTGGCAGCGCAAGCGCAGCAGGAATCGGGATTCCAGCGCGGGCTGACTTCCCCGGCGGGCGCGCAGGGCTTGACCCAATTCTTGCCTGGTACGGCGGCGTCCCTCGCGCCCGACGGGCAGCCGTATCTGATCGACGCGGACGGTAACGGCGCGGCGAGCATCTGGGACGACGGCGACGCCATCATGGCTCAGGGCCGGTACATGTGCGCCATCGCGTCGCAGATCGAGCAGTGGAAATCCGAAGGCAAGGTATCGGGCGACACCACCTCGCTCATCCTCGCGGCCTACAACGCTGGTGAGGGCAGGGTATTGGAGTACGGCGGTGTGCCGCCGTACGAGGAAACCACGAACTACGTCCGCATCATCACCGAGGCGGAGCCGGGATTCCGGTCCGCGGGCTCGACCGGTCGATTCATCCCGTCGCCGAATGGCGAGCTGGGGTCGCAGACGGTGGCGGCGGCCCGGCAGTGGCTCGGGACGCCGTATGTGTGGGGCGGAGGCAACACCTCCGGACCCACCAATGGCGGATTCGATTGCAGCGGTTTGACTTCGGCGGCGGTATTCGCGGCATCCGGCGGCACGGTGACCTTGCCGCGCACCTCCGAACAGCAGTGGGCCACCGGTGTGGAGATTCCGATGGACCAGGTGCAGGCAGGTGATCTGGTGTTCAGCAACTGGAGCGCCGACGGGCAGCCGGGGCATGTCGGTATCGCGATCGGTGGCGGACGCATGATCCATGCGCCCCAGAGCGGGGAGAGCGTGACCGAGGCCGACGTCCCAGCAGACGCCAAGGCCCGGAGGGTGATGTGAGATGACCACTGCGACAAGGGTTTTACACTCGGCAACCGTGATCGTGGCAGCCGGATTGCTGGCGGTGGGCTGCGCGAACGACCGCAGCACCGACAGCCCGCCGTCCTCGACGACGCCCCACCCGTCGACCGCGCCGACACCGATCACCGCGCCGGGCCCGAAGGCGGGCGACAGCGCGGAGGCGGTGGCGGCCGCGGCGATGAAAGAGCTGTACACGCTGCGTCCGGCGACCGAATCGCCCGGCGATTCGCTCACCCGGATCCGGGGCTGGCTGAGTCTGGCCATGCTCGCGCGAATCGGCTCGCTGACCGCGCCTGCGGCGTCGTTGGAGTGGGCTGGCTGGGCCGGTAGCGGGGCGCAAGTGGATGCGAAGGCCTTCGTCAGCGCGGAACGGCCGCCGAGCGAAGAACCGGGGCTTGCCTCGCGCAAGGTCGGGGTGAGCCAGACCGTGAGCTGGCCGGACGGGCACAGCGAGTCACGGGCACCGTTCACGGTCGTGGTGGATCTGATCGACACTCCCGCCGGGTGGCGGGTGGATGACTACCGGAGCTGGTGAGACAGATGGCGAAGCTGACCGATTCGACGGCCCGGGAGCCGGTGCCGATGTGGAGCCAACCCGTCCCCGGGCAGACCGGCCGCCCGCCGCTGGTGTGGCTGGTCGGCGCGCACGGCGGCGCGGGGTGAGCTATCTGGCCGCCTCGATCTCCTACGCCGGAGACGCCGGGCAACGCTGGCCTACCATGATCGGCCTCGGTCGCGGTTTGGATTCGCCGCTGGTGGTGCTGGCCGCGCGTAGCCACATGCACGGGCTGGCAGCGCTGCATCGCACACTGCTGGCGCACCTGGCGGGCGCGACGCCGGCGGGTGTGCATCTGCTGGGGTGCGTGACGGTGGCCGATATCGACCGGCCGTTGTCGAAGACGGTGTCCACGCGCCGCGAGACAGTCGAATCTCTGGCCCGGGACTTGGGGGCGGTGCCGTGGCGGCTGGGTTGGGTCGAGCCGTGGCGCAACCTCGAACGGCATGAGCTCCCGGCCTGGAATCCCGAGCATGCTCAGGTCCGCCTCGGCGAGCGCGACGCCACCCGCGTCCCTCCGCCGCCGGTGCAGGGCCTGGCCGAGCAGATGTTCGCCACCGCACGCACGGCAGCGAAGACGCTGAGCAAGAAAAGACTTGGCACCGCACATGACGCGGCCGCCGGGTGAACCAATCCCCTTGGCACAGAACACATTCAACAACTCTCACGGAGGTACATGGCAATGCTCACACAATTGGCTCTCGATCTGCTGGCGCAGGATCAGAACGGTGACGTCATCCAGGTCACGACGACAACCCCGCCGGGCTCGGACAAGATTCAGAAGCTGCTGGGCGTGGTGTCGTGGATCGCCTTCGCGGCCCTGATCGCCATGACCATGATGTCGGGGGTCAAGTTCGCGCAGGCCTTCACCGACGGCACGGCCTCACCCGGGCAGAAGATGGCGCCACTGGCCTGCGGTGCCGGCGCGATCATCGTCGGCACGGCCGCCACCTACATCACCTTCTTCAAGTAGGAGGCGTGCCGATGCTCGCCCAGAACATCCAGATGCCCCCGGCGGAGGTGACCGGCCCTGTCACGACGCTGCTCGGCATGTTCATGTGGCTGGTGTTCGCCGCTCTGATCGCGTCCGCGATCTGGTCGGGCGTGATGTTCGCGCGCGTCTACAACTCCGGCGGTGGCCTGGACCGCGCCAGCACGCAATTCCTGGTGGCCTGCGTATGCAGCCTGCTCGCCTCGAGCGCCTCGGCTTGGGCCGGGTTCTTGCTCCTGTGATTTCCGGAGGACCGATGACCATTCGCAGACGATTGACCGGCGCACTGCTGGCCGGATTCCTGCTCACCGCAGCGGCATCCGGGTGCGGCAGCGACGAGGACCGCGGTGGGGACACTGCCACGGCGCAGATCGACACCAGCGCAGCGCCCGCCGCGGCAAAGTGGCAGTCGTACCGGGGTGTGTATGTGCCGTTCACTCAAGCCGGTCCGGCCGATACTGGCGGCCCGGTGCCGGTGAAATACGCGCAGACTCCGCAGGGTGCGGTAGCAGCGGCGATGCAGGCGCAGGCGCGGCTGTCGCTGGCTCCCGATGATGCGTGGAGCCATGTCGCCAACACCTTGGTTGTGGCCGGGCCCGGACGGGACGCGTTCGCGACCGCGCGGGTGTTCGCCTCGATCACCACCGAAGCAGATCCGGGGTCGACCGCACAGTTCCAGGGGTTCCGGATCGAGGGATGGAGCTCGGAGGCGGTGACGGTGTGGCTGGCTACGCGGATGCCGACCGGGGAGCTCTCGGCGCAGCCGTCGCGGATGTTGTGGCAGCGCGGGGACTGGAAGCTCGAGCTGCCCTCTGAGCAGAAGGCGGACGAGCAGGGCCGGGTTCCCACGGATCCAGTCGCGCTGTCGGGTCTCGACGGCTACACAGAATTCCACCGCTGATTATGAGAGGGGCGCGGCCGTGAAAGACACCACCACCAAAGAGGATTCGCAATCCGAAGGCACCTCTGCCGGATGGATGCACAACCGCACGACGCTGATTCTGGCGGCCGGGTTTCTCGCTCTTGTACTCGTTGCTGCGGTGGGGGTGGCGGGTTCGCGGCTGTTGGGGGTGAGGACTCGCCGCCACCTGGTGCTCAGCCGAGCAGCAGCGCGGCGGCGACTTCCACCGGTTCGGCCACGGTTCCGAGCGGATTCGGTCCGCCGTCGTCGGATGCGCTGGGCCGGGCGGTGGCGCACCCGAACAACCCTGCGGGCCAACCTCTTCCGCAGAACCCGGTTCCGCACGGCGAGTACAGCTGCACGGCTGCGCCGAACTGCCCGGTCGTCGACGTCCCGGCCGGGGTGATGTGGCAGGCAATCGGCCCGTTCGTGTTGCCGTTCTCCACCAGCGACGGCCCGGCGAGCGTGGACGGAGTCCTGGCCCGCGGCTATACCCGCACCCCGCAGGGGGCGGCCTTGGCCGCATGGCAGATCCCTTGGCGCGCAGGCATTTCCCGCAGCAACTACGACACCGTGATGTCCGCGCAGACGGTCGGTTCCGCACAGGACTTCGCGGCGATGCGGACGGAAGACAATTGGGACTGGTCTACGCAACCGGCACGCTCGTTGCGGCCTTCGGCGTTCCGGATCACCAGCTGGGACGGCACGCATGCCGTCGTGCAGTACGCCTTGCCCGACAAGGCCCCGAACAGCTGGTATCTGGCGCAGTTCGATGTGGTGTGGACCGACGGAGATTGGAAGCTGCGGGCTCCGGACGCGGCGGCCAACACGATCAAGAAGACGGTGCCCTCCTTGGTGGGATGGACGCCGTGGTGAGACGGCTGTTGGTCGTGTTCGCTGTGGCGGCAACGCTTTTCGTTGCCGCACCGGTGTCTGCGTTGGCGCAGCCGACCACCACGGCCCCCGCGGCTCCAACGACCACCACGCCCATAACCGCGACATCGGCTCCGGCCACGACGGCGCCGCCTACGGCAACCACGACGGCAGGCGCGCCGGTCACCAAGAGCACCGAGGCCAATGATCTGTACGCGCAATGCCGCAACCAGGCCGGCACGGACATTCCGATCTTCGGCAAGCTCATAGAGTGGGATTGCGACATCAAGACCGCGATCCTGAATCCCGGCGAGGCAGCGGGCGAGGCGCTCAGCGGCGCAGTCGGCAAGGCCGCCGACGAATTGGCGCAGGGCTGGAAAAACGGTATCGCTCTGATGTTTTCGTGGTGGTACCGCACACCGATCACGGGCGCGATCAGTGCCGACAGCTCGGGAACGTGCACGACCGGTACAGACGGCCAGATCAGCTGTCCAACCTCGGGCGCGTCCAACCTCGTGGACACAGTGCATTCGTATCTGCGGTACTTCCAAATCGGGGTCTTCGTTGTGAGCGTGGGATTGGCGCTGGTTCGGATCGCGTGGGCGCAGGCCGGGCAGCGGGGTCAACATGTCATGGAAGCGGTGACGCTGGCCAAACGGTCGGTGCTGGTGTCGAGCACAGTGGCCGGGTTGGCGGTGCTCGGCGACGGAGCGATGCGCAGCACGGCGACCTGGATACTCGCAGGACTTGCCGGGGAAGTGGATCCTAATACCGCGCTGGATCGGATCATGAAGATTTCCACGCTCGGCGGATACCTGGGTGCGGGCTTGCTGTTCGTGCTCGCACTTCTCGGGCTGGTCGGCGTGATTGCGCAGATGATGTTCATCCTGGTGCAGATCGCGGTCTCCAACCTCGTGCTGGGTGTGCTGCCGTTGGCGGCCGCGGCCTCGGGAACTGAGGCCGGGCGGCAGGCATATCGCAAGCTGATCGCCTGGGTGACGGTGTTCGTGCTGTTCCCGCCGGCCACGGCGATCGTGTATGGGACCGCTTTCGCGTTGGCATTCGCCTCGGACGACGCGCAAGGAACCCTCGCCGGGATGATCCTGCTGACCTTGTCCGCGCTGACATTGCCGTCGCTGGTGCGACTTCTGGTGCCGATGGCCGGGCAGATGGCTGGCGCCAGCGGCGCGGCCGCGCTCGGCGGCGCGGTGTTGGCTACCGGCGCGGTGCCGTTGGCGCAGTCGGCTATCAGCGGCTCTGGTGGCGGCGGGGAGCGTCCGGCGTCGTCCGGCGGGCGCTCGGACGGGGACCGGCCCACGGGCGCGGTGTCTACGCCTTCGGGCTCGCAGTCGTCGACGAGTGGCGGCGGTGGCGGCGGTGCTGCTGGGGGTGCGCCGTCTTCGGCGGGTGCGTCCGGCGCCGCTGCGTCCGGCGGTGGTGCGGCAGCCGGTGCAAGTGGTGCGGCGGCAGCCGGCGGCCCGGCAGGTATGGCGGCGATGGCGGCTGTTGAAGGCGTGAAGAAGGTCGCCGATGGTGCGCGTAACAGCGTCGGGTCGCCGGAGCCTCCTCCGCCCGCAGGGCCGACCGGTGGGGTTCCGCCGTCGGGTGGCCGGTCCGATGGCAACTAGAACTAGAGGGAGTATCTGATGGTTGAGCAGCAGATGAGCATGCTGACCCGGGCGAGGCACCGTTACCGTGTCGGCCGCCATCGGTACCGCTTCGCACCGCTGCGGCCGGATCCGCACCGGCGCGTGCAACTGCCAGCAGTCAAGCAGGGTCCTGAAATCTGTTGGGGTGCAGACGAATACGGAGTCCAGATCGGGGTTCTGCGATGGCCTTCTACCGGGCAGTGCCGCACGATGCTGCGGTGTTATCCCCGCGGTGGGGCGACCGGGTGGGTGCAGGCTCTCACTGCGTTGTCCAGTCGGGAGGACGTGGCCTCGATACAGGCGGTCGCCGATTCGGCGTTGGGGGTGCGGCTGGAGATCACCTGGAACCCGTACCGCGAGGGTGAGCGCGGTGATGCCGCGGCGATGGTGGCGGAGGTGGCGAGCCGGACGCTCGAGCTGCGGGGGCTGTTGGGCACTCACCTGGTCTCGGCTGCGCCGTTGACCGATCGCGAGGTGGCGGACGCGCACCGTGACACCGCGTGCGGCGGCAACCAGGGCTCGGGAGAGGAGTAGCTGATGGTCGAACAGCAGACGCGCCCGGATGCGCAGCGCACCTATGGCGCCGGTCATGAGGTGCGGAGGGTGTATGCCTTCGGCCTGCCGCGCAAAGTCTTCATCGCCCTGGCGATTTCGGTGATCACTGGACTGGTGATGACCATGCTCGGGTTCAAGGTGCTCGGCCTGGTATGGGCGACGGTGTCGGTGCTGGCGGGTGTGCCGATGAGCGTGCGCATCGTCGGTAAGACCGGCTACGAGCTGGCGTTGCTGGAATGGGCATGGCGACGCCAGAAGAAGTCGGGCCGCAATATCTTGCGCGCAGGCCCGCTCTCGCACGCGCCGGGTGGGCGGACACGCCTGCCGGGCGTCGGGGCCGGTACCGAAATGTGGTGGGGCACAGACAAATACGGTCGCCGCTTCGGGATGATCCGTATGCACCAGACCAGGCAATACACCGCTGTGCTGCGCTGCTCACCGCGCGGGGTCGCGGGTATGGAGCAGGACGCGGTGAACATGATGGTTGCCCAGTGGGGCAACTTCCTCAAGCGGGTCGGCGAGCCCGGGGATGTGGCCGGTGTGGTGACGGTCGTGGAAACCGTCCCCGAGACCGGGGCACGGCTGCGGGTGGAGATGGCGCGCATCGAGCACCCGGACGCTCCGGCGGCGGCACGGGAGTGGTTGGCCCAGGCGGGGGCGGGGCGGGCGGCCGACCGGACCGGATATCAGGTGCACGTGCGGATGGCGATCACCTGGAACGCGCGTACCGAGGCCAAGCGCAAGGATCCGATGGTGATGGTGGCCGATCTGGCGAACCGGCTGCCGGAGCTGTGCACGCTGTTGTCCGGTTCCGGAGTGATCGCTGAACCGATGTCCGATCACGAGATCGCCGCGACGGTGCGCCGCTGCTACGACCCGCGCATCCCGGTGGAGACCGCCGTGGAGGAGTTGATACGCCACCGTGGCGCACCGCCGGACGGCGAGGTCGTCGACTGGGTCGACGCCGGGCCGCTGGATGCCGATGAGCTGCTCGACCGGCAGACCTACGTGCACGAAGGCGCGTTCTCCCGAACATGGGTGATGGGCAAACCGCCGGAGGGGTTCTTCAGCGAGCGGGTGTTGGAACCGCTGCTGGTGGGGCGAAGTGATGTGCCGCGCAAGCGCATCGCGGTGATTCACCGGCCGCTGCCCCCAGCGGAGGCAGCCGAAAGTGTGCACGCTGATCTGCTGTCGGCGCGGGCGGAGGTGACCACCACGCGGGCGCTGGCCAGCGCGGGCGCGGAGCTGAAAGTGGCCGCGACCAACCAGGCCCGCGGTGAGCAGGCGATGGGTTCCGGGGTGACCGATTACGGGATGTTGATCACGGTGACCGCCGGTTCACTGAGCGAACTCGAGGAGATCGGCGATATCGCCAAGGAGATGAGCACCGCAGCGCAGTTGAAGGTACGGCCTACTTGGAATCAGCAGGCAGCGGCGTTCTTGGCCGCTCTGGGGGTCGGAGTGCTGTTGCCCGATCACGCGACCGTCGGTGCGACGTTGAAGGGCGAGTGAGGTCATGGGATTGAGTTATCGGCCGCGCCGCTACTTCGAAGACCGTGTGCGCCGCTCGTGGCAGGCGTCCACGCCAAAAGCACGTCCCGCGTCGCCGGATGCGCTGGCGGTCGGCCGTCGCCGCCGCCGCGCTGAGGCGCGCGAGCGTGAGCAGGCCAAACGCGCTCAGTACAAGGCCGAGTTGGCTGAGCGCGATCCCTCGCGGCGAGATCCCAAGTGGCGTAAGGCATACAAGCTGTCCCATCGCGGCCTGGAGGGAGTGGGCGGCGGCGCGATGGGCGTCATCGACCCGCCTCCGCGGTTCCGGGCGACCACCGTGCAGGCGTGCGGGATGTTCCCGTTCCTGGTCGGCGATACCCATCCGCTGATCGGTACGCCCTTGGGCGACAACATGATTACCGGCGGCACGATGTGCTACGACCCGACGTCGGCGACCTACACCAGCCGATTGCAGGTCACCCCGAGCCTGTTCGTGCTCGGGCTGCCGTCGTTCGGCAAGTCGTCGCTGGCACGCAAGATCGTACTGGGCGACATCACGGCCGGGCGCATCCCCTACATCTTCGCCGACACCAAAGGCGAATACACCAAGCTGGTAGAGGATCTGGGCGGCGTGGTGATTCGGCTGGGCCACGGCCACGGCCATTTGAATCCTCTCGCCGTGGGCGCGCTCGGGTCGATCATGCCGCGCCTGCTGGCTGCTGGGCGACCGGACCTGGCCGCACAGGTCCGCACCGAAGTGCTGGCGCGGCGGCGCCGACTGGTGCAGGGCCTGTGCGAGATCGAACGCGGCGAGGCGTTGGCGCAGCTGGAACGCAACATTCTGGGCCAAGCGCTGCGGATGCTCGATGAGGATCGCGCCTACGGGCCGGACAATCCGCCATTGATCGAGGACTTGTCACGGTTGATCGAGTCCGGACATGAGCAGTTGGTGCGCCGCGCCCGGGCCCGCGACAAGAACGACTACGCCGATACCGTGCGCGGGCTGTTGGCGACCCTGGATGCGCTGCTGGACGGCGACCTGGGCAGTGTGTTCGCCGGACACACCAGCAATCCCGTCGACCTGGCCACCGATGCGCCGGTCGCGGTGTGCGTGGACATCTCGACCCTGTCGGCCAGTGACGAAAAGCTCCTAGCAGCAGTGATGTTCGCCTGCTGGGAGGACGGCTTCGGGGCGGTGGAGGCCGCCCACATGCTCGCTGACGCCGGCCTCGCGCCACAACGAACGTTCCTCACGGTCATCGACGAGTTGTGGCGGGTGCTCAACGCGGGGCCGGGCATGGTGGAGCGGATCAACGCGACCACTCGATTGACCCGCGGTCTGGGTACGGCGCTGATGATGATCACGCACACGGTCAAGGACCTGGAATCGCTGGAGCTGGAAAGCGATATCAAGAAGGCGAAAGGGTTCATCGAACGCGCAGGGGCGGTGATCGTGGGCGCGCTGCCGCGCGATGAGATGGCGGCGCTGGACGCGATCATTCCGTTCACGGCCAACGACCGGGACATGGTGTCGTCCTGGTCGACGCCGGGCATGTACGACCCGGCCACCGGCAGACAGGCTGCCTCGCCTGGGCGCGGAAAGTTCTTGCTGCGCATCGGTACTCAGCGCGCACCAGGGGTGCCCTTTCGCACGGAGTTCACGCCGATCGAGCGGGAACGGGGCTGGCATGACACAGATACACGTTTTTCGGGGTGCGGGCGGCATGAGGTATCAGAAGGTTCCGGCGAGCACCGAACGCCCGATCTATCCGGGCGAATCGAATGTCGGGTTCTACGCGATGGCCGGGTTGCTGGCAGCGTGGGTCGATGCGACCGCGACGGTGTGGGTGTCGTTGTGGCTCGGCGGCGCGCAGGCGGGCAACCCGCTCAGCGTGCTGCTGCGGTGGGCGGTCGGGCGGGTGTCGTGGACGACGGCAGCGACGGTGTGGGCGCTGGTGTTCGTCGCCGCGCAGATGGCGTTGCTGGTGTGGGTGGTGCGGCGCTGGTGGCGGCGGATTCGTGCGCGTGGCGACAGTTCGGCGCGGTTCGACTTCGTCGCGCAGTGGCTGGCCGATTCCGCTGATGTGGCCCCGTTGTCGCGGGAGGCGGGTTTGGCGCAGTCGGCGGAGCTGAGCAGGGTGGCGTGGCCCGGTAATCCGTTGGGGGTGTTGGTGACTCCGCGCGGTACGCCGGGCTATGAGCAGGTCAAGACCGAGCTGGCGCCGGCGAACATGCTCTACAGCGGGTGCGAGGCGTTGACCGTCGACATCTGGGGTCCGCGGCGCGGGAAGACGACCAGCCGGGTGATTCCGGCGATCGTGGAAGCGCCGGGGCCGGTCATGGTGACCTCGAACAAACGCGATGTCGTCGATGCCACGCGCGGGGTGCGGGAGCAGCGGGCCGGAGGAAAGGTTTTCGTGTTCGATCCGCAGCGCATCACCGGCGAAGAGCCACAGTTCTGGTGGGATCCGATATCGGCGATCACCCTCGGTGATCGCGAGAGATGGCCGGATCGGTCGGAGAAGTTGGCGGATATCTTCCTGGCCGCCACGATGCCGCCGGGGTCACGGCCGGATGCGTTCTTCGACCCGGAAGGCCGCGACCTTTGGCACGGTTGTTCCTGGCGGCCGCGGTGTCCGAGCAGCCGATCACGCGCGTCTATGACTGGATCACCGAACCGACCCCACAGCCGCTCAAGGCTCTGCAAGCCAGTGAATTCGGCACGGCGGCAACGGCTTTGTCGAAGTTCATCGGCTATTCGCCGCGGCAGAAGGATGGTTTGTTCGGGACGGCGAAGAAGATGACCAATATCCTCTCGCGCCCGAGTGTGTCCAGGTGGGTGAGCGCGACGACCCAGCGTCCGGAGTTCGATCCGCGGGCTTTCGTCGAGACGCCGTCGACGCTGTATGTGCTGTCGATGGAGGGTGTGGACAGCGCCGGTGCGTTGGCGACGGCGCTGGTGTGGGCGGTCTGTGATGTCGCCGAGCGGTACGGCGAGGCGTGCGGTGGCCGGATGCCGGTGCCGATGGTCGTGCCGCTCGATGAGCTGGCCAATGTGATCAGGTGGCCGGAGTTGCCGGACAAGTACAGCCATTACGGCAGTCGCGGCATCCTCATGCTGGCGATCTTGCAGAACTGGTCGCAAGGGGTCCGGGTGTTCGGGGCCGAAGGAATGGAACAGCTGTGGTCGGCGGCGAGTGTCCAGTACTACGGGGGCGGTGTCCGCGACGACGTGTTCTTGGGCAAGCTCAGCAAGCTGATCGGCCCGCGCTGGGAGATCGCGACCTCGACGAACCAGCAACGGCCGTCGGACTTCATGTCCGTGGCGGGCGGGCAGACCTCGGTGAGCCGCGATTCCCGCGAGCACGACATTTTCCCGCTCGCGCATCTGTCGCAGTTGCCGCGTGGGCGGGTGGTGATGTTGTGGGACGGCAAACCCGCGCTGGTGCGCCCGGTCCCGTACTGGGATCGCCCCTACGCCACCGACATTGAGCGGTCGTTGGCGGTGTATGCGCCCAAGAGTCCGTTCGACAAGCCCGCCGCGCCGGCCCTGGAAGCACCGGCGCGGCGGTGGTGGGCGCGCATGCTGCCGCACCGCTCCCGCGCGGCGCTGCCCGCGCCCGCACCGGTGTCTGTGTCCGGTTCCGTCAAGCGCAAGGACGTATTGCCATGAGCGTCAATGGAGTTAATGGATTCGATAACGACGTGGAGCGGGTGCGCAAGCAGATCGCCGAACTGATGGCGCGGCGGTTCTCCCCGAGCTTGCGCGATGTGGTCAACACGATCGCCGACCGCAAGTTCACGGAGTTGATCAGCACCGCCGACGGCGGGAACCTCGCGCGGGCGCTCGACAAGGAGGCCGGGCGCATCGCCGCCGCCAAGTTCAAGGCACTGCGGGAGGGCAAGGCGGGCCCGGCGGAGAAGCTGGCCTTCGACTCGCTCGAGGCGTTCTTCGTCGACCTGGTGGCGCCGGTGTATGGGTGCGATCTGCATTCGACGACGGTCAAGTGGTGCCCGAGCTGGGCGGAGCATCCGGCGGCGACGGTGCGTCTCGAGGCGATGTGGCGGTCGTTCGAATACCACCGCCTCGAGGGCCAGCCCGGAATCGCCAAGTGGCTGACCGGCACCGCCGATCCGATCATGGCCAAGCTGATGGCCCCCGACGGCCCGTTCGTCTTCTGCGATGCGGTCAAGGGCCATTTCTACAACGGCGACGAAACCGAGGATCTGCCGCATACGCCGTTGCCGCCGGGTTCGCCGTATGCGCGCAAAACCGCTCCGCAACCGGCACCGGTGGGTGGCGGCGGCACTGATGAGAACTAGTTCGGCCAGCTACTCCAGACAGGGAGATGTGCGATGACTACGCCTGCGTTGGAAGATCCGGGCAAGGAACTGGCGGCCGCGCTGCGCACGGCGGTGCTGGCCGCGGCCAAGGTCGGTGAGCTGATATACCGGCGTCGCGAGCTGATGTTGCGGCGCGATTTGACCGGTGCCCGTTCCTCGGCGCGCGATATCGAACGACGTGTCAATGCCGAACGCAAGCTTGCTGGTGATCGGTTGCGGTCGGCGCGCCCGACGATGCGGGCGCTGGGGTCGATCACCCCCGACACCATCGCCGCGGTCTATCAGGATGCGGTGGCCTGGCGTGATCAGCTGCCCGAGGCCAAGGAAGTCGCCGAAGCCATCGAAGCCCATATGCGTGCCTTCGGGCTGGATCCGGCCCAATTGCGGGCGGCGGGACGCGAATTCGCGCGCCGCGTGGAGCCGACGATGCGCCCGGGCCTGGATCTGCGGGTGACCGATACCGATCGTGCGCGCGCGGTCGCCAGCGCGCCGGAGGTGGCCGCGCACGTGGCCGCCGAACAGGCACGGCTGTTGCCTGCCACGCTCGAGGGGTTCGAGGCGGTGGTGGGGCCGGGACGGCGGGCCGAAGTGGTCGCCGAGCTCGACCGGGTCGATGAGATCGCCGCGCGGGCGGTGTATGAGCGTACGCAGGGGTTGACCGGGTCGGAGCAGCTGAGCGCGGCGATGCTGGCCGATTGGCGTGCGGCGGAGGCGACGCGGTGGGCGGCGAACGCGCAGGCCGGGGATCTGGCGTTGTTCGCCGCGCTGGTGCTCGACAGCGGTACCAGCAATGACGACGGCGGCGAGGGTGCCGCCGATTCCCCGTCGTCGCAGATGACCGAGTTGTGGCTGGCGTGGCGGGCGCGGGAGAGCGAGGGTGACGCATCCGGATTTCGCGCAGCTGTCCGGGCTGGCGTTCGCCGCGCAACTCGATCGTGCGCATGAGTTCCTGAAAGATTTCGATCCGGATGGGTACGCGGAATGGCAGCGGATGCGTTCGATCGACCCGCGCCGTGCGGATGTGGCGCTGGTGCGCCGCTACGAACTCGAGCAGGCGACGCAGTGGGCCGCCGAGGTCGGCGATGATTTGTGGAAGCACGGGTTCGCGCGCACCTCGGCGCGGTATCCGGAGGAGAGCCTCGAAGAGATCGCGCGGCGGGTGTGGACGGCGGCGGGCAAGCCCGCGCCGGCGTGGGATCCCGACTCGGCTGCGCCGTCGCTGGATGAGCGGTGGGCCGCGCAGACTCAAGCCGCTACCCGTGTGCTGCAACAGGATCCGGATCTGTGGCGGGATTGGCAGGCGTGGCATGCCGACCCGAACCGTCCGCCGGGGAGACGGCCGCCCGCGATGCGGACATGGTCGCCGATTACCACGAGATGATGGCCGAGACGTGGGCAGAGCAGGCGCGCGAGGCGGGCACATTGCCCGAGTCGGTGCATACCGATACCCCGGATCGGCTGCTGGCCGCGTGGCGTTCGCACACCGCCGGTCAGCCGGGCCTCGGTGCCGAATCCGATGCCGAGCGGGCGGTTCTCGATCGTGCGCAGGTGTGGCTACAGACCCGCGATCCGATGGCGTTCATGGCCTATCAAGCGCATTTGGATGCGGTGCCCGAGGCCGATCGCGCCAGTGCCCGCGCGGAATTGGTGCGCGATTACGAAACCCACGAGGCGCGCCGGTGGGCCGAAGCCTCGGAGGTGTTGGGCCTGGTGCCCGAGGGGACCGCGACGCGGGATCCCGATGACCTGATCGGAATGTGGCGGGCCTACACCGCGGCCCGTGACGAAGACCAGGGTCCGCAGCAATCGGCGTCCCCCGGCGCGGATCGCGGTACGCCGGCCGGGGCGGCGTCGCGAGGCCGGTCGGGACAGAGCAGGGCAGCGCGCGGGGATCGTTCGGCCGCTCCGGCGGGTCCTCCGACGCTGGAAAGCCTCGTGCGTGACCGTGTCCCCGATTGGCTGTTCGGTAAGCCCGCGTGGGGAGGCGCGGAGATCGCGTTTCGCCGGCTTCTGGTGCGCGGTGTCGATCCGGGGGTCCTCGCCGACACGGTCGCGGGTCTGCGTTACGAGAGGGCACATGATCCGGTCGCGTTGACGATATGGGCACTCAAGCGTGCGGCCGGCGGGCATGGTGTCGACCCTGCCGACTTCGACGCGCAACTCGGCGACGACACGGTGGATGACATCGTGTCCGACCGTGGCGGCCAGCGTGGTCCGTCGACCGGGGTGGATTCGGCTGCCACGCGGGCGTGGAAGGTCGCTAATCGCGCGTTCGGCAGCGATCCGACCTCGCCGGTGCAGCCGTCGGCGGGCACGACGCCGGGTTCGGCGGTGCCGCCGATGGGTGCGCCGAACCGTTCACACGACCGGGGCCGGTGACAGCAGGAAGGGCCGATTCTGATGGATGAGCAGCAGATCGACGCGGAGGTTGCCCGTCAGCTCAAGGCATTGCTGGCCAAGACCGCGGCCGAGAAGCTCGCGGCGGCCCTCGACGCGGATCCGGAACTCAAGCAGGCGATCGAGGACCGGGCCGAGCAGACCGCGCAAGCTCAACTTGCGCGGTTGGCCGCTGACGCGGCGCAGCCTCCGGCGCCACCTGCGTTCGATCATGTCGGCGACTGGGTCGAAAACTATCTGGCGTATGTGTATTGGCGCGATGTGGAGGGCATCAACGCTGATCTGCGCTGGTGCGCGGAGTGGGCGAAGCATGCCGAGGCGCTCGAGCGTCTCGAACCGCTGTATCGGCGGTGGCTGGAGCTGTCGGTCACGCCGGAGGGCATGTTGGCGTGGTGGGACATCGCCGATCGCATGATGGGCAAGCTGATGGCCAAGAACGGCCCGTTCATCCGCTGCACCGCGGGAAAAACGGCAAGCACTACGACGGCGAGGACGCGGAGAAGCTGTTCTGCGCACCGGTACCGGAGCAACTGGTGCACGCGTGGACGGCAGCATGAACGCCATCGGCACGGATGCGGCGGGTGCCGTCGGGCACCCGCCGTGGGGAGGGGTCCATCGTGAATGATTCACTACCGCAACGTATTCCACACCTGGGACACCATGCCCGGCAGGCGGAACCGCTGCCGCGTGAGCTGCTGGAGCGGTTCCGGGCAGCGCTGCAACGGTGGCCCGCTTCACCGGATCCGGCGCGTGGGGATGCCACCACGCCCGCGCGGTGACCGAACCGGTGGAGGAGAGTTCGCGCGGTGACTACCTGCGCGTGTCCGCGATGAAAGTGGTCCTGGCGGTCGCGCAGTTCGGGGCGGGGGTGGGCCTGCACGGTCAGCTCGGCCGGATCGCCGCCGCAGCGGCGGATCCGGCGCGGTGCGCGCCTGGGCGACGGTGATGTTGTTCGTGCTGGCCGGGGCCGCCGGCGCGATGACTGCCAGTGTCGGTTTGGGCCGGGCGGCCGAACATCTAGGGGCGCACCGGAGTTGGCATCTGTCTTTGTTGTTGCAGGTCGCTGGACTGTTGGCGCTGGTGGCCGGGCTCACGACCGCGGCCGCGCCGGCGTGAACGCCGTTGTCGCTGGCGCGGACGATGATCGGCGCGAACCGGTGGCCTTAGCGGCGCTGTCCTAGACTCGAGGCCGCCGAAGATGGTGTGCCGGGAGGAGATTCGAATTGAGGTGGGGTGCCCGGACGGGGCTGCTCGCGGTGCTGGCCGTCGGGGCGGCCGCGGGGATCGTGGCCGTGCCGGTGGCGCAGGCGGAAGCCTCCGGGTGCCGGGAGGTGAGGATTCCGGTGGAAATCGACGGTGCCACAGGCGATATCGCCGGCACGCTCTGCGTGCCGCCCAGCGCTACCCGGGTCCAGGTGCTGATTCCGGGCTGGCTCAACAATCGCGGATATTGGAACCTGGCCTACGGTAGCGGCGAGTACTCCTACGTTCGAGAGATGAACCGGCGGGGCGAGGCGACGTTGGCCGTCGATCGGCTCGGCACCGGCAGCTCATGGCATCCGCCCAGCTCGATGGTGACCTATGCCGCGCATGTGCGCGCTATCGGGCAGGTCGTCGACGCGCTGCGCGAGGGCACGCTGATGCCGGGGCGCGCTCGGTCGTGCTGGTGGGGCACAGCTACGGGTCGCGCGTGGCCTACGGTGTCGCCTCGGTCTCCGAGGGTGTGGATGCGGTGGTGGCGACCAGTTTGCGCCAGAACTGGATCTCGTATGTGACGCTCACGGCGTCACCGGTCACGACGGCACCGGCTGCGCAGGACCCGCGATTCGCTGACATGGGGCTCGATCCCGGCTATGTCACGACGCGGCCTGGCCGCGCCGATTCGGGTTTCAATGAGGCCAACACCGATCCGGGGTGATCTCCGCGGCCGCGGAGCTCCGCGATGTCGGTTCGGTGCTCGAGGCCCCGACTGCGCGCGATGCGCTGGCCACGCAGTCGGCGGGGGTCAATGTCCCGGTCCTGATCGTGCTCGGCTCCGCGGACCTGCTCACCTGCGGTCCGGGCGAGATCGAATGCCGTTCAGCGGATGGGGTCGCCGAGGCCGAACGCGGATTGTTCGGCCCGCGGGCGAGTGTGCGGGCGGTGTTGGTGCCCGGCAGCGGCCACGCTCTCAATCTCGAGCGCACGCACACGCTGGCGTGGACGGCGATCTCGGATTTCCTCACCGAGTTGCCCCGCTGACCGGTCGCGGTGCCGAAGTCGCTGCGCGCGGGTGGGCATCACGTCCGACGGGCGTGCCGATATCCGCCGGATGCGGAGGAACAGGATCGGTTGATTCCTCGCAGTGGACGTTTGTCTATGACGCTGCGTGCCAATCTGCGCGGCCGGTGGGCTATTTGTCGCGGGGCCGGCAGCCGCCGGGGTGGGGCGCGGGGGAGCTTGCGGCCCAGAAGTTCCTCGGCTTGGCGGCGGCGCTCGGCTGCCTGTTCGGGGGTCCGTTTCACCCGCACGGGGCTCAGCGTGTCTTGCGTCAATGCGCTCACGAGTCGCCCTCCATCACTAGTGCCTGAATGCGCCATATCCTACTCCCCGCGGGGTTCTTGGCGATGTTGACGATCAGGTAGTGGCGGCTGTCAATGAGCAGCACCTCACGTTCGGCGGGGACTTCCGCGAGCTCTCCGAGCCGCAGCGCGGGGGTTCCGGCGGGCAATATCAGTTCGAGGACGATCGGGTCGATGTGGCGCAGGTCGCGGGGTGGATCCAGCAATCCGCTGGTGGACCAGAAGGCGGGCTCGATGAATTCCTCGTCGAGCAACGCGTATGCCGATGCCTCGTCGGTGATGCCGTAGAGCGCGGCGTCCACTTCCCGGCTGACGCGCACAGCTGTAGGGATCGGATACTTGGCCAGCCCGGATCGGATGAGCGCGATCCGCGCCGCCACGGCGGGCGTCATCGGGGTGTGGCCGCGCATCGCCTTGTTGATCAGCTCGAACCCGTTGTTCGCGTACGCCTGAATGGTGCCTTTCTCGGCGTCGGTCAACAGATCGAGGTTTTGCCCGGCCAATACCGTATCGGCGAGCGGGATATCACCGAACCCGGAATCGTCTGCCACCCCCCCCGGGATTGTTCCGCATCGCTACTACGACCCGTGCGCGGGCATTCCAGATCTTTTCCTCAGCGATCTCGGGTCGGCGAGTGCCCTGGCCCGGGGGTATCGGGTGCCGGTTGTGAAGGGTCGAGGGTCTGCGAAAGGTAGTTCGATGATTGCGCCGATCCGCCGAAGGCATAGCCTGCGATCCGGGCTGCGCGTTCAGCAGCGGTTTCGGCCGTGACGCCCTCGGGCTGGCTGTGCGAGTCTCGTTCCAGATCGCCGGGAATGCCCTCCACGACCGGGTCTGACTTGCCGGGGCCTGAGCTGGGCGCGTTCGCCTCGTGCGGGGTGGCGGCGGCGGATGCTGCCAGCAGTGCAATGGCTTGGCTGTCGACCATGGTGAGCCGTGCGGAGAATTCTGGGCGCACGTCGGCGCGCAGCACACTGTCGTTGCCGCTGTCGACGGCGGTGCGCAGCTTGTTCTGGACGGTGAGGAAGTCGGTGATCTCCGTACTCGTCCAGGGGCGCTGGCGTTCGGTCTCGATCGCCGTGCGGGTCGCGGGAGGCGATTCCCATCGTCCCCGGTTATCGAGGGTATTGCGGTAGCGGGGTACGTCTTCGCCGCGCCGGAACACCGCGACCTGATCGGTGAGCGCGTCGGCATCGATGCGGTCGGCGAGGGCGAGGATGCCGCGGTAGGACTCGTCGGCGTTGGCTTGCACCGTGAGGCGGCCGCGGCCGCCGTCTGCGACCTGCTCGTAGTAGCGGTTGAGGATGCCTTGGTTGCTCAGGGCCTGTGAGACGCCGAGCACCATGGCTTCCACCCGGAATCCGGCGGCGCGGTATTCACCCATCGTGTGCGCGACCGCGTCGGCGTTCTGCGAGGTCTCCTGAATGATGGCGTTGATCTTGTTGTCTCGGGCGTACTGGTGGGCTTTGGCCATCCATGCGCGCCCGTCGGCGCGGGTGTAGGCGGCCATGAGGGTGTCGTCGCGGGCGAGCAGCTCGTCGTATTGGGGGTGGTAGGGCTTGTAGAGATCGCTGTCGATGTCGACGAATCCGCCGCGGGTGTTGAGTATCTCGGCCAGCATCGCGCCGACGCGGCTTTTGCCCGCGCCGGGCTGTCCGGTCAGGAACACCACGGTCGGGCGCTGGTGGGAGGTGCGGCCGGCGAGCAGCTGCGGCACGATCCGTTGCCGGAAAATGCGCTCGTTCTCGGCGTCGGACAGCCGATACCGTTCGGCCTCGTCGGGACTGGTCACTGGGTGATTCCCGCGCGCACCTGCTGCACCAGATCGGTCATCTGCCGCGGGTGGCGGCGATCTGGTCGTGGTCGGTGGGGTCGAGTTGTTCACGCACGCGCGCCAGGCGCTGCTGGGCGCTGAGCGCGTCGGCGATGGCCGCGGGGTCGGGGGATTCCGCGGTTTCGAGCGCGGCGAGTAGTGCGGAGTAGGCGCCCACGGCCTTGTTCACGGCTTCGATGGCCGCCTCGTAGGCCACCGATTCCTCGCTGGACCACGAGAATCCGCGCATCTGATCGAGTACGGACCGATTCTGCTCTTCGAGCATCGGTGATGCCTCCTTCTGCTGATGGTGCGACCCAAACAAGTAGTGCCGCTGGATGTTTCGCTGACAAACCTACCGTGACGTGCCGCATGGTTCGCAGGTCCGCCGCGTGCGGCCGGATGCGGTGGTGCCCAGTGCCGGGTCGTCGCTTGCGGTTGTGCAGCACATCAGCAGTATGACACCAAATTGGTGTTATCGTGCAACCATGGCTGACAAAACTTTCACCCTGCGGTTACCAGGGGAACTCCACGCGGAACTGAGCGCAGTAGCCGAACGCGATCACATCAGCTTGAACACGGCGGTCATTCACGCGGTCAGGCAATTCGTCGAGAACCACGGCGTAGCCGCGGCCGAGGATGCCGGGCCCGGTTCGCCGGTCAAGGTGGTGTGGCGTCGTGATCGAACTCGATTCGACGACGGGGAGCCCGATATTCCGATGCCGGCGCACGCGGTGGAGATCGGGCGCGCTCTCGGCCACATCAGTTACGTGCTGGCCAATCTGATCGGGAACACGAAGATGCGCCCGACCGTCAGCGAATCATGTAGCGAGGCGGCAGAGTATGTGACCAAGGTGGCCCGTTACCTCGATAGCGACGCGCCGCGGCCGTCCCTGCCACGACCGCAGGCATGAGCGCCCGCGCACAAGCGAGGCATGGCGGAATCAGCTGGTCGGTCCGTCAGGTTCGATGGGCTCGACGGTGATCTCGGTGCCGCGCAGTGCGATCACGGCCCTCGCGTCAGCGTGAGTGACCAACAGGCGCAGCAGCTGCCCCAGCTTCTGCTTCGCGAGGTCTTGGGTGTCGAATTCTCCGAAGTGGTTGCGGTCTGGACTGACTCGGCCGTCGCTGCCGGATGGGTAGGTCATGTAGGCGGTCACGGTGAACCGGTCCGGCGACCGCGGATCGCTCTTGGGCAGTTTCGTTGTCGCCAGTTCGGCGATGAGGCCGGCACGCACGAACCGGCCGCCCATGGTTTCCAGCCACAGTCTCGACATCCCCGCATTGTGGCCGACCCCACGACGATTTTTCCCGTCTTCGTCGTCAGGCACTGGCGACGGGGGCATGGATGGTCAGTATCCGAGGATGTCACGCCATTCGTCCGCGGCGGTCTTACGGCGCCCCATCCGGTGCTCCCACTCCTGCAATTGGGCCCGGTCACGCTCTTCGGCGCGGGCGATACGTCGCGCGACCACCGGGAGCCGACAGACGGCAAGGGAGAGAACGAAAACACCGACGAACAGGGACACCACGGCGAATATCAGAGCCATGCTCGTACGCTACTTCGGGGAATCCATGCGCGTCCCCCGTTACGGCGTCCGGGCGGAGCGACGGCAAGATCGCGAGCCTTAACCCGCTGGTAGTTGGTCCCAATTGACACCCCGCTGCCCCACGGTCTGTATTGCGTCACACCCTTTGTCGGTGTGCTGGCTGATGATGGTGGCGGCGGCATCGCATTCGTATTCCTTTGGCCGCCATAGGGATACAGGGTGCTGTTCACCGGCAGGGCCTGGCCTGATGCCACGATCGATGTGAGGGGGTTCTAATGACCGCCACCGACCGCCCGGCCCGGCAAGGCCAACCGTGGACCGCCGAGGACTACGCGTTGCTGTTCGATGCGCTCGCGCGTGGTCTCGACGATGATGATGTCGCCGATTTCTGTGATCGCACACCTACCGGTGTCCGGGCGCGGGCGCGGTGGCTGCTGGATGAGGCGTATGCGGACAAGTCGGCGCTGCGGGCGTTGCGCAAGATGGCGACCGCGCCGGATTTCGAGTGGGAGGCATTCGTCCGGGAGGCGCATCATCGGCATGGGCTGCCGCTGTGGGACGGGGCCGCCGATGAGGTCCTGATCGCAGGGTGGTCGGCGGCGCGGCCGCCGGCCATGGCCGAGCTGACCGAGCTGTTGGGCGCCGATGAACGCGATATCGCTCGTCGGTGTATCCGGTTGCGGCTGGCCGAGCATTGCGGCGAGGTCGTCGACCATTTCGGTGCTGCGGCCGGGGAGAGCTGGAGGTCTTGGCGCGGCTGGCACGGTCGGCGGCACCGGTCGGTGTCCTGACAGTGACCGCCGTCGATGGGACCGTGATGCACCAGTCGCTGCATCCGAGCCTGCGTACCGCGCTTGCCGTGCTTCCGGGGCTGAGGTTTGCCGACGGGGTCGAACCGGCGGTGTGGACGGCCGCTCTGCGGGCTGTCGGGGAGGGCCACACTCGCCGCCTGCGTACCGGTGTGTGGGGTGAGTGGCCCGAGGACCTCGACCCCAGCGCGGACCTTTCCGCATCGGCTCAGCCGGTGCGGAAAGGTCCGCGCCGCTTCTCGGACGTGATTAGGCCACGACCGAACAGACTTCGGGGCATCGGCTGCCCGTGCTCGTATTCGGCACTACGCTTCGGCGTGACTTGGTGAGTGAGCGGACGGAATGCGGTGGTACACAGCATGATCGACCAGGGCAAGCATCCCTATGCCGGTGAGATGCCCTCGAGGAGATCGTCGACCTGCTGGGCAAGTTCGGCATGATCGTCCAGCTCGACAAGGCCGCCGATCGAGAGATGCAGACGGTGCAGATGTGGGCGGCGCTGATGGGGAAGGTGCAAGCCCGGCTCATCACCGCCGAAACCGCCTACCGCGAGTCCGGGGCCGCCCCGCGCGAGATGAACGAGGCGGCGCTGATGGCCTTCGTCGGCCTCGACTGCCGCAGCCAGGTCGACGAGCTTGCCTACCTGCATTGGCAGGCCCTGCGGTTGGCCGGTGCTCTGCAAACCCTGGACTTCCCCGGTCCGATTCCTCGTGCCGGGGACATCGGATCCGGGGACAGCCTCATGCGCACGGTCCGGCTCGTGGCCGCGGCGTTGCAGGCGATGCTGCACGCCGCCGCGACCGCGGTGAACGTCGACCGGGAAGACGGCGCCAGTGCCGAATCCGGGCACCTGCTCACGCGGGCGATGGACGCCCTCGAACAAGCGGCCACCGACATTCCGTTGCACCGCGCCACCGGCGACCTGATGCGCATGGTCGACTGAGAGCCACAGGTCCCCTGTGTTCGGATACATCGTCATCGACTCCGAGGAGCACACCGATGCTGGACTCTGCTGCTGAATCCGCCAGTACCGCACCGGCAGTGATGCGGTACCTGCTCTTTATTCCGGTGCCCTCGCTGCCCGAGGACGATTGTGACGATTTGGCGTTGCAGGTCGTCGTGCATGGACCGGTCGTACCTCGAGCGGGTGAGCGGATCGAATTCGACGGCCCCAAAGGCCGTGCCCTGGCGTTGACGGTCTCGGAGGTGGAGCACGTCTTTTCGTGTGAGCAGGCGCAGTCGCGGGTGGTCGTTACCGCAGAACTGGAGGACACGTCGGTCCAGTACGGCGTCGCCCGGGAGCTGCTGGATCTGGCGACGTGGAAGCGATGGGTGGACCACTTCCCGATGCTGGAGTTGCCGGAGCACCTGCACCGTTGCTTGTGAGAAGACCTACGCGCAGCTGAACGCCGCGACTGCGAGGCAGGGCGCGGGGTGGGTGTGGACGCTCGCGCCCTCGATCGCCGGGCGTATTGCCCTCATCACTGGGTCCGGTTCGGTGCTGATGGTGACCGATAGCCGCAACAATGCAGCGCTGCCGGTGCCGACGCGCCTCCCCGGTGCGCGAATACCGTTGCGGTCCAACCGATCCGACGGAAAATGTCGGAGGTCGGTGGGAAAATCAGGCGATGGGCGACTTGGAAGACAACCTCGAAAAGCTTCATGCCGCCGAGCGCGATGCGGCGGCGGCCAAGGCCGACGAGCATCAGCAGCGCGTGCGGCTGGTCGCGGAGTTCCTGGCGCTGCTCAAGCGGCAAAGCTGCACCCCGGAGCCGGTCTGCCGGGTGATCGGCGCGAAAGCGGTGAAGGAGAAGACCGGATTCCTCACCTCGCGGCAATGGTGTCTTCACGCTGTCGAGATCGTGGCGCATGGCTGGTGGCTTCGCCCGCCCGGAAACGAGTGGGCCACCAGAGGAAACGGGGAAATGCTGCTCACCGACGGGCGCTACGCGCGGGTGCTCGTGCATGATCTCGACCAGGCGCTGTTCGACACCGGAATTCGCCAGCACGCCAAGTGGATCGAGGACGAACCGAACTATCCGCCGTTTCCTCACCACAAGGTGAAGACGGTCGACGGGACGGACTTCGAGTACCGTCCGGTCCTGACGTTGAGCCCGCCCAGCCCGCCCGTGCCGTTCATGACCCGCGCTGATCGATACCCCCTCGACCATCTCAAAGGGCTGTTGCTGACGGCGGCCCACGCGTACACGCGAGGTAGTGGCACCGGAAAGTGATGGCCGCTCGGCGAGATCTGCGCGGCGGGGCCGTGGTCGATCGCTGGGAAATTTCTCCTCGGTCATGTGCGACACGAAGTCTTTGCAGGACAACGATGTCGGATCCGATCGGTAGGATTCGGTCAGCTCCTCGGTCGACGGGAAGGTTGTCTATAGGACACATCTCCATCCGAGACGTTCGTCGAACGTCTCGCCCGACGTTGAAAGACGTCTGGATGGGGTTGTGTCGCGCCTTCGGAACTCCTGACGACTCCTCGCCATCCGGACCCGGATCCGAGGTGGATCATTGTTCGAGGCAATTCCTACTTACGGCGGAATCACTGCGCTGGCGGCGATCTCGCTGCTGTGCATCCTGTCCCTGACCGCAGTGTTCTCGACAGTTCCCGAGCGGCGAACAGCCGCAGAGCGCGTGCTGATGATCCTGTGGCGACCGGCATCGGCAATCCTGCGCCCGCGACTGGCTCAGAATGCCGAACCTCCAGAAGCCACGGAGGAGGGGACCAGCCGGACCGCGAGATTACGTGACTGCTCTGCCGCTCTTTCCACGAGGGCGGCCGGTGTCCCGATAGCATCGGCGTGAGCCGAAAGGGGCTGGGGATGAGCGCATTCGAGTACAAGTTGCGGGGGTTGTGGGACCGGATGCGCGCGGTGCGTGAGCCCGGCGCGCTGGAGCAGTACCAGCGGATCCGGTCGGCGCTCGAGGCTCTCGAGCCGATCGCCCGAGCCCTCGATCAAGGCCAGGGCGACGAGTTTCGCGCGCTGATGCTGTACGGCTACCTGCGGGCAGCTGGCGAGGCCGCGGTCGACGATGAGGCGCGCCGGTCGATGCAGCGCCACGCCTACCTCGAAAGCCGGTTGCTGGCGGCCTGCGATCAGGTGCGCGCGGCCCGGTGCCTCGCCGATTACGCCCGGGTGGCCACCACCTTGGACGACATTGGCAGGCGCGGTGAAGTGTTCGAACCGGACTCCTTGCCGATGTGGGCGCTGCCGCGGCTCTACACCTACGTCATCAACCTGTGCGAGCGCGAGGAGAAGCAGGCCGTGCGCCGTCTGCTCACCGCGACGAAGGGCCGCAGCGCCCTCGGTCCGAGCTCCGCGGGCGGCCTTGCCTCGCAGTACCGCGCGGTCATCGACACCCTGTCCGGCACACCTGCACCGGACGTGCAACAGGCCAACCAGGTCATCAATCGCCTCGAGCGCATCGATCGCCAGCTCGAAACCGGGGCCGCGTCGACGTCGATGTCACTGCGCTGATGGATCTGCGTAACCAGGCATGGGCGGCCGCGCGGCGGACCCTGAGTCAGGCGCGAGAGGCAGACGCCAGGGCGGTGAGGGCCGCTGTACAGGCAGGCCGCGCACATCCTCCGTCGGCTGCGGTCCGGCGGCGCCCCCAGGCACAGCAGCCCATCACACCGACCCACGGTCGCCTTGACCCGGGCATGAGCCCACAGCGCAATCGCGACCTCGGGTACTCCCGCTAGGCCGGCGAAGATGTCGCCGACCGAAGTTGCCGGTGCCACCGGCCATACTGCTCGAAAGGATCGGAACTCCAACGCGATCGGAAGGCACAACGGTGAGCATGGTGTTCGGGGTGGGCTGGGTTTTGTTCGTCTCCGGCATGCTGGTGGGCTTCGTGTCCTATGGCTTCCGATGGTCGGATCGGGTCAGGCGGGTGACACTGCCGATGTGGGTGGCCGGGGCGGGCCTGCTGGCGGTGTCCATGCCGGTTCTCGCTGACGAGCCCGTGGTGATCAACGTGCTGGCGCGCACTGCGTGTACCGGCTTGGCGCTGGCGGGCGTCATCGCCATCGTGGCCCAGCGGCGACACACGTCGACGCCGACATCCTGAGCGGTCTGATAGGGAGGGAAACACGTTGGCGGACAATCAGATCGAGGACAGCGGCCTGTCGGGGGAGGACAAGGCGCTCGTCGAATCGCTGACGGCCGATATCGTCGCCGACGCACTCACCGCCGGGCGGATCCCGGGCAGTCCACTGCGAGCTCTGGCGCGGCATGTGGGGGAGAACTGCGTGGCCGTCAGAATGAGCAGCGTCGAGGAGGCGGGCCGTCACCGTGACTTCGCGCTGACGGTGCACCAGATCATGAATCTGGCCTGGCCGCAGCAGGTGCCCGATGCCCCACCGGTTTTCGTGCTGCCCGCGGGTTTGATGCCGCCGATTCAGACGGTACTGCCGTCGACGCTGGAGAAGTTGAGGCTCGTTCACCTCGCCGAATTCGTGGCACGGATCCTCAACGACGCAGGCGAGGTGGCCCGAGAGGTCGCACGGGTCCGGTTCACCGCCACATTCGATGGCGAGGAAGTCGTGGCCTTGACCGATGTCGGCGCCGGGCACATTCCGATGGGCACGCTGACCTTCCGCATCACCGCGGAGGAGGTGCAGCAGCCGGACGGTGGAATTCGGCCGTGACACATCGAGTCACCGGCTATCGTCGGGCGGCATCGCGTCGTCTGCGTGCGGCGCGAATTTCGTTGTCTACCAGTTCATCTCGGGCTTGGGCATAGATCTGGGTTGTCTCGGTTTTGGCGTGTCCGAGACGACGGCGGATGACCTCGAGCGACACCCCGGAGTCCATGAGTTCCATGGCGTGCGCGTGGCGCAGCTGATGGATTTCGAGGTCGACGCCGGCGGCGGTGCGGTATTTGATCCACCGGTTGAGTACGGCGTTGTAGGAGATCGGGCCGGGTCCGCCGTTGATCGTCGGCCGGAACAGGGGGCCATTCGTGTAGCCGGTGCGCTGGAGGTAGAGGCGCAGCAGGGCGACGAATCCGCGGTCGTCGAGCAGCACGACGCGGGTCTTGTCGCCTTTGCCGTGCAGGGTGATGTGCTCGTTGTCGACGCGCAAATCGAGGTCTTCGACGTAGGCGCCGCACACTTCGGCCGCGCGCGCCCCGCACACGTAGGCGAGTTCGAACAGCACCCGGTCGCGCAGGACGTCGATCGGCACGTCCTTGCGGGGCCGCCGCGCACAGATCGTGTTGAGCAGCTTGTGCACCTGCTCGTAGGGGGCGGGCCGGGGCAGCCCCTTGGGCACGGTGACGGCTTCGGTCTTGTCGACCGGGTTCGCCTCGAGGAGTTCTTGGCGGACCGCCCATGCGCAGAAGGCTTTCACCGCCGAGCGGCGGCGGGAGCGGGTGGCGGCGGAGTTGTCGATGTTCTCCGAGAGGTAGGCGCGAACCGGTGCGACGGTCAGGGCCGCGAGCTCGTCGTGGTGGTGGCGGGCGAACATGATGAGGTCGCCGCGGTAGGCCTTGATGGTGTTGCGGGAGCGGCCGGCGTTGCGCAGGTCGGTGAGGAAGTCGTCGATGGGGGCGACGAGGGGGTGGTCGGTTCCGAGGGCGTCGGTGAGGACGTCGCGGGTGTCGCGTAGGGCCGAAACAACCACTCGGGCTTCCTCCTTCGGCGAGGTTGGTGGATAACGGGGAATCGAGTTTTCGGGCGGGCGCAGCGTCGGCCGACGTCGCCGCGCCCGATTCTACGGGAGTTGGTGGATAACGGGCGTTATTCACCAACCCGTCTGTGTGCCTCTCCTACGGCCCCGAAAGAGCCGGGGAGGGGTAGACCTACCCCAGAATCGGCTACGGGCCATCCACGGGCGGCGCGCTCACCGGTTCTGGACGGTCGTTTAGGGTGGGCGGCATGGTGAAGGTGGGTGACAAGGTCCGGATCGGACCGGCCGGTGTCTCGGTGTTCCGGGTGCTCGAGTTCGACGATGAGGGCCGCGCCGTGATCGAGTCCGTCACCGATGCGCCGGGCCGCTATCCGTTCCCGATGCCGGTACGCGACCTGGTGCCCAACGGACCGAACGCATAATCACCTTGGATGACTGGCACCCGGACTATCGGGGAGGCGAGCGACCACGATCTGCGCGAGCCTGTGTGCTTCGTCGATCGGGAACGGTGTCGCGTTGTCGCCATCGAACTCCATTGCCACCTGCGCGCGACCGACTCGGATCAGGACGGCGTCTTGGATCCCGGTCGTCGCTTTCCCGTTGATGTTGGCCGACACGATTGTTCGGTAGGCGGCGGTGTCGTCACCCAGCTTCGGAAACGACAGGGCCTCGACCGATTCGAAACTGAGTCCTTCGGGGACCTGCTGACTGCGCAGCGAACTCAAACCGCAGCTGGCATACCGGCTGTCGTGGTAGATCCGCGTTCCATTGATCACCGCATCCACGCTCGAAGCGAGGGTGACGCGAGATCCGACGATGCCCTTGCCGGGGACGGTGAAGTTCGGCGACTCGGCCCACGGTCCGACGATGGTGAGCGCCGCTTGATCCATCTGCATACAGGCCAGGAAGTCTGGGGTGTTCTTCCATGACGGGGAGGACGCGGCCACATCCGATTTCGCAGACCCCTGGTCGTGGACCCCATGGGCAGATCGTTAATGGTGAGGACGGCCGACTCCGCGGTCTTGCGGTCGCTCTCCGGAACTGGGATCTCGGCGGGATTGTCGTGCTGGTTTCCCGGGGAGGACGAAGGTGATGCGAAATCGCTGGTCGCGCCCTCGCCACCGGAGCAACCGGACGCGCTCAACACCAGCGCGGCGAGAACAGCGGAACCAACTCGTATTCTCACGCGGTTCCCCCTTCTTGTCCCTATAGCAAGAGCGTAATCGAATCCGATCTTGGCGCGCGCTCACTCGATAGCTGCGCCGGGGCCCGCTCGGATGACACGTCTAGTATCGCTCATATGTTCGAGAAGTGGCCCGAGCAGTTCACGCCGTCGCTGCGGCGTGCTGTCGATCCTCCGGTAGCTGTTCTGGTCGATCTCGGAGTCGCCATACCCACCGACGGTCACGTCTTTCGCCGTGACGAACTCCCGATGCGGGTGAAGGCCGGCGGGCTGAGTCTGTCTGGCCTGGTGCCGGGACGGTTGTGGGCTTGGGCTCGCGTCAACGATGGCAGCTGGTTGGGGCTCGTGTCGTTCACGGTGTCGACGGGAAACGATCACGGACGTCTCGAGATGACGCAGTGGTGCCCGGCCCGCGCACTCGCGCCGCCGAACGGGACCGACCTCCGCCGTCGATAGGTATCCGCGCGGCGATCGGAAGCGGTGAGAGCGGCTCGCGATCCGCACTGCGCACCGAGACGAGTAGTTATGTATTCGCGAGAATTCCTGTTGGAGAACTCGATTTCTACGTTTCGGTGCATGATAGAACCGAACGACCGGCAGCAGCCGGAACGAAATGACAACTGCGACAACGATGCTCGGGGCAACGATCGGGCACGTGGTTGGGCCGATCATTGGAAGCCGTTGCTGGGCAGCATGATCGGCGCGGCCGTGGGCAAGATCGTCGGGGCTGAGGTGGACCAGGCGGCGGGCGATCTCTGGGATTGGTTGGAGAGCTTCTTGAGCTGACAGGCTTCCATTGCGCGGGGCACCGGCACGAGTCAGATCGCGATCTCGACCGGTGTCCGCAGCCAGCTGGCCAGTCCGGCGCTGATCATGTCCAGCGCGGCCGCCTCGGTGGGGGCGGCCGCACCGGTGATCAGTACGAGCCCGCGGCCGTTGCGCTGGCGCTCTGCCACCTGCTGATACCAGGCGGGCTCGCACGCAAGGCCTCCGTCGTAGAGACTCCTGATCAGGGGTGATGATCTGCACGCGAGTGCGGCGCGCGTCGATCACCACGCGCCACCCTGGCACCGGGTCGCCGTCGAAGTCGAGATCGGTCATCGGGCGGGCACCGCGGTCTCGGACGGCGGATTCCAGCGCGTCACCGGAGACGAGCACGCCATCGGCGGCGATCTGAGCGGCTCGGAATCGGGTCAGCAGCATCAACACCGGCTCATCGCCGATGGTTCCGGTCAACACGTTCGCGTCGTCGATCTCGGCGGGGGCTCGGCCACCCGGACCGATCATGAAATCAGGACTCGGCACGGTCTCGAGGGTAGGGCCAAATATCCTCCGGCACTGGGCTTTACAGCGGGCCAGTGCCCGACACACCGGCGGCCGGAGCGTGTCGGACAAGGCCCGTGCGCCCCGCGGCGGCCTTGTCGGCTTCCCGGTCTGGTGTCAGAGCTGACCGATGAGGAGATCGGCGGCGGTATTGGCGGCTGCCCGGCGCTGTTCAGGGCTCATGGTCTCGCAGAGCGCGAACATCGCGGTGTTGTCGCCGTCGAGCCCGGCGCGGGCCAGTTGCGCGAACTCCGGGGTGGTCGGTCCGGAGCCGGTGGGCGTGAGCAGGGCGGGAGGGAGCCCGCCGAGTGTGGAGTGCACGGCGATGCAGGCCAGTTCGACCAGTCGCGCGGTGGTGGGTGCGTTCTGGACGAGCAGGGTGAGGATGGCGTCCTGGCATGAGGTGCAGCCGTCGAAGGCGGCGCCGACGAAGCTGCCCAGCAGCTTGCCGTCCACGCCGCGGTCGCCGAATGGGTCGGCGTCGTCGGGAACGTCGAAACCGGGGTGCGAGTGGTCCATCAGTCGGTGTTCTCCTGGTCGGAATCGGTTGGGTGCAAGGTGATCTCGCGCTGGTAGGGTTTCAATTCGGCGCGGGCGCGGATCTCGGCGCGCACGGTGTCCTCACGCAGCGGCTGCGCGCCGCCGGTGACCCAGTGCAGCTGCCACGCGTCGGCGCGGTAGTCGTAGCGCGCGGTCACCGCCGTGGCGTGCGTGTGCGACAGGTCGGCCGCCAGGCCGCGCACCAACGTGGCCCGCGCGATCGGCAGCGCGGTGAACTCGCGCAGCGGCGACGGATCACCCGGCCGCACGCTGCGCAGCGCTTCCCAGTCGATACCAGGGATATCGAGTACGTCGTCCAGGGACGCGGCGGTGTAGAGCGCGACGGTGACATACCGGTTGCGACCCACTTGGGAATCGACGTGCTTGGCGGGCGAGACGAATCCGGCGCTGGTCAGATAGTCGAAATCGCGGCGGCGGATCTGCAAGTACTCCGCGGCCTGATCCGGACCCAGCAGCCGCCTGCCCCGCACCTCGACATCGAGTTCCGCATCCTCGGCGAGGGCCTCGATGTCGGCGAGGGCGAACCGTTTGAACCGTCCGGCCGTGATCCCGCGCTCACGCAGCACCCGCGCGAATTCCTCACGGCTCCAACGCAGTCGGTCGCGGGCGTCGTTGTCGCTGATGCTGGTTTGCAGCCAGGTTTGGCGTTCGGCGACCAGTTGTGTGATCAGCTCGGCGTGCTCGTCGGCGACGCTGTCCAGGTCGTGCAGGTCGTAGCAGGGATTGCCCTTGTATTCGTCGATCGCGACCAGGAAGCCACGCTCGGCGAGGATGTCTACCTCGGCGGCCCAGACCTTGACGCCGTCCAGGCGTTCGCCGATACGTTCGGCGGCCTTGTGCGCACCGACCGGTCGCCCTTCCGGTAGCGCTGCGATGATCTCCGCGCAGCGCGCGGTGGCGGCGGCGACCACCTCAGCCGACCACCGACCGCCCCTATCGGCGCGGGGGATCAACCCGCGTCGTAGCGCGGCCTCGAATTGCCAACCGGCCATGCCGATTTCGCGCTGGGCTTGTATCGGCCCGAAATCTGCCGGAGGCTTTTTCACTGACGTCATCGCAACCCCTGCTCATCGCTTGCCAGCGCATGACCAGGTCATGATGGCACCGCCCACCGACAGACTCCACGGCACCGGCAGTGGTCCAATACTTCCCATGGTCGAACCGCCGCCGATTCTGACTGTCAGGCCCTGGGCGCTGTTCTCCTGGCAGCAGCACCGCCCCGGTGGGTGCCGATGCATTTGCGCGTTCTACCACCCGAGCGGCGCAGAGCAATCGACCTGCCTGTCCGCGGCAGAACCTGGTCTGCTGATCCGCGTCGAAGCCGAGGACGGCCACACAGAAGTGCCCCTGCCGGTGTGCCGCCCCTGCTACACCGCGATAGCCGGGATTCAGCGTCAATGAGAACTCCGGCGCGGTGGAACCGGTGGGCGTGAGCAGACTGGGAGGAAGCCCGCCGAATGCGGAATGCACGGCGATGCAGGCCAATTCGACCAGCCGTGCGGTGGTGAGGCGCGTTGCGGGAATGTCAGAAGTCCCGCCGTCAGAGGTCGAACCGCACGGAGAGCACCATTTTTATGAAGTCGAGCATCTCGGTGGACACCGTTCCGTCGTAGGTTCCGGCCTCGAGCACCAACCGCACGCAGGGGATGAAACGGTGGACGGCGAGCACGCGGCCTTCGTCCCATCCCACGGAGAAGATCCGCAGGTCTTGCGGCATCTCGCGGGCGTCGACCACTGGCACCGCCACCGCCACGTCCCGGTGGCGCAGCAGCGCTTGGCCGTCGACGATCACCACTGTCAGATAGCCGTCACCAGCGGCGATGGTGTAGATGTCGCCCTGGCGCAGCTCCCTACTCACAGGGCAAGCCCATACCGATGCGCATCAAGTCGGCGTCGCTGAACTGCGGCGGGTTCTGCTGCTCGTGTGCGGCGATGCGCCGCAGTTCTTTATCCGCGAGCCGCTGGAGCACGGCCCGGTTGATCTCGGCGGAGACGTTGCCGTCCGAGCTCTCGCGCAGGGCTTGCGCTGTCGCGTCGGGAAGACTGATGTTCAGTTTCGCCATGCCACCACGGTAAAGCGTCACGCTTTACCGTGGCAACTGATTGCCGGATCGCGTCAGCAACCCTGTTGCAGGGGGTAGCAGCCGGGCGGGAATTGGCGCGTCGTCGGTACGTCGGTGGACGGCTCCGGTGGGGGCTCGGGGGCAGGTTCCGGGATACCGGCCTGGGTTGTTCGTGGGGGATCGGCGGCCGGATGGTGGGGCATGACGGAGATGCCGACCACGACGGCCACGATCCCAGTCGCGGCGACGGCGAGGGCAATACCCATGCCGCCGCTCGCGCGGCGGTTCCGCGCCGGTGCGGGCGGCTGGGACGGCGTGTACCGGTTGCTCGTCCAGCTGTCGCCGGCCACGTACCGCGGACCGCTGGAATAGGCAACGTCGGGCATCACTCGCCGCTGCGGCGGAGTCGGTGCGGGTGGTCGAACGTCGGCCACCGGCCGCGGTGTGGGGGTCGGCGGTGTCGCGGGGAGATGCTGCGGGGGCAGGGCTGGCCGGGGTCGCGGCCGGAACGGTTGCGGCGGCGCGGGTTTGGGAGTCGGGGCGGGGCGGGGTACATGCTGGCGCACTGGGATCAGCCCGGCGGAGACGATGAGTTGGTCGATCTGGGTCTTTTCGTATTTCTTGAGGGTGCTGCGGCCGGTCTGGTACCAGTCGCTGCGGATGCCGTATCCGCCGTGATGTTCACCGGCGCACGAACAGAGGCATTCCCAGACCGAACTGGCCTTCGCGTCGCGGCATTTGGTGTCGCACCGGTCCACTTCCACGAGGATCTCGAGGCGGATCTTGACCACGCCGTAGGAGTCGGCGAGGGCCCCGGCCAGCGGAATCAGGTGGGTGGGACTGAGTTGCCAGACCTGCACGCCGCGGTGCTGTACTCGGGTGAGTTTGACGCGCGAGCCGAGGACGCGTCGTAGCCACCGCTGGGCCCGGTACTCGTCATCGGGTAGGTAGACGTACAACGCGACCTTGCGTTTGGTTCCGGGTGCCAAGGACTCGGGGACGATCGCGCGTTCCACCCAGGCGCGAGCCGACATCTGTTTTCCCCTTCGGGTTCCGGCACAGAAGCGGGCCGGGTCGGATCAGGTTTCGGCCAGTGTGAGTGAGGGGTCCGACACGCTCGACGGGGGTGATGACGGCAGGCGTGACAGTGTCACGGCTGCGCGTCATGATCACGAACTTTTTCGGCCACTGGCTGCAGGGGCGGGGGTTACGCTGCGGCTGTGAGCAGCACGATCAGTGAACAGATCACAGACGACCTCACGAACCTGCTCACGTTGTCCGGCGAATCCGGTTGGCGGACATCACCGTTGAGGTTCGGCCCGCTCCCGGGCGTCGTTCTCGAGATTCTTCTGACTTCGGCGGCAATGGCCGACCTCCGTGCCACGAGCAACGGGCAGATCATCCCGGCGGAGTGGGCCCGGGCCTATGGTCGGTGCGAGCGGGGTTGGTATCGGCGTTACCGGCTGTGCTGGGATGCCGCCGCCTCGAATCCGTGGACTCTGCGCACGCTGACCCCGAACGATCGCTACGCGCACATGCGGCAATTCCGGCTATTCGCCGATGCGGTAATCCTGATCTTCGACGAACTGGAGACGGCCACCTGGTGAGGGTCAGCAGGTGGCGCGCGCGGGCCTGCTGATGCTACTTGTTGGTCTTCGCTGCCGGGGTACGGCGACGGAACTTGATGCCGAGCTTCTCGGCTTCTCGGCGGATTTGTTCGCGCTGTTCAGGCGTGGTTTCTACGCGCTCGACGCGCATCATTTCCTGCGTCAAAGCTCCCATGTCACGCCTCCCTCACGAATCCCTGAATACGCCACATGCTACGCGCCTGGTCCCATTCGACACTACTTGCGACGTACCGGCGCGCGTCGATGAGCAGCACTTCCCGCTCGGACTTGATCGGCGCGAGGTTGCCGAGCCGCAATGCCGGGGTGCCCGCCGGCACGATCAAATCGAGGATCACGCCCGGACGGCGACGCATCGACGGCGGTGGGTATTCCAGTCCGGAGGTCGACATGAATCCGCGGTGGAGGAACTGTTTCTCGACCAGGTCTTGCGCCTGGTCTTCCTCGTCGCGCTCGCCGCGCAGCCCGAACCGTTCGGCGAGGGCTTCGCGGGTGACCCGCACCGGTTCGTGCAGGGGAAATTTCGCCAGACCGGAGCGGATCAACTCGATATGGCTGACAACCAGCGGTGTCTTCTTGTCCTCTTCACCCCACAAGACCGCGTTGATCTGCTCGAAGTGGTTGTAGGCATAGGCGCTGATCGCGGTGGCCTCGGCAGAGGTGAGCAACGACAGGTCTTGATCCAGGAGAGCGGCGTCGGCCAGCCGCGTTGTCTGGAACGCGTCGTCATCTGCATCATCGACCACATGCGGATTGTTCCGTATCACCGCTCACGCGGGTCATATGCATCTGATGTCACGGCTGCGCGTCATGGTCATGAACTTTCTCGCCGCGGCGTCGGCGGCGGTAGTCGCGTTGGCGGCAAGTGGGGGAGCAGTGACGGGCGTCGGCGCGCAGGTTGCGGCCGCCGGGGTAGATCCACCAGCCGCAGCCGGGGCAGATGATGCCGATCGCGGGGTCGTCACCGGCGACGAGACGTTGCCCGGCGTCGAGTACCTGTTGGTAGATCGCGCCGAATCGTTTGCGGGCGCGGTAGGCGCGGGCGACGCAGGCCGCAGAGCAGTAGCGGCGCCGCGGATGGGCGTCGCGGGGAGCGTGGTCCGGCAGACGGGGCACTTACGAGGTCGTTTTCGCTGGCCCACCGTTCGATTGTCGACCGTCCTCGCGCCGGGTCCGTCCGTTTTCTGGTGCTGGGCGTGCGGCAGTCGACGTGGCGAGATCCTCACGGACCGGGTGCCTTACTGAGGCTCGTCCTCGCCGCCCGGGACAGGAAGCTCGGACAGATCGGCCGGCTCGCTACTGCGGACCAGCCGCGCATCCAGGAAGTCGCCCATCAGATCAGCGTCGGCTGCCTGCACGGTCAATTCTTCGATGCGGCACCGGAAATCGAACGGGGTGGGTTGCCCGCTGTCCTTGCCAGCCGCGAGGGCGGCACGCAACGCCTCCGGCTGGGACTGGTCCCTATCCACGCCGTGAGACTACCAATCGATGGTGCTGCTGCACCGGTCTGAACTGGCCAAACGGTAAAGAACGCAGGGGAATGCGGTGCCTGTCCTCGACGATCGGGCTTTCTTCCGACACGCTGCGCGGCTTGTACCAGCAACATCACCGGATCGCAGGCTAACGTTCGCGTGCTCGCCCGATTCATGCGTTTCAGCCCATGACGTATTCCCATTCCAGCTCGCAGCGACGGAGGAGGACATCATCACCGTTTCAGCTGATACCCCCGCACCAGTGGCTGACCTTTACCATCGCCGCCTGGAGGTCTTCGTTGCCGTTATGGGAGCGGTAGAGAACGCGCGCCGCTTCGGTGCGGAGGCCGAGCTGGGCACCTTCCAGAAGGCGATCTCGAAGGCCGTGACTGCGCCGGTCCCGACGCTGAAGGAAGTCGAAGACACGCTGGGATTCATGGCCTCACCGCTGCTGGGGCTCGTCGGCAGGACAGCCGATGGCCAACGCTACGAGGCTCGCGAGCCGCTCGAGGTCGTGATCAAACGACTGGGCGACTTGCATCTGATGTGCATCAGCGGGCTCGAGGACGACGACGAAGACGACTGAGCACCACCGCGCTGGGTGAGTGGCCGTTGCCACGTCACGAAGGCGGGGCCTGATGGCCCGTAGAGTCCACGGTGATGAGCGAGATGCGGCGGTCGACATCGAGCGAGTTCGACGCGAAATGGTGCCCACGTTTTCGGCGCGTGGTGTTGACCGGGGTGACGGCGGGGGCGGTGCTCATGGGATGCGGTGCGGCCTTGTTGCTGTCGCTGGAGATGGCTTGGGCGACAGTGGCTATCGCGCTGATCTGGGTGTTGCTCGCGATGATGCTGAGCACGGGTACGCCTGCCGCGCGAGCGACCCGATTGCCCGATGAGCTCCGCGCGAGCCTGGGCCGGTTGGGCTTCGTGCGGCCTCGCTTCACCAGCCCGACACCGCGGCTGGCGGTGGTGCTGTGGTGCCTGGTCGTGCCGGCGGTCGTCGCGGCCGTGTACTACGGGGCGCAAACGGTGCTGGCGGATCCGCTGACACGATGGCTTCCGCCGTTGAACCCTGCTCAGGTGCTGGCGTCCGAGCACCGATTCGAGACGAGCACCAACGCGGGACTGCTGTCGGCGGCAGTGCTGGCGCCGTTGTTCGGCGCGGCATTGCCCGAAGAGCTGGTGTTCCGGTCGATTCCGCTGGCGGTGCAGCGCCGCTGGCCGCGTCGCGCCGGGCTGATTGCCGCCGTGACGGCGGTGTTGGTGCCGGTATTCGCGCTCACGCACATCCAATTCGGTTGGGTGAACGTGGTGTCTGCGGGTCTGGGCGGGGCGGTGTACTCCGCGCTCGCGCTCTACACCCGCTCGTTGTGGTAAGCGGTCATGGCGCATTTCGCCTACGACGCGATGGTGATGGTGCAGTGGGTGAACTAGCCACCGGAACCGCCGTCCCACCCGGGGACGGGGCTATGTCAATCCGGTCTACGCCAACACCATCGACAGATTCATCTGTCCCTCTTCCCGAGGGCGAGGGACGCAGCTTAATCTGTCCCCTATGGATCCGGATTCCGGCGGCCCGCTCAGCGAGCCCATGGCCCAGCTGACGCGCGCGGGGCGAACGCGCCAGACCGCTGCCGATCTGGCAGAGTCCGCGCGTCCGCCGCTCATGACCCAGTCGCCGCGGGATTGGTCGGGGCCGATGCCGGAGCGATTCACGCTGCGGGAGGGAATCTTCGCCTTGTTGCCCGCCTCCTCGGTTGAGCGCATTCGGCAGACTCTCGATCTGATCGTGCTGCACACCCAGAATTCCCCGGGTGAGGACCAGCGCTACGCCCACCTCGCGGCGCTGGCGGAGCTGCGCAGTGTGCTGCGGCCCGCGGTGACCGATCTGGAAAACCGTTTGGCGGCCGATGCTTTCGCGCACGGCGCCACGATGGAGGATCTCGCGAACGCGGCCGGGTTGACCGGCCAGGGCGCGCGCGATCGGTGGGCGGATCTGGCCGGGAGTCACTACGTCGTGGTGATCTCGCGCCGGGCCCGCCGCTATGAGACGCGCGAGGGTGACCCGCGAGAGTGGGTGGGCGAGGTCGGTGGAGCCGGGCAGTACGACGCGGACCGGGGCGTGTGGCGGGTCGGGGTGAATGTGCGAGCGTCCGCGCGGCATGCGGTGATCGCGGTGGACGGCAGCGTGCGGCGGGTGTACGAGATCGACCCGGACGGGTGGGAGCCCAACCCGGACAACCCGCGCGAGTGGTGCTTCCGCGCGGTCGGCGACCGGGCGTTGTCGCCGGAGGCGGTCGACGAACTGTATGCCGCGGGCGAGCTGCCCTACCGCATCGGGTCGCATTGCCCCACCAAGGCTGGCGGGGCGTATCGCCCCGAACGGTTCTGGCCGGCACGGGAGCGAGCCGAGCGGTCCAGCGAACGCGCTGCCGCGCTATCCCTCGATGTACTGCCGCCCGATACTACCGACGATCCGACTACAGGAGAGCAGCCATGAACGCCAACAGCGCGCAGACCGAGCGCCGCGAGATCGCCGCCCAGCTCGACGGTGCGGTGTCGGAAGCCAGTGCGGTCGGAAGGGCTCTGGGGAAGTGGTGTGGGAACGGCGATTACGCCACTTTGCCGCAGCAGGCCCGCGATGCGGCCGGGCTGCGCGCGCTCGCCGAACTGGAAAGTGTGCTCGATGATCTGACGGCGGTCTTCGAGCGCCTGGCGGCCGCGGTCGCCGATCCCGGCGACGGCGAGCAGGCCGGCTAGTGGAATTGCATCAGGATGAAGCCGACCGATTCCGCGGCCGCGTGGGCGGCGCGGCGCAGGTCCGGTAGCGCGCTCTCGTCGGTGGCGAGTCCGGTCAAGATCGGCTGCATCCGGGTGGTCAGTAGCAGGATATGGTGAACGCAGCCGGACAGGTTCGGGCCGGAAAACATCAGCTGTGGATCGGCGAGTTGGGTCGCGATCTGCTGGCGGTCAAACTTGTAGCGGGCGTGGAGTTCGGGTCCGATGACGTCGATGATCCGGAGGGAGACGGTCGCGCATACTTCGGCGACCGGACCGCATTCCAGCGGGCACGGCACGAACTCGCGATCGAGCACCGTGCACGTGAATCCGATCGCGGCGAATCCGCGGAAGCAGTGCGCGAGCTGCACGACGGCCGGGCGGTCGGCGGGCATAGCTTCGAGACGCCCGGCGGTGTCGGTGAGCATCGCGACCAGGGCACCGGCGTCGGGCCGATGCCCGGTCGGCTCGACCGCGGCGAGGTCCAATCCACTGAGCACATCGGCGAGCTTAGGCCCGGCGCACCCGGCCACCGGATCGCGACACCAGGGCTATTCGGATTGGTTCGGGTCGGTCAGCAGGATGGCGCTGCCACGGGCGTCCTCGAGTATCTCGAGCACGCGCAGGATGCCGGAATTGGCTTCGGCGAGCAGGCGGCGAACCTCCTTGGCGGCCGCCAATTCCCATCAAGTTCCCTTCCGGCCGCTGGGGTTCGTCGCTTCGCACGGAATGTTGATCGCCAGCGTAAGCACTGCTTACGTCCAGAGGGCGAGACAAGGTCGGCGCGGATTTCGGGCCGTGCTCGACATCCGCCTTGTGACCTCGCCAGTATCTCGAGTTACCCCCGGCTTTCGCGGTCGATGCCAGGGGTAACTCGAGGGCTCGAGTTTGTCGGTCCCCTCTGGGATTGTTGGTGGTTACGAGCGGCTTTGGAGGTGGGGATCTGTGGAGGCGGTGCGGCTGTCGGGTGCCGATCTGGCGCGGCTCCGTGACGGTGGGCCTACCGCGCTCGAGGGCGTCATGCGTGACGGTTTCCGCCTGTATCTGGCGGGGGAGGGGTTCGCGGCCTCGACGCAGACGACCTATCACAAGCGGGCGCGGGTGTTCTTGAAGTGGTTGGTGCGCACGGACGCGCATCCGGAGGCGCTCACCGATTCCGCAGCGCGTGATGATGCGGTGCTCGACTACCTGTCGACGACCACGCCGGCCACCCGCAAGGTCACCTTGGCCGCGATCCGCGCGTTGTACGACTGGCTCGACTTGGGGCCGGTGCAAGTGGATCCGGTGACCGTGGAGCGGGCGCGGCCGCCGACGTTGTCCGAGGATGAGCAGGCGCGGGTGTTCGATGCGGCGGCAGCGCGGTCGGCGCGCGATTACGCGCTGATGGTGTTGTGGCTCGATGTCGGGCCGCGCCCCTCGGAGGTACGCCGCCTCGACATCGACGACGCGCAGGTGTCCGCGCGCGGCGGCCGGGTGTTGTTGACCCGCCCGGATGGGCAACGGCGGTGGGCGGAGTTGACGCAGGCGACCACGTGGGTGTTGCTGGGCTGGCGCACCGCCCGCGCTGGGTTGCTCGGGCCGCGGCGAGCGAAGTCCGGCCCGCTGTTCGTCACGCTCACCCGCTACGGGCGGATCCAAGCCGATCAAAGCTTGGAGTACATCGTCGGTGAGATCGGTCAGGATGCCGGTATCGAGGCCCTCACGCCGTGGATGCTGCGCGCGACGGTCAAGGCCCGCCTGTACGCGTCGGGCATGTCGGCGAGCGAGGTCGCCATACGGATGGGTCAAACCTATGTCGACTCCCCACAGGTGCGCGCCTTGTTCACCGGCGAGGACAACGCGCCGACCCCGCCACGCCGCGCGGCGGCGGGCTCCGGGCAGCTGAGCTTCGACCTCGGCGTCTGACCGGGGATGCGCCGCGCGCCGGTATTCGGTGCGCGGCTGTTCCTAGCGTTCCCGGTCGTCGCGGTCGCGGTCGGGTGTCTGCGGCGGCTGGCGATACGGTCCGGTCTCATGGTCAGGGTTTCGGGTCGGCTCGGTGCCGCGTGTCGTGTCCTGCGTCGTGGTGTCGTCGTCGTGCTGGTAGGGATCAGGGCCCGGCTCGGTGTCCGGAGTGACGGGTCCGGTGCTGCGGCGCCGCCACCCGAAGCGGGCCGGATCGACACCGGCGCGCGGCCGGTCGCGATCGTCTCGGCTGCCGTGGCCGCGCTGCGGGATATCGCCGTCGGGCATATCGAAATCGGGTGCGTCGGCGGGCTCGCCGAATACAGTCCGCGCGACCTGGGCCGCGTCGCGTCGCCCGGGCGCGGCCGCGCCCACGCTGTCTGCGCCGACGGCGGCGAAGGCACGCTGAATCTGCGTCAACTCGCCGGCGGCGAGGGCGGCGAGCTGGCGGGCGCGAGCCACCTCGCCCGCGACCATCGCAGCGCGCGAGATGGCGTCGACGGTGCGGCCGATCTGGTGCAGCACCGCCAGATTCGCCAGACTCGGATTCGCGTGTTGACGGGAGGCGAGCAGGATCACCGCCCATCCGCTCGCGGTGTTGCGGCGCTGCCACTGCGGCAACGGCGCGTCCTGGTGCGCGGGCACCTGCGCGTAGGCGCTGAGCGTGCGCGCGGCGCGGGCCATCATGCCGGGCTTGGCCTCGTATGCCAGCGACCAAGCCGACAGCACTCCGGCCGCCTGGCGCGCGGCCGCGGCGAACGCGGCGGTGTCGTGCGCGGGAATCGCGTTGAAGGTGTTAGCCCACCGCTCGGCCTCGGCGATGGCGGCGTTGATATCGCGCTGCGACGGCGGCGCCACACGCTGCACGGCCGCAGGCAGCGTCTGCGGCCGCGCGGGAACCGCGGACTCATCGCCCTGGAGGAAGCGCGCCAGAGCGTCTTCCGCTTCCCGCCACGCTGCTTCGGCGGCGGCCTGGTCTTCGGGGCTGTCGCCCCACTGGTTGCGCAGCCGCGGCAGGGTGAGATCCGATGCGATGGATCCGCCGCTGGGCAGGATCGGCGGGCGGCGCCGACCGCTGCCGCCGCGTCCGCCGTGCGGCGGGAGCCCGACGCACCATCCGCGGACCTCGTCGGTGCGCGGGTCACGCGAGCGCCGGAACAGCAGTCCTTGGCTGCGTAGGGTGCGCACGAACTCGGCTTCGGTGCGGGAGGCGGCGAGCGAGGCGCGCACGATGCGTTCGACGGTGTCACGGTCGGGTTCGATGGTGGCGGTGCGCATGGCTTGTTTGGCCTCCTCGCGGAATGCCCGCGGCGCGGGCGGCGGCGTAGATCTGCGCGCGGTGGTAGCCGCGCGTGGTGCGGCCGTCGTGGCGGCCGAGTACCACGCGCAGGCCGTGCCGCTGCTCGAGTTCCTTGCAGGCGTCTTGGGCGCGCGCGAAGTCGCGGTAGGTGTTGACGCGGGTGCCGTCTTCGCGGACGGCGCTCGCGGCGATGTGGAGGTGGTCGTTGCCGCGTGCGGACAGGCCGTGACGGATCGCGACCCAGCGGGCATCGGCGCGTCCGGACAGGTTGCCGGAGAACTCCATCAGATCCATGAACTCCCGCGCGATGGCGGCCCACTTCTCGTCGGGCAGTTCGCCTTCGTCGGCGTGCAGGCTCAGCGAACAGTGCCACACGTTGCCGTCACGCTTGGGCTGAAGGGGTTCACGACCGGTCGGCCGTCGGCGTCGATGATGGTCCGGCCCTCGGCGTCGCGCAGGTAGTTCGGAACCAGGACCATGGTGCCGAATGCGCGGCGCGGGGCGTCGATCTCGCGTCCGATCGCGCGTGCCTGGGCACGGGTGAGCTCGCCGTCGAATCCGAGATCGAGCACCGAGGCGTGCCCCGCGACAATGTGGGGGTTGGTGTGCTCGTTCTCCTCGCCGGGGCCGACCAAATATCCCATGAGTCCGCCCATATCCGCGCCGCGTGTCACTTTGGGAATCACCAGCGCGTCACTGTCTCGATAGCCGCGCCCGCGCGGTCGGAGTAGGCGCGGATCCCGGCGAGTAGGTGCCCGAACTCTCCGGCGAGCTCACCGAGTTCGCCGGTCGAGTTCACTGCCTTTGCGATCTGGTTGAGGTTATTGCCGAGAGCGCGCAGCGCGCTCTGCACCCGGAACAGTTCGTGCACCAGTTCGCGGAACTCATCAGGGCTGACAGGAATCTCTGCGGCGAAGAGTGCCTCGCGAAACAGGCGCGGCGGCCGCACGTCGGCGATGGCCGCGAGCTCGAGAACCTCGGCGTGCTCTGCGGCGGACAGCTTGATCTCGACCTTCTTGGTGCGAGGGCCTTCCGGGTTGTTGGCGGTGCGCTTGCGGCGGTTGGCACGGGCGGCGTTGCGGTTGCGGGACTTGGTGAGCATGCGCACGGCACGTGGCTCCGGCGGGGTAGGGGACTGCTCGTCGGTCACCGCACCCACCACCTTCCTGTTCGCGCCGACCAAGGCGCTCCCGGTCGTGCCACTGGTGTCCAGTGCAGCACGGCCGAATCGGCGGCGCAATCGCCGCCCTCACTTAGCATGTCTAAGTCTATAACTTGCTCACGCGAGGAGCGTTAGCGACGAGCGAAACGGGGCTGGAACAGGGCAGATTGGAGCGCGCGCAAGACCCTTGCTATGCGCGGCGCAGCGCGCGCAATATCCGGCGCATTGCGCCGGACCGGCCTACGATGGCGGGCATGTCTGATCTCGATGAGCTGGAGACTGCGATCCGCCGACAGGCGGAGCAGAAGATTGCAGTGGGGCGGGCGCTGGCCGGGTCGCGCGACAAACTGCTGTCCGCTACGGAGGAGTACCGCAAGGATTACGCGGCGGCGCTCAAGCACTTCACCGAAGACGAACTCAAGGCCGTGGGCCTGCTGGTGGACGGTGTCAAACCGGCTCCAAAGACTCCGCCTCGGCGCAAGGCGGGCGGCAGCAAGCCGAGCAAGACGGTGGCCGCGCCGAAGGACGCGCCAGCATCTGCGGCTCCGCCTGCGGGCAACGGCGCGGATGCGCTTACCGCGCCGTTGGAAGCGAAAGACTCGGCGTCGGCCTGAAATAACAAAGAGGGCACCGGCCGCGATCTATTGCGGCCGGTGCCTTTGTCTTGTATTCACCGACAGTTGTCGGACGGTCATGTAGTCGAGTAGGCGCGTAGCCGCGCGAGTCGCTCGCGCATCTGTCGCCAGAGGCTGACCGCGTCGCCGGTGACGTGCTCGAGGTCTTCGATGGGTGCGTAGGCGTCGGCCATCTGTTCCATGCGCGCGCCGTATTCGGCGAACGATCGGCGGTAACTGTCCTCGACGACTTGGGCAGCGTCAGCCCATGCGGTGAGCGGTAGTCGCGAGGTGTACACGGTGGTCAGATACATGACGATGGCCTGATGCGAGGGACGCGGTGTCGCGGCGATGGGCCCGCGGGCACGGGCGGCCACGGCCTGCGGTGTCGGGTCCGTTCCGGCGGTGCACAGCTGGCGAATCAGCGTGATGATCACGCGCGGCATGTGAGCTTGCAGATCATCGTCGTGAACGTGGTCGAGCACTGCGGCGGCGTGGTTGGCATCTAGGGTGAGCAGGTCGGCGACCAAGTTGTTTTCCGGGTCGAACACCGCGGCTGTTTGCGCCTCGAGGTGGTCGGCGATCGCGTCGTAGACATCGCGTTCGGTCGTTGCGATCGTGAGCTCGTGATGGCTCTCGGATGTTGTTCTGGCCGCGGCGTGTTCGTCGTGGTCCGGTTCGCCAATCGTGTCAGGCATGGGGGCGTCCTTCTCGGCCGTCGACGTTCGTCACGGTGCAACGTTTTGCGGCCGTGTGCGGTCGGCTCGGATGTTTCCAAGCGTATCCGGAGTCATGGTGCGGCCGATCATGATTGGAGATTGCGCCGTCACCCGCGTGTGCGGCCTGGTGCGGCTTGGCGGGGCGCTGGCGTTCGATGGGGCTGCCGCGCGGCTGCGCCGCTTGCCACGGAGAAGAGGTGGGGGCGCTGGGTGGGTGGACCTGAGTTCGGCGACGCGTTGGTGAGTCGGGCGCGCGGCCGGAGACAGTCGGGACGGATCCGCCCGAACAGGGACAGCATGGAGCGCAGCGGAATTCCGCTGCCGGAGCGACCGTGGGGCCGCCGGCGTTTTGCTAGTCGGTGTGGGCACCTTCGCGGGCGCATGCCTGGCTCACTCGCTCGCGCATGGTCCGCCATTGCCGGACGGCGGTGCCCGTGAGCTGCTCGAGGTCTTCGACGGGTGCGAAGTGGTCGGCCATTTGCTCCATGCGCGCGCCGTATTCGGCGAACGATCGGCGGTAGCTGTCCTCGAGGACGCGGGCGGCGGCGGCCCATGGGTCGGCTTTGACGCGCGAGGTGTAGACCTGGGCGAGGTATCGGACGATGGCGAGGTGTGAGGGTTGCGGGGTGATGCTGAGCGGGCCGCGCGCAAGGGCCGCGACTTCATCGGGTGAGGGATGGCGGCCGCGGTGGGCGAGTTCGGCTATGGCGATGAGTACGACGCGCGGCATGTGCGCGGCGAGGTCGTCGGGGGTGACGAGTCGCAGGATGTCGGCGGCCTCGGTGGCGGTGGCGTTCAACAGTGCTTCGATGAGCGTGTTCTCGGGGTCGATCTCGGCGAGCATCTGCGCGGCCTGGTGGTCGGCGATGGCGGCGTAGACCTCCTCGATCGGCTCGGGGTCCGGGACTGGTCGCAGCTGATGGCCACGCTGGGCGGGTGGGGTGTTGGTTCGCTGTCGTTGAGGCTGGCGGGACATGAGGCGTGTTCCTCTCACACCATCGGCCACCGCAACTATTTTCTATCGTTTCTTACGATTTGTAGTTGACGGTGGCCGGTCTGGTGTTGATGGGGGCTAGATGAGGGTGAGTTGCTCGGTATCGGTAGCGATGGCGTCGTAGCGCTGGGCCTGGGCCGTGTGTTCGGCGTGCTCGGCCTCGAGTCGCGCGATGCGATCGGCGAGGTTGGCGGCGGCGCGGTTCTGCTCGGCGCGCAGGTAGGGCGCTTCGACGGCGGCGGCCGCGCGGTGCAGGGCGTGCAGATCGTCGCGGGTCATGTAGTGGCGCAGGATGGCCCGGACGATGGCGGCCGCGCGCTCCTTGGTGCGCGGTGGCGCGTCTTCGTCGCGGCTCGGTCCGAGCGCGCGGCGGCAGTGCAAGCGGGTTCCGTCGATGTCGTCGATGCGGTCGACGGTGAAACCGGAAGAGCCCCCGACAAGATCTATGCCGTTGATCACCGGCCGGTCCTGGCGGTGGTAGCCGCCGAACGAGTGGGGCCGGTTCTCCTCGCCGTACTCCACGCTGAAGCGCTGCACAGTGTCGTTCTCGGTCGGGTTCTGCGACACGATAGTGAATGTGCCGCTGACGCGGGGGCCGGTGACGGTGTAGAAGGTCCGGCCGGTGGTGTAGTCGGTCCGGATGGTGGCGTGTGCGTCGGCGTACTTGCCAAGCCCGAGGCGGATCCGCGATGGGTCCGCCGGCGGGGGCGGGGTCTGGCGCGCGGGGGCGGCGGTTCGCGGTGTGGGCTGCTGGCGGGGGCGTGCGTCCGGGGGCAGGGTGAGCACGACGGCGAGAGCCTGGGCGAGCTGCTCGGCCTGCTCGCCGGGGCTGGTGGTGACGGTGCGGGCCTCGTGGTCGATGTCGGCGGGGTCTCCGGTGGTGACCTGGTAGCCGTAGCGCTCGAGCTGCTCGACCAGGGAGGCGGCGAGGGCGGCGGCCGGATCGGCGACGGGTTCCACGGTGAGCGGCTCGCCCTCGAAATCCTCGATGCCCTCGGTTTGGGAGATATCGAAAACCGGCGCCATGCGAAACCGGGTCTTGGTCTCGGTCTCGCCTTCAGTGGCCTTGTCGGCGGGCGCAGTGGCATCGGCGGCCGCGTCCTTGTCGTTCTTGACTTCGTCGGTGCCTCGGGGGCGACGATGCGCAAGGCGCGAGCGCCTTTGCGGACCGCGCGGCCGCGCATCTGCCATCCGCGGAAGTTCTCGACGTCGGTTACGTCTATTCCGCGTTCCTCGCCTTGCTTCTGGAGCATCGCGCAGTTGCGCAGGGAGTAGCGCAGCATCTTCGGGGCGGTGCAGCGGCTGAGTTTGGCGATGAGCGCCGCGACGGCGGCGGGGTCGGACAGCAGTGCGTCTGCTTGTTCGCGAATTGCGGCGTCGGCGGCTTCGCGTTCTGCTCTTTCGGCTTCGCTGTAGGTGCGGCGCTTTCCCATGGTCTCCGGTCTCCTCAATCGTCGTTGGTAGTAATTAAATTCTCTCATTTCTTACGTTTTACAGCAAGGGTCTCGGGCCTTTGAGCTGGCGCTTTTCGGCGAGGTCGCGGGCGGCGCGGTAGATGTATTGGGCTCCTTGGTGTGCGGCGGCGTAGAGGTCGGGGCGTGCGGTGTAGAGGTTGTTCCATGCCTGGGTGTAGGCGGCGGCGAAGCTGGCGGGGTGCTCGCCGTAGCTGATGGCCTCGCCGGAGCATTCGGGGTTGTCGAACAGGGCGACGGTCCACGCGGTGATGTCGTCGCGGCTCTCGGCAAGGTTGTTGTCGGTGCTGGTGGCGAGGAGGTAGAGCGTGCCGGTGGGGTCCATGAGCGGGCCCGCTTCGATCTCGATGGCCATGCATCCGCCGCCGGTGTCGACGATGCGGACGGTGTCGACGCCGGCGAGCTGGGCGAGTAGGTCGGCCTCGGGCCGGTGGACGGCGAGCAGGTGCACCGCGCGGCGGTCGGGGCTCGGGGTGGTGGTCTCGATGGTCATGGTGTCGGCTCTCTTTCGTGGATGGTCGCGGCGGTGTGCGGCCGGTTTCAGCGGGGCTCGAGCTGGTGGGGGTAGTTGAAGAACCATGCGCCGTTGTCGGCGGAGGTGAGTTCGACGTATTCGGTGCCGGGTGGGTTGCCGAATCCGTCGCAGGGGGTGACGTTGGTCGTGAATTTGCGTTGGACAATGGCGGGCAGGTCGCCGCGGGTGGTGACGGTGACGGGTTGGCCGGGTGTGATGTCGTCGTAGTTCACTGCGGCTGGCCTTCGGGGGCGTCGGGGCGGATGGCGCGGACCGATTCGACGGTGTCGCACCGTAATCCGAAGTAGGCGCGGACGGTGTGCGCCTGGACGCGGCGCGGGTCGGTGGTGATGGTGTCTTGCACGCTGCGGCTGAACAGTCCGATTTCGGCGACGATGACAGCGCGGTAGCCGTCGCCGGTCGCGGTGATCTCGACGTGTGTGGGCTGGTCGGGGTCGGTCGTGGTGGTCATGGTTGGCGCTCCTGGTTGGTGGTGGCATTGGCGCGGGCCGGGCACCTACCGAGTGCCCGGCCCGTGCGATGGCCGGGAGTGGTTAGGACAGAACGGGTTTGGTGCGCATCGCGTCGATGCGCTGGGCTTCGGCGAGGAAGTCGCGCGACTCGTCGGCGAGCTCGCGGGCGTGGTCGGCCTGGCCTTGCTTGAGGACGGTTTGTGCGAGGGCGGCGGTGTTGTCGGCGGCTTCGAGGCAGAACGCGGCGCGCCGGTCGAAGTAGCGGGCCACGCTGTCGGGAGTTTTCACCAGGGGCAGGGGGCCGATTGCCTCGCGTATCGCGGTTTCGACGTGGGCGGGTGTGCGGTAGCGGGTGAGGTGCAACCGCTCGACGGTGCCGGGTCCGGCCTCGGGTGCCCATTCGCCGACCGGGGTGTAGCCGTGGCGGGTGAGTGCCTGCTCGGCGGTGCTGCCGGTGTGGTCGATCTGTTCGACGAATTGGTAGACCTCGACGGGGGTTCCGGCTCCGTCGACGGTGTAGACCTGGATGATGGGGCCGCGGTGGCTCGGGTGGCCTTCGGGGGCACGACGGGCGATGAATTCGGACATGGCGTGTGTTCCTTTCGTGGGGTGTTCAGGGGTTGTGAGGTTCGCGGCGGGTGAGTGCGTCGGCGAGGCTTAAGGCGGCGTCGTCGCTGATCTGGACCCATCCGCAGAGACCGGATCCGTCGGCGTAGGTGATGGCGACGATGAGCGCGCCGGTGCCGAGTTCCTCGGCGACGGTGACGGTGTCGCCGTCTCCCAACCGGTCGACGATGTGGGCCAGGATTCGCCGGGGCGGCATGCCGGATTCGGTGAATTCCGCCGAGATTCGGGCGTGAGTGCGGCTCATCTCGAGTTCCCCGGTGACTCGAATGCCGCGAGGCGGGGCGAGCGGCCGATGTCGAGCCCGCGCGCCTTCACGACGGGATTGGTCTCGCCGGTGTTGGGGTTGGTGGTGAGGCTGGCGCGCAGGTTGTCGGCCTCGATGAGCACGGTGTAGCCGACTTCGAGGCTGCGGTGTACGCGGTCGGCCATGCCGTTGCGGAATGACACGTCATAGACGGTTTTGCCCGCGTCGACGTAACCGCCGTTCCCGTCGCTGCGCTGGTGGTTATCGATGACGGTCACGTAGAGGGTCTGGCCGCCGTCTTCGTATGTTTTGATGTCGGAAATGCGGGCGATATTGCCTTTGATAAGGGTGCTGCTCATTTCCTGGTCTCCTTTCCGGTGAATTGATTCCGGCGGGGCCGGAGGGTGCCCCGCCTGGTCGGCGGGGGACGGATTGGGGCTACAGCAAGCCGAGTTCGGCGCGCAGGGCGGTGAGCTGGTCGGTGGTGGGGGCGGTCGCGGGGCGTGCGCTGGTGGCCCAGAGGCCGGCGGCGATGCGCATTTCGAATGCGTCGACGGGGTTGCCGGTGAGCTGTTCGGCGAGCTGCTGCGTGCGTTCCTGCATGTCGGCGCGGTAGGCACATACGCCGGTGGTGAGGTCGGCGGGGAATCCGAATTCGCCGAGACGGGCGTAGGCGAGCAGGGCGGCGAGGGTGTCGGGGTCGGCGGTGGCGGGGATGAGGTTCGACAGGCGGGCGGTGTGGGTGGTGGTCATTGCGGGGGCTCCGTTCTCTCCGTCGTGCATGCATCTATTTTATCTTTCTTACGTTTTCTTTTCAGCCTTTTCGGCTGATTCTTGGTCGTGACGATTGTCTCTGTTTTCTTTTGGGTTGGGGGTTGCTTTTATCTTTTGCGGCCCTTTGGCTTGGCTGCCTCCCGGCGAGGGCGGGGGTTTCGGGGGCTGGCCCCGTGCACGCCCGGCGGGCGTGGGGTTTGTGGTTTCGGTGGCCGGGCCGGGGGTGGCCACGGTGGTGGACCCTTCGGATGGCTGGGGCGTCTCCGATCACCGCGGGGCGGGGCAGGTCAAGCACGCTTTTCGCTTGACCTGCCCTGCCCTGCGGTGATAGCCCCGTGAAGCCGTCCGAAGGGTCCACCACCGCCCCCGGGCCCGGCCGCCGCGCGAGCGGAGCTCGCGGACCGGCGAGGGGCTACGGGCGCCGGTGGCCGCTGGGACAGGTCCGCCTTCGGCGCGGGTTGGCTGGGTGGTGAGCCTGCGGGAGCTGCGCTAGGGGTGGGAGGGCTCGGTGTCGCGGTAGCTCTGGGTGTTTCGGTGGTGCGGCTGGGTCCGGCGGCCGCGTGGGGTGTGGGTGGGGTGTGTTGGTTGGGCGTGGGGTTGGCTGGTGGTATGGGTGAGAATGGACGGGAATTTGCTTGGTAGGGATGGGAGACGGTCGTGGCGGATGTGTCGGGCGTTGATCGTGAGGTGGCGCGGCTGCTGGCGCAGTGGTCGCCGGTGAGCGCGGGCGATGTGGCGGCGATGGTGGAGGGTGAGCGGTTCGCGCCTGGACTGCCGGTGGATTCGGGTGTGCGGTTCACGGTTGCGGTGCCGCCGGACACCGCGCGGGCCTAGCCGGTCGTGCTGGCGGGCCCGCGGGCGTCGGCGGCGCGGGCTAGCTGGTGGGTTTGTCGTAGTTGCGGGGGTACTCGGCGTCGTTGACGGGGTGGGTTCGGCCGATGCCGGGTGGGAGGCGGGTGCCTTCCCAGATGGTGGTGAACAGGTAGCGGGGAACGCCGGGTTCGCGGCGTTCGCTCATGGATACTTGCACGATTCTTTTGCGTACTCGCGAGAGTTTGGATTCGCGGATGTAGCTGATGAGTTCGCCGAATTCCGCGAAGCAGCCGAGTACGTTCCATTCGGTGTCGAACTCGTTGCGCGCCAACAGCTGTAGGGGCAGATGCATGAGGTTGTAGGTCACGGGCATGGTGGGGCCTTTCGGGGTTAGTGGGTGCCGATGACGCTGTGCGGGCCGAGCCAGTAGTGCAGCGGGCGAGGTCGCGGTAGGGGTGTCCGGGGCGGTCGTGGGGGTCTTGTTGGCGGTAGTCGTCGCATTCGCGGTCCCAGATTTCGGCGACGATTGCGGCGATGGCGGTGCGGATTTCGGGGGCGAGGTCGGCGGCGCTGGCGTAGTTCGGGGTGGGCATGTCGGGGTTCCTGTCGTGGGTGATGGTGGCGGGTCCGTGCGGGTACTGGCGGGTGCCCGCACGGGTTGTGTTGTGGCACTGTGTGTTTGGGTCGTCGTGGGCGCGGCCGCGCTAGGTCCAGATCCCGAGTTGGTCGGGGTGGCGGTTGGTCGGCCGCCGGCGGGTCCGGCGGCGTGGGGCGGCGGCCGCGGGTGTGGTGTCGGCGGCGTCCAGGTCGATGGGTGCGCGGGTGGGCGGGGCGATTCCGGCGGCGATGTCGGCGGCGCGCTGGGCGGCTGCGGCGGCGGTGGCTTTGCGCTGGTTGGCTTCTTGTCGGCGGCGGCATGGGCGGTCGGATCGGCAGACGACGATGTAGTTGCTGAGTGCGACGCACCAGCTGGCTTGCTGCTCGAGCCATCGTTTGCGGTCGGCTGTCAGCCAGGGCCAGAAATCGCGGGTGCCTTTGCGGCCGCATTCGCGGCATTTGAAGCACCAGTAGCTCGGGTCTGACCATGAGTTTTCCCTTGTCCTGGTTTGCGTTTGGTCATCGGGCCGGGGCGGGGTTGGCTGCGCTGGTGCGCAGGGTGGTGGCGATGCCGTGGATGATGGCTTCGGCGCGTTCGGGGGCGGCGGCGATGCGCAGGTGGGTGGTGGGGGTCCAGAGTTCGCGGGTGCGGTCCCAGCTGTGGCCGCTGGTGTCGGCGTCGATGGTGTAGATGCCGGTGGCGGGGTTGGGGTAGGCGCGTACGAGGTGGGTGTAGGCGGGGACGTGCAGGGCGTTGGCGAGGGTTTCGGCGTGTTCGCGGCTGGTGGGCGGGGTGGTGATGGCGGTGTGTTGGGCGTGGTGTTCGGCGGTGAGTGCGTGGTCGACGGTGTCGATGTAGCCGCCGGGGGCGGGTGTGAGGATGTCGCGGGTGATGCGGCGGGCGGCGGCGGTGAGGTCGATGGACAGGGGCATGCGGATTTCGTTGTGGTGGGCGCGGCGGCCGGTGTAGGCGGGCAGGCCGTAGCCGAGTTCGCCGCGTGCGGTGAGTTCGCCTGTGCCGCCGACGTTTTGGTGGGCGCGCAGGTGCAGGGATCGGTGGCGGGGGCCGGTGATGCGGGCGGTCATGGCTTCGTTGTCGCCGTGGATGGTGACGTAGTCGACGTGCCATGCGGTACCGAGTCGGGTGGCGATGCGGCGGGGGAGGGTGGCGAAGTTGATCATTTCGGTTGTTCCCTTGCGTATGGGGTCCGCGGGGGCGGGCCGCGCCGGCGGCGCGCTTGCCCGCGCGTGCGCGGGTGGTGTGTGGTTCTGGCGGTGTGGTTGGTCGGCGTCGGCTGACCGGAGGTGCGGGGGCTGGGAGTTGTCCGCGAAGAGGGCTGCACGGAGCGCAGCGGAGTTCCGTTGCCCGGCCGCGTGGCGCGGGTGGCCGGGGGCGGGCAGGGCCGCGCTGGGTGGCGCGGTCCCTGCCCTGGGCGGGTTATTCCTCGGCGTCGTCGGCGTCGGGGTCGGCGGTGCTGGTGTCGGCCTGGTCCTCGGCGGCGGCTTCCTCGGGCTTGGGCTTGGCCGGGATGTCGGCGGCGGGCGTGCCGTTGGCGATGGCCTCGAGGGCGGCGGCCGGGGTGATCTCGTCGAGCGTGAGCCGTTCGACGATGCCGGGGGCGTGTCCAAGGGCGATGAGTTGGCGCAGGTAGGGCCGGGACAGGTAGTAGTCCACGGTCCAGAACACGCCGTTCTGCGGCGCGGAGATGCGCCAGTAGTGCGGCTTGTCCTCGCGCGGGTGCATCCGGCCTTCGATGGCTCCCATGGCGAGACCGATGGAGATCATTTGGCAACGGGCGAGGCTGGCTCCCTCGAACACCGTGCCGTGCTTGATCTTCGATTCGGTGGTGTCGAGCAGGGTGCACGCGGTGGAGCGGGCGGCGTGCTCGCTGAAGATCTCCGGCGCGGCGGCCTCGAGGCGGGCTCGCCACATCTGGACGTCGGCGGGCACGGTGCGCGGGGTCCGGGCGAGCCATTCGGCGACGAACGTTCGGCGGGCGAGGGTTTCGAGCTTGGCTTGCTTGTTCAGGATGCCTACCTGCCTGCCCGTGAGTTCGGTGCCGGTGGTGGTGCCGCTGCCGGTCCTTTTGACCTTGCGCAGACCGGCGCGCTTGACGTCGAGGCAGTAGTAGTTGACCTCGGCGTATTCGGCGGTGCGCACCTGGTTGGCGTGGTACTTGCCCTCGGCAGCCTCGCGGTCGGGGTCGCGGTAGGTGGCCTGGTCGATCTGACGCTCTGTGATCGGCTCACCAGTGGCGATGAGTACCGGCCGGTCGCTGATCTCGATGTAGACCGCCCACTGTGCGGCGGCGATGTCGGCCTCGGTGACCTCGTTGCCCTCGGGGGTGCGCAGGTTGGTGATCGGCACGTACTCCTTTTCGCGTTCGCTCGACCAGGGCTCGCGTGCCAGGATGCGGAATCCGCGTGCGGCGTAGGGGCTTCGGCCTTCTCGCGCAGGGCCTGCACGCGGCGTTCTTCGCGCAGCATCGCGAGTTCGCTGCTGAAGCGGTTGGCTTTGGCGGCTCGGATGAGCCGTGTCATGGCCGTGTCGTCGTCTTCGAATTCGACGGCTTCGGCGGCCTGGATGAGGTCGAGCTCTCCAGTGACCGCGTTCGCGCGGGCCTTGGTGCCGCGCAGGGCCTTGATCGCTTTGGCTTCCTTGGCACCGATTCCCAAGTCGCGCAGGGCTTTCGCCTTGGCCTTGGCGGGCAAGTCGAGTCCGGCGAGGGTTTCCTGTGCGCGGTAGACCTGCTCGTCGGTGAGGTCTACGCGTTCGTCGTTGGCCTTGACCTGGCCGACGATTTCGACGGCGTAGCGCAGGTCCTCGCTGCCTTCGGGGGCAGTTCTACGACGTAGTCGAGTTCGGCGAGGCCCGCCGATCGTGCGGCGAGGGTGCGGCGCTGTCCGTCGTTGATGCGGAATGTGTTGTCTTCCAGCAGGTAAGCGCTCGGCACCTGCAACAGCCGTTCCTTGATCGATGCCACGTATTCGGCGTCGATTTTGACCGGTGGCGCGTCGTCGGCGGCGGTGTTGTTGCGGACGTTGCGGCGCACATCGACGTGTCGCGGGTTGATCGGGGCCAACGCGCGGCCGGTCTTGCTGGCCTCGATGCGGGCGCGCAGGTCGGCGGCGGCTTCGGCCGACAAGGGCACCGGCTCAAAGTCGGCTTCGGCCTCGGCGGTGAGTTCGGCCGGGCTTTTGGTGGTGGTTGTTGTCATTGCGGGTGTGGTCTCCTAAGCTGGGACGGCAAATGCCCCGGCCTGCTACCGACAGGCCGGGGCATTCGTCGTTTACGGGGTTGGGGTTCGGCGCGGGCTCGGGCGGTGGGCCTCGGGCGCGCGGGTGGCGGTCGCTCATTGCTGAGCGGCGGCGACTTCGTCGCGGCGGGCGTTCAACGCTTCGGCGATGTGGTCGGCGACCACGTGCACGCTGACCACGCGCGAACCGAATCCGTTGCACCAGTGGGGAAGCTGTTCGCGCCGAAAGCGGCGTCTACGCCCCAGTCCGGGGCTTCTCCGTCGAGCTGCGACAGGCTCAGCCGTTCGCCGCTGGCGAATGTGACGCTGGCCGACCAGCCTTCGATGGTGGTTCCGAACAATCCGCGTTCGGTGCGGTGTTCCATTTCGGTGATCTCGAATTCCATTGCGGGGGATGCCTTTCCGGCGGGGATGGGCGAATGCCCCGGACCGCTACCGACGGTCCGGGGCATTCGCGGTGTGGGTGGGTTGGGTTGGCCGCTATCGGACCGGGTGTGCGATGCCGAACTTTTCGCGAATCTTGTTCGGCGCTACCCCGTATTCGATGGCGTGGGACAGCAGCCGCGCCATGCGGTTATCGGGGTCTTCGGCGGTGGCGATGTCGAATGCCATGGCGGCGGTGACTCCGTCTTGGCGCAGGACGTAGGCGCTGAACCCATACAGGGTGGCCGCGACCGAGCGGGCCGGGCCGGGCAGGCACCGGGTGAGGTCCAACCAGAGGGCCTCGGCCCGGTCGGCGTGTTCGGTGCCGCAGAGCTGGAACAGCTCGTCACGCACTGCCGGGTCTCCGATGCGGGCGGCGAGGAATGCCACGTCGGCGGGTTCGGCGGCGGTGTCGGGGTCGTAGTGGTGCACCTTGTCGAGCACTTCGGCGAGTTGCCGGGCGGCGAATTCGTCGAACGTGTTGCCCGCTACGGCGGCGGTGAGCTGGTCGCAGCCTTCTTGCATGGCGGCGGTGAGGTGTCCGGCGACGGCGGCACGGCGTGCGGTGTCGGGAGCGAAGCGGGCTTCGATCTCGGCGCGGGTGCCGCTGACCGGGCGGCCTTCGGCGACCATGGCGGCGGTGAATGCCAGCGTGGTCGGATCGGCTACCGTGCCGGTGTTCTCCGGCTTGGTCAGCGACCACCACGGGGCCTGTGCGGCGATGGCAGGGGTTGCCACTGCGTCGACCAGACGCACACCGCATACCGCGAATTCGGCTTCGATCTGTCCGAGGATCTGCTGATGATCGGCGCTGTAGCGGTCGCGCCGTGCGCGGGCTCGCTCGTCGACCACGAGAAGCATCACCATCGGGGCAAGGTGTCCGAAGTGTGCGGCGACGCTGCCGGGGCGGCCGTCGCGGAATGCGGCGATATCGAGTCGGGCGACCGTTTGAACTGCCATCCCCTTCTCTGCGGGTGCCATGAAAAGGAAGATGAGCGAGCTTTCCGGCGTGAATTTCAGCATTGCGGGAATGGCTGCGACGAGTTTTCCGGTCTCAGCGAAACGGAATTCCGGAGTGTTCATTGATTGTCTCCCTGTAGCGTGTGGGATATGTCCGAGCACGGCGCTAGGTTTCCTGCTCCGCCCAGTTCGGTGGGTCGGCGCGTGACGGCTCCGGGTGTCAACCCTGAGCGCTCTCCGTGGGGCCTTGCGGCCCGTTCCACCTGGGACATGTCCGGCCGGATGAGGTTCCGGCCGCCCGCTCTGCTGCGGGACGGGTTGCGGGAGTCGGTATGTTCGCGCGTGCTCTGTTCAGTTCTCAAACAACGGGGTTCGGTGGGCGGTTCCGGTATCCGGTCCCGCCCTCTTGCCCTGTAACTAAATTCTCTCATTTCTTACGTTTTCACGGCGAGTTAATTCGCCGTGATTTCGATCACACTATTTGGTGTCGTATTCGGGGGTGTCGATTCCGTATTTGGCGGCGGCGATTTGTCCGGCGGCGAGGATGTTGCGAATGAATTCGACGGGGATCGCCTCGGAGTGGGCGACCTGCATGAGCTTGACCAAATTCGGGGCTTCGCCGTGGGAGACGTGGGCGGCGGCCTCGGCGTGGGTGGTGGCCTCGTAGCTGGCGATGCCCTGGCCGGTGACGTAGTACAGGACAGCGGCAACGGAGAGCAGGTGTGCGCGCTGGGTGCCGCGCAGTTGGTTGCCGATGGCGGTGTAGACCCCTGCTGCGGCGCGGATGTCGACCAGGGCCACCCCGAACAGGGCGTCTCGGGCGGGGCGGTTGAGAGTGAGAATCGCTGTGCGGGCGGCGATTTCGGGGGTCGGTTCGGTGTTGCGGGCGATGATGCGGGCGAGGCGTCCGAGGATGTCGGCGTGGAATCCGGGGCGCATGGCGTCGCGGTCGGCCTGGATGAGCTGGTGTGTGCTGGGTTCGGGGCGTTCGACGAATACGGCGGCGTAGTCGGCGCGGCCGGGCAGGATGATCCGCCCATCGGTGACGGCGGCGACAGCGGCGGCGGTGGTGGCCGGGTCGGGAATGATGCCGTCGGTGTGGTGCAGCAGATCGGTGTAGGCGGCTCCGCGCTCGAGGATGTGGGTGTAGGCGTAGCCCTGGACCGGAATGCCGTGGAATTCCTGCTGGTCGCGAATGGTGTCGGCGAGGCGCAGGGCAGCGCCTGCGCGGCGGGTGCTGGCGATGACGAGAATGCGGGCGCTGTCCATCTCGTAGCGGCGGGCGAAGCGGGCGAGGTGGCGTGAGATTCCGGCGTGGTCCTGGTCGAGTTCGACGTCGAGGGCCATGGCGACGCGTCCGGCGCGCAGGAACGTGCACACGATGATGTCTTGGGGCATGTATCCGATGAGTGCGGGCGCGGTGGCGAGGTGCTCGGAAATGGTGATGTCTTCGGCGGTGGTGATGGTCATTTCTTTTCTCCTGTTCGGATTGTTTCGGGGTTTATTGGGTCAGCAGACAAACATGAATGCGGCGTCTACGATCACCTCGAATACGGTGGGGAATTCGTACATGTTGGAGTGCGGGAACGTGGTCTTCCCGCATTCGCAGTGGCGCTTGGTGTCCATCGACCAGTAGGGCGTGTGGTACTCGGCGGTGTCGGTGTCGTCCAGGTAGATCGTGCCGACGCGCTCGCCGTTGGCGTAGAGGTGGCCACCGTAGGGCGAGAACTCGATAGAGCCGCCCTTGCCCTCGCGGGTGCAGACGTACTGCCCGTCGCGGTAGGTGACGAGCACGCCACCGCGCAGGATGTAGAGTGCCTGACCGAAATTGACCGGGGTCGTCTCTACCGACATCTCCGGGCCTCCGTTCCTTCGTTCCAACCTGATGCTTCTATTTTATCTTTCTTACGTTTTTAATGGGGCTTTTCGGGGAGGTTTGCGGGTGTGTTCTTTTTCTCTTTTTTCTTTTGTTTTTGGTCTTGCTTTTTTGGCCCGGCCTTTGCAAGCCTGCCTCCCCGGCGAGGGGCGGGGGTCCGGTGGGGCAGCGCCCCCGTGCGCGGCCGGAGGTCGCGGGGGTTTTCGGAGCACGGGCCGCGGGAGGGGTGTGGGTGTTGGTGTCGTCCTTCGCTGAGCCTGGGGCGTCTCCGATCACCGCAGGGGAGCCGGGTCAAGCACGCTTTTCGCTTGACCCGGCTCCCCTGCGGTGATAGCCCCTGGTGGGCTCGGCGGAGGGCGACGCCAACACCCTCCGGACCGGGCGACGCGCGGCCGGCAGGCCGCGGGGGAGGGTGAGGGGTTGGGTAGCCGGTGGGGCTGGCTGGAAGGTGGCCACTTCGTGCGGGTGTTGGCTGGGTGGTGAGCCTGCGGGAGCTACGCGGGTGCGGGAGGGCTCGGTGTCGCGGCAGCTCAAGGCATTCGGGTCGGGTTCGGTCTCGGCGGCCGCGGGATGGAGGTGAGGTGTCGGTGGGTCCGGCGGATGATCGTGCGCGTGTGCGCGGGCATGTGAGGGCGCGTCACAGCGCGGGCAAGGGTGGTTGCGGCCCGGGGTGTGCTGGGCCGGGCCCGTGAGGGCCCGGCCGCATCGGCGGTTAGGTGCCGTCGGTGCCGCAGCCGTCGCAGAGCAGGAGGGTTTCGTTGAGGTACCAGCTGCCGCGGCTGATGGGGCAGCTGTGCGGCTGGTAGGGCCACACGATGCCGGGCAGGTGGGCGAGGCCGACTTCGACGGGGTGGCCGTAGGCGATGTCGCGGACGGTGACGGTGCTCCAGTGGCCGCCGAGGGGCTGAGGTCGGGCAGTTGGTCGATGGCGTAGCTCATGGTCTCGGATTCCTTCCGTGTGCCTGGTGGATCTGGGCTCCGCCCGGACCGGGCGAGTGCGGCCCGCACCAGGTGCGCTGTGCGCCCCCGGAGGGGTTTGCCTGGTGCGGGCCGCATTCGTCTGGTACGCCCTTGGGCAGATTCGTCGGGTACGTGGAAGGGGTCCGGGGCCCTGCGGTGCCATCGGCCGACTGCCCGACCGGACGGGACGGCGGTCACTGGAGCGCTACGGGCGCGGCGGTGCCGGCCGCGACGGCGCGCGGGCGGGGAGCCCGCGGGGATTGGTGAGTGGCCCGTGAGCGGGGCGGTGCTCGCCGAGGGTGAGGGGCCCGGACGTTCGGCGGCTGGGTGGTGAGCCTGCGGGAGCTGCGCTGGGTGCGGGAGGGCTCGGTGTCGCGGCAGCTCTGAAGGGTGGTGAGGGCGGTGGATCCGGTGCCCGCGTCGACGTGGTGAGGTGGGTATTCGTCTGGTTTGTTGTTGTCCGGCCGCGCCGCGCGCGCGGCGGGGTGGGGCCGGTGGTCCGGCCCCTCGGGGGCTAGATGATGTCCCAGTACCAGGCGGTGAGCTGGGCGAAGAAGGTGTTCTGGCAGAGGGCGCAGACCGGTCGGGCGTAGCCGTAGTCGTTGGGGGTACGGAGTCGTAGTCGTGGGCGGGTACGACGGCGGTGGCGGGGTCGGGGCAGTCGCGGGTGGAGCATGCGGTGGAGGTCGTGGTGGTCATTGCGGGTTCCTCTCCGGGTGGGGTGTTCGAGCTGCCCGTAGGGCTACCGCGCTGGTGAGACGCGGAAAAGGATCGGCGGAGCCGACCGCGTAGCGGCGTGTCCTTTGGAGTGTCTCGCCGGTGTGGTAAGGCTGTGTCCAGTTCGATCATCTCGGCCGGAGAGGTTCGCGAGGGCCGCGGTTCCACCGCATGCTCCACCCGCGACTGCCCACCCCTGTTGCCGCCGGAATGCGCTGGGACGCGACCCCTTTCGGCGCGAGTTGGCTGGGTGGTGAGCCTGCGGGAGCTGCGCGGGTGCGGGAGGGCTCGGTGTCGCGGTAGCTCTGATCATGGGTGTGGTGGGCTTGTCCGCGGCCACGGCTGGGAGGTGGTGCGTGGGGAGTCCGGTGCGTGTTCAGGGGCTGTGATCTGGGGTTTCGTGCTCAATTCCGTCATAAATCGTAAGAAACGTAAGAATTGTAATAGAATAGTTGCATGACGGTGTTGCTGGAAACGCGGCCGGTACCGGCGATCGACGCGGAATTTTGTAGGAATCGTAAGGTTTTGGATGTGTCGATTGGTTCGGGTATCGAGGTCGTGGACACCGAGGTCCTGCGCAGGAAGTGGTCAGCGTGCTGGAAGGCGGCGGCCGCGGATAAGTTTGTGCAGGTCAATTGGTGGGGTAGGACGCCGACTGCGGTGTTGTTGTCGGAGGGGATGTGGCGGGAGCGGCAGGTGCTGAACCGCCGTCTGGTGGTGCCGGATTCGAAGGTTGGGGAGTTGTCGACTTCGGATGCGCGCACGCAGTTGGCGGAGATCCTCGATGATGTGGCGGCCGGTTATCACACGCTGTTGTTGTTCCATGGCAAGGCGAAAGCGGTTGTCGCACCGTATGTGTGGGTGCGGGAGGCGTTTCCGGAGTTGATGTTGGCGGAGCCGCCGGAGCCGTGGCATTTCGATGTGGCCTTCGATGGTGAGTTGGCGTTGGTGATGCATCGCAGTGCGCGGGCGGCTCGGCGGTTGGAGCGGGAGTTCGAGGCGGCGGCGGATCCGGATTTCGAGGCTGATCGGCGGTTGGTGGCGTCGTCGAGTCAGCAGGCGTTGCGTCGGCAGGCGGGGTGCGGGTGCTGGTGTTGGTGGTGGATGGGCGTGTGGAGCGGGTGCGGGCGGTGGATCCGGCCGGGGAGTGGGTGGAGCAGGCGGATGGGTATGTGCTGGCTCCGGTGTCGGCTCCGTTGACGCGCGCGGAGATCGACGAGCGGTTCCCGGGGCTGGGTTTGTATCCGGGGGATGCGCGGGCTGTGGCGCCGGGTCAGGCGCGGGAGTACATCGACCTGTAGTCGCGTCTGGCGGGGTGGTTTCGGTAGAGCGCCAACGGATTTCGGTCGCCGGTGTTCGTGGTTGTCGGTAGGATCGGTTTTCGGGTCGACCGGCATTCACCCCCGATTGTGTCGGCTCGTGGTCCGGTGTGGCTGATTGCCTGTTTCGGACCTATGGCGCACCGTTGATGCAGATGCCGCCGGGGTTCCCCTTCGCCCGGCGGCATCGCCATGTGGGGGTTAGTTGTCGCCGTAGAGGGCACGGGGTCCGAGTAGGGCGAACAGTTCGACTTCGGCGTGGAATTGGTCGGCGGCCTGGATGTGGCGGACGCGTTCGACTTCGCTGCGGCCGTACTGGTCGAACAGGGCTTTGAGGCCGGCGTTGGCTTGGTCGGCTTCGCCGCGGCTGAAGTGGTCCTGGAGGCGGCGCAGTTGGTCGAGTATGTGGCGTTCGTCGGCGGCGGATGCCATCGGCGGGCCTCCTTCGGGCCGATCGCGAAGCTGGACCCGCCCCGGAAGGGGACTGGGCGGGGCGCTGATCACGGTAGTGGATATCAGTGGTCAGGGCCGCTGGAATTGTCCGTCGGCGAGGGTTTCGAGCAACGTATCCCACTGGTCGGGGGCGAATCGGAGGACGGGGCCGCGGCCGTGGTCTTTGCTGTCGCGGACGCCGATGGTGCCGTCTTCGAAGAAAGCGACCTCTACGCAGTTTCCGGAGCCGTCTGATCGTGTGGCCTTCCGCCATGTCGGCTCGGTGGTCACCGGCTCGGTGGTCATTTGGTCACGCTCCGGGGGTGTTGGTGTTGGTCGCGCACGATGGATTTGCCGCCAGGGCGGCTCGTAGTCGTGCTGCCAGGTCGAGTGCTTGATCGTGGGTCCATGGCAGCACGCCGTTTTCGGTGGTCAGGGCGTGGAATTGCTGTTCGCGGTAGGGCACCCCGGGTGGGAGGGGCGCGATGTGCCAGTGCAGGTGTGAATTGCCTTGTTGGCTGCCGAGACTCAGAAGGTAGGTGCGTTCGCTGGGTACGACGGACTCGACTGCGTGGGCGACGCGGTAGACGAACGCCATCAGCCGTAGGTAGGTGTCTTCGGTCAGATCGCGAATCACGTGCTCGCGGTGGGTCTTCGGTGCGACGAGCACGTATCCGAGCAGTGTCGGGTATCGGGTCAGGAATGCGAGGTTCTCGTCGTCGGTGGCGATGATCTGTTCGAGTTGTGAGTCGTGTTCTCCGGCGACGATGGCGCAGATGAAGCAGGGCCGGGACTGTACCCGGTGGACGTAGGCGTCGAAGTCGAACGGAATCCGGTCCATCCCAATGATTTTGCGGGGTCCAGGGTCAGGCCGACGTGAAACGGAAGACCCGCCCAACCTGTTGGATTGGACGGGTCATTCGTTGTAGTGCAGGTGGGCTCTAGGCCGCCGCGACTACCGTTGTAGAGGGGCGGGTGGCGAGGTCGAATTCGCCACGGTGGACACCATCGAGGAAGGCCGTCCATTCGCTCGGGGTGTAGACCAGGCGGGGGCTAGCCGCAGGCGCGCAGAGGCTGAGGGTGACGGCTCCATGCGCGTCCACCGAGGCCAGAAGGGTGCCGGTGGGGATGTCCTGGCTCCGAATGGCGGTGACGAACGTCGTCCACTCGTCGGGCGTCACACTGAGGATTGGTTCGACGGCGAGAGAGTTCGCTGGGTCGCGTCGATATTTCGAGTCGCGGATCAGTACGTGTGTGCCGGTCTCGGCGATCTCGACGCAGTCTCCGCTGTGGCCGCTTGCGCTGGCCTTTCGCCACTTGAGCGTGGTCATTTGCGAAATCCTTTCAGTGCTTCTTGCAGCAGGTCGCGCGTGGCGTTCTCGTCGAGCGCGCGTTGGTCCATGTCCCGCCAGACCCGGCGGTATTCCTCTACCTCGTCGGTTTTATCGAGGTAGAGCGCGCCTGCGAGGGTGTCGGTGTAGACCAGTGGCGGTTCTGAAGCGAGCGCGGATTCAGAATCGGGGAAGGTCATGAGACTGAACGCGCCGGTCACCATACCGCCGTGGATTCCTGCGGAGAAGGGCACGATTCGGATCTGCACATTGTGCTGTTGTGTCACGCTGAGCAGCCGCTCGATCTGGTTGGCCATGACGTCGGCGCCACCGACCGGCCGCCGGATTACGGCCTCGTTGAGCAGGACTTCCAAGCGCGGCGCGCGAGGCTGTGTGAGCACGGATTGGCGGTCCATGCGGACCGACAGTTGGCCCTCGGCAACTTCGGCAGGAATGGATCCTTTCGGGGTGGCGAGTACAGCGCGTGCGTAGTCACGGGTCTGGAGGAGTCCAGGGATGAGCTCGGATTCGTATTTGAGAATCAGTTCGGCCCCAGATTCGAGCGCAACGAATAGCCGGAACCGCTCAGGTAGGTCGGATTCCGGGTAGCTCTGCCACCAGGCCGGCTCTGCCTTGCGGGTCTCGGCAGTGAGTGCGAGTAGCTCGGCGGCTTCCTGGTCGGTCGCACCGTAGAGCTCGAGCATCGCCTTGACGTCGCTCTCGCGGAAGCGAACCGACTCGTGGCCGCTTTCGATTCGGCTCAGGGTTGCCCGTGCTCGATCGAGCTTCTTCGCCGCCTGATCGAGGGTGATCGGCGGATCGTGGCTGGTTCGCAGGTGTTCGAACGCGCGCCCAATGCGCCGACGCAGTCGGGTGCTGTTCGGACTGTCGATGCTGTCCGCGGATCCAGTGTCGGCCACCGGTGATCCTTTCTTTTGAACGCGCTCTCTCTCAAATTAACACGTCACGGATGCGCTGGTCCCTACGGACGGCACCAAGTTGACCTGTCCAGGCTCACCTGGCCTGCGAGTATCAGACTACTACTAGCCCGAACTATGGTAGACATTGCAAAATGAACGGGCTAAAACCATACTGAGCAATACCTGTGACGCACCCTGAATCCCGGTAGGTGGTGGGTATGACGGTCCCGCTAAGCCCGTCCTTGTCATGCGACACGGTCACGAGCAGGTGCCAGTACTACCGCGACGTGCTCCGGCTGCCAGCGGCGGTGAGCCCCTGCGGCAATCGGATCGTCATGCGCTCGGACCTGGTGAGCGGCCTAGTTCTTCCGTACCCGCTGGCCGAACGAGCCTGTGAGTGTCTGGCGGAGCGCGAGGCGCTCGGCCCTGTGGTCGGCCATATGCGGGCGGGCCGGGCAACGATCCTGACGTGCTGGTCGGAGGGCTCGGAGTTCGCGGAGAATCCCGCGCTGCTCCGGCTGAACGTCACGTGCGCTGTCAAGTCGATCGTGTTGCCGACTCCGGCCGATGAGCAGTCGGGCTATCGGCGCTGGATTGTCCAGCCGCACAGCACTTTTCTGCCCTCGATGCACACGGCTGTAGCCGCCGTTCTCGCGGTGGCGACATGAGGCGCTACTGCGGGGTCCGGGCGTCGACCCGGGCCGCGGGGCTCACTCCAAACAAGATCGAAAGGCGGGCCGGCAATGGGGCCACTGATATTCGGGTATCTGCGCGAGGACCTGGTGACCGATCGCCGTATGGAAGTCGAGCAGATGATGCGGGACTTCGGCGAGCTGCACGCGCTCGGTGGCGTGCAGGTCTTCCGGGAGCCGGGGCCGACGGTGGAGACGTTGTGGTCGCTGTATTCGGCCTTGGCGCAGGCGGGCCCGCGGCAGCACGTGGTGATACCGACTCCTTCGCATCTGGAGGGTCTAGCGGAGCCGAGACAGCTTCTGCTGCGCCGGTTTTCGGCTCTAAGTGCACAGGTCTGGTACTTGCCGCCGGAAGCGAATTCAGTGGCGTCGCGGAATCGCGTATTGACTGGGCTCCCGGATATCGGCGCTGGTTCGTCGCTGGTGGGCCAGTTCAGTTGCCGGGCCTTGGGGACCGCGGAGCCGGTCGCGCGGCTGCATCTGCATGAGGATCTGACCCGCGCAGGCCTTCGGGACATGGTCGATGACGCGGAGGCGGTGGTGGTCTCCCTGGTCGTCGATGCGGTGCAGGCGACGACTTCGGCGATATCGACCGATACCCCGGTGTTCAACGAGATGGATGCGCAGTTCAATCAGCTGACGGTGCGGGTGACTCGCAGCGCCGATGAACTGCTGATCGAGGTTCACGAGACCCGCGAGCATGCCGACGAATCAGTTCGTGCGGCGGTGTCGAGCCGGGGGCGAGCGGGGCGGGTCCGCGCGCAGGACGGCGGCACGGTGACTTGGTGCGCGTTGCCGCTGACGCGGGAGTGGCGTGATCTGAGTGTCGCGGTCAGTCGGTACAACGCGATTGTTAATGCCGAGTCGGGGAGCTGGATGTGAGCGGGCTGGGCTACGGCATCGTGCGGTCGGATTTGAGCGGTTCCGATTCCGCGACCGAGCAGGTGGAGACTCTTCGGCGGCTGGCCCGAGATATCGAATTGCCGCTGTCGGGGATTTCCATTCTTGCTGATGACACGCATTTCGCGTTGTTGCTGGCGACGTTCGCGCCGTCGGGGATTACCACGGTTGTGGTACCGACGTCGGCGACGCTGGAGGGCTGGATGCATGCGTTCCGGCTGGATGTCGATGTGCTGACGGCGAATCCGTTGCACCGTTGGCCTCGCCGGCCTGGTGCGACTCCTTCGGCGGCGGAGTGAGTG
>NZ_BAAHJH010000004.1:0-36741 GCF_054655275.1 Nocardia sp. IFM 10818
ATGTTCCGTCGTAAACCCAACCCCAACCCCGCGCATACCGCCAACGCTGATCCGCTGCTGACCGCGGATCTGCCCGAGCGGGTCGCGACCGGCCGGAACCGTCTCGCGTACCAGGATGACCCCGCCCTGCGCGATGCCCTGTCCGAACGTGAGCTGGTGGCCGAACGCGCGCTGGCCGAGCGCAAGCGCGAGCATGACCGCACCGAGCAACTCGCCGAGATCGCGGCCGCCGAGGGGACCGCGGCGGAGATCCGCCGCACCACTGCCGAGATCGTGCGCACCGAGGCCCGGGACCTGGCGCTGTCGCGCAAGGCGCTGGCCGATCAGCGGCGCGAGTCGAGCCCGCACGCACAGCTGGCCTACCTCTACCGCGTGAAGACGTGGTCCGGGCGCGGACTGGCCGGCGTCGTGGCCGGTTCGATGCTCTACTCGGCTACCAACGTCCAGCACAACCTCGCGCCCGGCGGACCCAGCGAGCCGCTGTTCTGGATGAGCTACCTGCTCGAAGCGCTCATCAGCACGGTTCTGGTGGTGTTCATGGTCAGCGGATCCGCGGTCGCGCGCTGGAAGATCCAGGAAGGGGAGAAGGCGATCCAGTGGACCGAGGCCGCTCTGCTGGCCGGATCGATCGCGCTCAACACCTACCCGTACTTCGGTCAGCCCATGGACTGGAAGAACATCGGCGTGCACTCGGTCGCCCCGGTCATGATGGGTGTCGCCCTGGTCGGGCACCAGGCCGTCGCCAAGCGCATGGGCGCCGCCATCGCGGCCGCTTCGCTGGAAGTGAGCGCCGCCGACGACACCGCCGAACGGCTCGCCGCGCTGCGCGAGCGCGCGCGCTTCACCGCCACCACCGGACCGGCGCCCGCCGCGCCCGCCCCGGCCGCGCGCGACGATGAGGCCGTGCTCGCCGATTTCGAGCGCGAGTTCACCGACTCGAGCGCGCGCGCGACCGACACCGAAGACTCCTACCGCGCGCTCGAATTCATCGCGCGCGCGACCGAGGACACGTCACCGATCGCGCGCGACGTCGGTGTCGAGCGCGCGGAAATCGAGCGCGCGGAATCCGGATCCGAGCGCGCGGAATCGGCCGCCTCGCGCGCGACCGAGGACGTGTCACCGATCGCGCGCGACACCGACTTCGAGCGCGCAGACATCGCGGCGGATCTGGACGTGCCAGCGCGCGATCCCGAGTCCGGCGCGCGTGTGTCGAGCGCCGCGCACAGCCCTATTGAGCTGGGAACCGGTCGCGAATCGAGCGCGGCGGTATCGAGCGTCGATGAGTCGGTCGCGCGCGCGACCGAGGAGGCCCCCGCGCCGGATCTGACTCCTGTCGTGGCTCTGGTGCGCACGCCGCATCCCGCGCGCGCGACGCGCGAAGCCGGGCCGCGTACCGCGCGCGCGACCCGTGGATCGAGCGCGCGCGAAACCGTGGTCGATGGTGCGCTCGCGCGCGCGACCGAGCACGCACCGCGCGCGAAATCGAGCGCGCGCGATTCGGCCGGAACCGGTCCGTTCGCGCGCGAACTGTCGCAAGCCGACGCGTCGCGGCTCGCGCGCGCGGTGCTCGACCGCGGCAAGTCCAAGCAGCCCGCCGAGGTGCTGACCGCGATCTACCGCGCGCACTCCCAGGGCCACAACGCCAATCACATCGCCGCGCACGTCGTCGCCGATCTCCCGCGCTCGACCGTGAGCCGGGCCATCGATGCCGCCCTCTCGGTATCGGGCCCGCGCGCGCTCGACTGACCCGCACGCAAACGCGCGACAACCCCCGGCGGGTCGTATCCGCCGGGGTTGTCGCGTTTCAGAATCTACAGGCCGCCGCTCCCGCCGGCGCCGGACCCCGGGCGCCAGAAATGCGCTCTCAAGGCACCCATGCTGTGTGGCCTACGCCCACAACCGGGCCACCACCCGGTACCACTGCGAACATGCCCGAAACGCGCCCACGCAACACCTCCGATTCCAGGCAACTCACCCCCGACACTCACCCGCACGAACCCATCGAAACGAAACCAATCGCCCTCCATGAGGTCCCGTTCCCCAACCCCCGAAACAGATCAACTCCCGATACAATCAATTTCAGCCCCAGGCGGAGCAAGGTAACGCTTACCCATGGTAATCGAGGATGCTTCTCCGGTGGAGAAGCCCACCCGAGGACGGGTGGTCGCTGCGCTGGGCCGGGGTGTCGACGAGTGGAGGTGGTGGCGGTGGGCGCGGAAGAGGCCGGTTCGTCGGGTGGTGCGCGCCGTTCACAGAACGTCGCGCGGGCCCGGCGGCGCAGGCGTCGCCCCAACATCGAGGGCCCGAAGCGCACCCTCGAAGTGGTGATGTCGGCCGAGGAGTTCGCGAAGGTGTCGGAGTTCGCGGCGGAGGCGAATTGCACGGTGCCCTGGTATCTGGTGTTGGCCGCGATCGATCCGGTGCCGGCGCGGCCGCCGACCGAGGCAGCCGCGGGGAAGTCGGCGGCCGGTCCGTGGTTGCCGTGGGCGCAGCGGCGCGAGATCGTGGCGTCGCTGAATTCGGCGGTCCGGGCGCTGGACACGATGCGGTTGCACGAGGTCGCGAAGATCGGGTCGAACCTCAATCAGATTGCGCATGCCGCGCATATCTCCGGGACCGCGGGCGAGGAGTTGTGGGAGGTGCTGGGCGAGTTGCGTGAGGTCGCCCAGGAGCTGCAGGAGCGCGCCGAGCATTTGGAGGAGTTGGCGCAGCGGGCGGCGCGGCGATGATCGCGAAGATCCGGCGCGGCCAGAAGATGGCCGGACTCGTCACCTACTTGCTCGGTCCCGGCGAGCACAACGAGCACCGCGACCGCCACATCATTGCGGGGTCACCGACCGTCATGCGGGATATGTGGCTGGGCCACTTCGACGGGCCCGGCGACAACGAGGCGTCGCGGGAGACCGCGCTGGAGGTGGCTGGCGAGGTCGAGATCCCGAGGCGGCTGTACCAGACCGAAGTGAAGATGAAGGCGCGCCCGGTCGCGGTCGGTGTCGGCGGTCGCGAGCTTGGTTTGGATGTCATCGAGCCCGCGCGCCGCGGGGAGAAGGGCACCTATCGCAATGCGCCCGTGTGGCATTGCGTCCTGAGCTTGATGCCGGGGGAGGAGCTGACCGACGAGAAATGGCAGAAGGTCGCCGAGGCGTTCATGGACCGCATGGGGTTCGAGGGCACCCCGGACGGAAAGACCGCGCCCGCACGATGGGTGGCGGTGCGGCACGGGCTGTCCGGTGAGCACGGCGAGGGCCAGGACCACATCCACATCGCTGCCAGCCTGGTGCGGGAGGACGGCCGCAAGGTGTCCACCTACGACTACGGGCCCGGCAAGGCCAAGGGTGATTGGAAGCGTGCCGACGAGGTGTGCGGGGAGCTGGAACACGAGTTCGGGCTGCAGATTCTGACCAGCCGTCGTGAGGGTGGCGGCATGTCGGAGAACTCGCGCGCCGAACTCGAACGGCAGAAGGCTCTGGGTACGCCGGAGACCGAGCGCGAGCGGTTGCGGCGGATGGTGCGCGCGGTCGCGACCGCGGCCGACAGCGAAACCGAGTTCGTGCGCGGATTGCGTGGCGCCGGGATCGCGGTGCGGCCACGGTACGAAACCGGCGGCACGGCCGCCGTGAACGGCTACTCGGTGCGGTTGCGGCGCAACGGGGTCGAGGTCGGGCCGTGGCTGGGCGGCGGGAAACTCGCCAAGGATCTGACGCTGACCGCGTTGCGCGAGCAGCAGTGGGTCGACAGCGTCGAAGGGCGTGAGGACGCGCTGGCGGCCTGGATGAACCCCACCGAGAAGAGCGAACGGGTGGGGTGGGCGCGCAGCGAGGACATCGAGGCGTGGAAGGAAGCCGGGCGGGCCGCTGGGCAGTGGCAGGAACGGCTCCGGCAGATACCGCACCATGACCGCGCCCAGTGGGCCTACATCGCCGGGCAGGCCGCCGGCGCTTTCGCGGCCTGGTCGGAAACCTTCGAAGGTGACAAGCCTGGGCCGTTCGCGGCCGCCGCGAACGAGCTGGCGCGGTCGGCGCAGCTGCAGCGCGCCTCGCAGCGGTATCGGCCACTGCCCGCAGCGAATCCACTGCCCGGGGCGTCCGGGATGGGGAATCGCAGTGCGTTCGGGGACATGGCGCGGTTGCTGCTGTCTCATCCTCAGAACGCGTTGCCGCGCAGTCACCAGCTGCGCGGACGGGACGATGATGCCGCGATCGAGGTGGCGGCGCTGCTTCTGCTGGTGATGTTTCTGCTGCTGGCCATGCTCATCGCCATCGCGGTGGAAGTCGCTCGGGCGCATCGGGCCCGCGGGGAACTCGGGCGCGCGGTGGCCGTGGAGCACATGGCCCGCCAGCACCTGAATCCGGTGCAGACGCAATGGGAATCCGAACTCGACGCGCGCCGCACGCAGTGGGATCGTGACGCGGCGCAGGTGTTCACCGCGCTGGCGGGCCGGGCCGCGCAGCGCGTCGTCGACCGTAAGAGCGCTGTCGAATCCGATGCCGCCCAGCGTGATCCGCGCACGCCGACCGAGCAGCAGAACCAGGAGGCGGCGGCCGCCCCGGCGACGCGGCGGGCCTACTACACCGAGCTGACGCCGGATGTCCGCGCGGGATTGCGCGCCGCTGCCATCGCCAGTCGCGCGTTCGGCGATGGCGACCTCGATCCGCGCAGCTGGCACGACGAGATGCTGGACGCGGAGCTGGCGCACCGCCGCGCCGAGATCCAGGTACTGATCGACGACATCGCCGAGCGGCAGGCAGGAACGGGACCCACACCCGCCAGGCGCGTGCCGCCAACGCCGCGTTGACCCGGAAGGCGACCACGATTCCCGGCGCGCAGGACGCCGCCCAGGCCGTCGCCGAGGCCGCGCGCACCGTCGCGGAGCTGACCACCAAGCTCGTCAAGCTGAGGCGAGAATTCGAGGAAACCTCACGGATCCGGGTGCGCACGCGCACGCAGCTGCAGACCGATATCGACGCCACCGAGCAGGAACTGCGCACGCTGAAACCGCAACTGCCGCAGCTGAAGACCGCCGCGCGCACCGCGGCCGCCGCCACCGGCGTGCCCGAGGAGCAGTGGGACGAGGTTGTGTTCGAGGCCAGCGAGCGCCAGCAGCGGCAGCGGATGGCCGCCGCGCAGTCGCAGGATCAGCGCGATATCGGCGAGGACGCCAGCTATCTGCGGACGTTGCAGCGCGAGCTGGGACAGGTCGAAACCGAGCACGCCCGGCGCGCGACACTCACCCCCGAACAACGCGAGCACGAGGCCCGCACCGAACGGGATCGGACTCGCACCCGGCGGCCGATGAACCCCGCTCTGGGCACCTGGGACGGCACCGATGTGTCCAACCCGGGCCCGAACTTCGGGCACGGAACCAGCCGAGGCCAGGACCAGGGGCTCGACCTGTAGCGCACCGCGGCTGGTGCGCGCGGCGCGTCCCGAAGTGCTGCCGCACCAGCTGCGCTGGTTTGCCACCGATCTCGTCTTGTCACGCCCGGAGTCGCACGGGGACAGTGGAAGACGGAAACCTGTCGGCACCGGGGGCTACGGTTCCCGGCGGATCAGGCTGGACAGAACGGGGAGGCACGATGGCTCGATACATCTGCACCTATTGCGGCCTGGGCTGGCACGAGACCCCGATATGCCCCGTGCGGACCTCTTCGCTCACCGCCGGCGACATCGGTCTGCACCGCCAGATGCAGCAGCTCCCGCTCGCGTACAAGGCGGCGCCGGAGGGCACCCCGGTATTCCGGGTGCGCTGGCTGGTCTACGCCGCGCTGATTTTCGCCGCCTACCTAGCGCTGCTGATCATCTTCTGACGCGGATCCGAGGGCCACTGGCCCATGCGGTACTCGGCTGGATCCGATCGAGGACCAGGGCCGTCGAATCAGAGCATGGATACGCAGGGAAACGTCATCGCCATGTGGCCGCGGCCGGACACGGTTGCCGCGCGCTGGAACGCCGCCCGCCTGCGGCTCACGCTGCAGCTCGTCTACGGCCGTGCCTGCGAGCGGCGCCGGGCCCGCATGCTCGGCACCCGCGGCGAACAGCCACCGGCGCCGGATGTGCTGGGCTGGTGGGCTTCTCGAATTCCGACCGAGTTCGAGGGTTGAGCCGCAACCGTGGGTTCTGGTGTGTCAGCGGGTGACCGACTGTGCCGAATCTCGATCGAGACCTGGTGCCCGGCGTACCCGGCCATAGGATCGGCGGGACACATGATCTTCATGGGGGTGAAGGAATGGCACGTCGCTACGTGGCCCTGTCGATACTTCCGCTCGTGCTCGCAGCAGGCCAGGGTCTAGCCGCCGCGGAGCCTGGACAGCCTGGGCTGGCGGTGCCCGGTGACGGTCAGCCGGGCCTGAGCACCATCCCCGCACCACCGGCGGCGCCCGAACCGAGTCTGGCCGACTACATCCCGGATCCGCCCGCGCCGCCGGTGCGCCCGCGCCCGAGCCACCAGACCGAACCCCGACCCGACATGCTCGTGCAGCAGCCCGAGGAGGAGCCGCTGCCCGAGACTGCGCCGGAGGTGATCCCGGTCGATCCGCACGTCGTGCGGGCGGGCACGACCACCCTCGCCTTGCCGGACTGGGTCGATACCCGCACCCGCGCCAAGGTGCAGAGCTACCTGGACTATCTGGAATGGCAGATCGCCGCCGGATACGACGGCCTGGGCTTCTCCCGGCAGGAATCGGACCGGCGCGCCGCCTCGGCCATCACCGGCGGCCTGGTGAGCGCGATCGCGGGCGCCGAGCTCCTCGCGCTGCCCGCCGCGGCCATCGGCTGCGGTATCGGAGCCGCCGCCGGTGGGGTGATCGGTGGCGTGCTCGGCACGGCCGCCGCGGGCGTCGGCATGCCCTTCGGGGCCGCGGCCGGGGCCGGGCTGGGCTGCCTGGGCGGCATAGCCGTCACCGCCGTACCGGGTATCGCGGTGGGTGCGACTGCCGGTGCGATCCTGGGCGGCGCGGCGGCGGGCGCGCTCGGTGGCGGCGTCGACGTGCCCAAACCCGCCGATCCGCAACCGCTGGTCGAGCTTCCCGTGCTGGCGCCGACGACCGGGCAGCAGATCTCGGCCACCGCGGACTCTTTCGCTGCGACGAGTCCGCAGGCCGCAGAGGCCGTCAACTCTTTGCGCGGTGCGCTCGCGGTGATGCCGCAACTGGATCCGGTCGTCTTCGGCCCGGTCGCCGATATCGCGAACGCCGTGCGGAGCCTGTAGCCCCGAATACCGTTGGGCTACCCCGCTTGATGGCCTGATGCCGCCGGATCTGCTGATCTCGGCGGCATCGTCTCGTCCGAGCGTCTACAACCGCCGCGGCCGTGACAGCGCCCGCGCCGAGGTCCACTGCCGAGTCTCGACCCGGCCCCGGCTGTTGCCGGTCGGGATGGCGAACCCGACCAGCCCGAGCCAGGACCCGTCGGTGCATTGCGCCCACGCGTAGAGCAGGCCGGGGACGGTCCTGGTCAGATCGAGCGCGGCGACCTTGACGCGCAGCGCCACCGCGTCCCGGCGGAACGCGCCCGAGGGAGCGAAGGCGATGTTCAAGTCGACGAGTACCGGCAGCGGCGGGTCGACGACACGCTGCAGTGACACGGCGAAGCCACCGTTCCAGTACTCGAACACGTATTCGATAATTTCACATACCGAGCGGTCTGCCGGGATAGGCTCCATCCGTGGTGAATGTGGGTGATCGAGTGCTGTTGGTGACCGGCGGAGTGTCGGTGTTCGGGGTCCTCGCCATCGATGGCGAGACCGCGACGGTGGAATCGATCGAGGACGCACCAGGCCGCTACCCTTCCCCACCCGGGCAGCGGACCTGGTTGTGGTGCAACAGGACTGACCGCACAGGCAGGAGGATCGTGGCAGACAGGATCGCGCAGCTGCGGGCCGAACAGGCGACGCTCTACGAGCAGATGGACGCGGTGCTCGCCGAGGATCCGGAGGCGGACACCACCGCGCTGGAAGACCGCGTCCTGGCCCTCGATGAGCAGATCGGCGCGATCCTCGATGTCCGCGGCGCCGACGAGCGGGAGAAGCTACACGAGCGGCCGAAACCGCCGCCACCACCCGCCTCGGATCGGCTGTTCTGATCGTCGATAGTCGCTCAGCCGAGTCCGAGATAGCGGTCTCTGGAATCTCATAGCGATCTCTGGCCCTGTCTCGCTCGGCGGCCCGGACCTTCCCTGAACTGCCGATGGGCGTCGGTGTCGGCTGTAACCATTGGGGGACAAGCCTTTTCGACCTAGGGGAAGCATGTCCCGACGCAGACGCAAACCGAAGCCGTCACCGAAGCCCTCCCCGGAGCAGATCGCCCGGTTCATCGATCCTGATGACGAGAACGTCGTGGTCCTGCGCGAGGGTGACACGGTCGCCTTCAACTTCGGCGACATCCTGGACAAGGTCCGCACGATGATGGAGCGGATCGAGATGACACCGGGCGCGCCGGTCAATCTGGAGGCGGTGATCGCGCCGGAAGTCGTGGTCGAACTCATCTACGCCGGATTCGGGCCCGGCCTGGTCGAGCACATGGTCACTGTTGCCGCCGAGGTCGTCGCCGACCGGTACCCCGACTTCGGGCCGAAGGTCTTCGACTGGGACCTGCGCGAGTTGGATCCGTTCGAACACGTCCAGGTCGACACCCCGGACCAGCAGCGGTACGCGCAGTTGCCCCTGGCCAAGCAGATCCTCACCGACGCACTCAACGCGCACCCGCTCCGCGTCGCCGACCACACCCTCGGGCTGGACCCGTTCGCGATCGTCAGCCTGCTGCACTCCACGCTGCTGATGTACGTCCTGGTGGTCGGCGGGCTCGCCGGGCGAGAACAGGGCAAATAGACCGCGCGCAACCACTCCCGGCACGTATGGCGTCACCAAACCGACCAATAGCTGTGCTTTGTCCGTATTGCGACGTGCCACAATGCCATTTCTATTGTGAGCCTGGTCACAGCAAATCGCTCAATCGATCTTGCGGGTTCGCTCGGAAATTTGGTTCTGAATCCGCCCATTTTCACTGAAATGGACGTTCTACCAGCGATCTAGGTGCCGCTACAAGTCGGCCGGAAACTGGGGTGCAATGACCGGGATCATTTGGCGGGCAATGGCTTTGCCCGCCGCCCGGATCTTTGACAGGAGTAGGACGGCGGGCGGAGCGATAGACGGGGACATGTCCGCGTCTGGCTAGTACTACGTACCCCGCGGCGGCGGAGAAGCAAAAGAATGAGATTAGTCACGTTGATATTGACGAAATGATTGATGTGTGAATACGGATGATTCCGCCTGTTTCGACCCAGTGAAACCGCTACGTCGGCTTGTCACCCGGGGCGTGTAGGAGAAGAGTTATCCGCCGATAGCAGGTGGTTTCCGAGGATCTTTGACAGGAGCTCGGGGGCGGGGGCCGCCATTTGGAGCGATAGACGAATAGGATGAAAGCATCAGTGAGTACGCCCGTCGGTGGCGTGATCGACGGAAGCGGAGGAGGCAGCAACCGCGTTGCCGCCTTCGCGTTCCGTACGCTCACCCACGTCAATCTTCCCGCCGCAGTCGTCGTGACGCACTACATGCTGGACTTCCTGCACGTCCAGTTGCAGGTTCCGGGTGAGGCTTGGGTGATCCCGTCGTTTGTGGCATGGGCCGGGATCGCCCTGGGCATCCGAGCGACCCGCAGCGGCGCAGCAGCACTTCGCCTCGCGAAGGCGAAGCTCCGTGTTCTCCGGCACCAGCTGCGTGTCCTGGGCCAGAACATTGCCCGGGGTGGCGCAACGTCACCAGCGAGCCGGGTGAGGAGTCGGTGACCTACACCCGGATCGAGGAGTCGGTGACCTACACCGCCTCCCTGGGCAGCAACGGCGGGGATGGGATCGTCGATGACCGACCCGAGCCCGGCCGCTAACTTCGAACCGGTCGGCCAGCCGCACGACGCGAGCGATTCGTCCTCGCGCCGTGCGGCTGATCGCCGAGACCAGCTTGAGCGTTTCTTCCGTCAGCATCACGACTTCGCGTACCGCCAAGCGTTCTTCGCCACGAGAGGCGACACCCCTGTCCGAAGACTTGGTGCAGATCGTCATGCTCATCATCTACAAGAGCCACGGGCGCGACAGCATGGGCGAACTCCTCCATGACCCTGATCGTGCGCGGGCGTATCTGGCCACGCTGATCAGGCGACAGGTCATCGACATGTGGCGCCGAGACCGTAACCGGATGGTGCCGACCAGCCCCGAACAGCTGACCCTGTACCAGGATCTGTACGGCGAAGCGGCTGTATCCGCTGCCGACATTGCCAACACCCGAGATCTGCGCGATCGAGTGCGCCAGCTGCCATACAGGCAACGCGAAGTACTCCTGCGTGTGGTCGCCGGACTCACTCTCCCCGAGATCGCCGAGGATCTGAACCTCAGCCTCCCTGCGGTACGCAGCATCCTCAAGCGGTCGCGGGAGAACGTGAGGAGCCTGATCGACACCCTCGATGCCGAAACCGAGCAGGACATGGAAACCGAACTCATCGCCGAAGACGTTCTCGGCCAGCAGAACAGCGCAGAATTTTGGAAGGTTCTCGACCGCGACCTCACTCACACCGAGTTCCGTGTCGCCTATCTCAGCTGGTACTCGAATCAGTCACCACTGGAGATCGCCAAGACGCTCGGCATGACCGTGCGTGCAGTCCGCCGATACCAAATGAATGCCCGCCGCAAGATCACGGGCATGGTCGACCGGCATGAACTCGCCCTGGCAGACTGAGTCCGGCAATTCCGCTCCCGGCCAACGTATCCGGTGAAGCAGCGGCCCGTACACCTGGCAAAGGTGCGGGCCGCTGTCGCATACAGGCCAGGCCATCCAGCCGGAAATCGCCCGTCACGCACGATACTTCAGGTCGATTTGGTCCATCAGGGCGAAGATCTGCTCGCTGCCCAGCCGCGGCGGGAAGCGCCGGATCGGTAGAGCTTCGCTCAGTAGTCGAAGTCCGGATCGGCGAACAGCTTGACCGCGAAGAGGACACCGGCGCGGAAGTCGGCGGTGACGCCGTCGCCGTCCTCGTCGTCGAACCGCTGCAGGGCAGCCCGCAGCGTCGGAATCTTCTGGAGGGCTGGATTGTCGGCGAGCTCCAGCAGCAGGCAGTCATCCGGGTGCCGCCCGGCGTAGACGCTGCGGTCCAGGCCCTGGCGGCCGAGGAAGCGCTGCTCGATTTCCTGGGCGATATCGGCGCGGACTTCGTCGGCCGCGCGGCGGCGGACTTCGTGGGCGATATCGGCCAGTTCGTCGGCGAGCTGGGTCGCGCTCTTTCCGGTCATCGGGTCTTCTCCTGTGCGGTCCGGCGGGATGGCAGCAGGGCGTCATACTTGCTGACATCGGGCATCGGGCGGTCATCCTCGGGCAGCTGCGCGAGGGCCTGGTCGAGGTTCTCGGCGGCTTTCACCTCGGCGTGGACGGTAGCGAGGCTGACCCCGACACCGCGGGCGATCGTGCGTAGTGACTGGCCTTCGTTGCGGCGGGCGCGGATGGCGCGGCGCTTGTCGTCGTCGACCACACGCGGGCGGCCGCCGAGGTTGCCTCGGCGGGCGGCTGCTTCGAGTCCGTCGCGGGTCTTGCGGGAGATATCGCGGCGGCGGTCCTCGGCCAGGGCGAGCGCCAGGTCCAGGAGGAAGCTGCGTTCGGTGTGTTCGCCCGCGGCGATGCCTTCGAGGATCTTGACCGCGATGCCTTGCTGGAAAAGGTCGTTCAAGACGATGAGGCCTTCGAGGAGGTTGCGGCCGAGGCGGTCGGCTTCCTGGACGGTGAGCATGTCGCCGGGGCGCATGTAGTCCAGGGCGGCGAGCAGGCCGGGCCGGTCGGCGACGCGCAGCTTGCCCGACAGCTTCTCCTCGAACACCTTCACGCAGATGGGATCGAGCGCGTCGTGTTGGCGCGCGGTCTCCTGCGCCTTGGTGCTGACCCGGACCAGACCGACGAGCGCCATCATGCCTCCCGAACGTACAGAAAACGTGTTCGATAACTAGGTTCGACCCTACCCGTTGATGAACGGGTTTTCGAACAGATCGGCCTGCGGAAACGCGCACGGACCGCCGCTGGTGTTCGTGTTCGGCCAGGGATCGTTTTCCGAACACCGTGGCGCTATAGCTGCCCGAACAGACTCGGCCAGTCCTGTGGCCCTACGATCGACGGTTTTCCCAACCCATCCGGACCCCAATCGAACAGAGGCGGCGTCTCCCATTTCTGCGGGGCTTCGAATGTCACACGGCCCGTGCGGAAATCGACGGAGCGGAAGTCCACGGTGCCTCCGGTGAACCCCGCCCCGGTGAAGTACACGATGCCTCCAGTGAACTTCGCCTTGTTGAAGTACACGATGCCTCCGGAGAACTTCGCCCCGATGAAGTCCACGATGCCTCCGGAGAACTCCGCCCCGCGGAAGTCCACGGTGCCTTCGGTGAACTTCGCCCTGCGGAAGTGCACGATGCCTCCGGAGAACTCCGCCCCGCGGAAGTCCACGGTGCCTCCGGAGAGCTTCACCTCGCGGAAGTCCACGGTGCCTCCGGAGAACTCCGCCTCGCGGAAGAGCACTGTGCCGGAGAACTTCGCCTTGCCAAAGTCCGCATTGCCTTTGAATTGAACATGGCTGAAGTCGGCATCTTCCAGGTGGGCGGTGCGGAAGTCGAGGGTGTTCGCGCGCCAGTCGTGGGTGGCCCCGGCGCGCAGATGATCGGCGATGACGCGGACGATGGTTTGGCGCACCTCTCGATCGTTCTGCAGGTAGTCGGTGTGTTCTTCCTGCTCGGCTTCGGCGTCGCGGCTGACGGTGTCACGTTGGATGACGGTCTTGGTCACCAGCTTGGTGCGGCCGGATCCGCCCTGGGCCGGGTCGTAGGGCAGGCGCAGGTACCCGCACAGGACGTCGATGCACTGTTGGCGGTGGGTCTCGGACTCATCGGCGACGCCACCATCGCGTACACCCCCGCGATACGAATCGCTGCGGACTTGTCGGCCAGCTGCGTCGCGGCGGCCCCGAACCGTTGCCACAACGCTGCTTCCCGTGCCCGCTCGGTGTCCTCGTTGTGGTGCTCTTCGGCCTGGTCACGGGTGCGTTGGCCGTTGACGTAGGCGATGACGCCCGCCGCGAGTACTCCGGTGCCCGCGAGCACGGTCGCCAGCGGCTGAGAGAAGCTCGTTTTCACCCCGGACAACACCGCGGCCCCGAACCCGGCCCCACCACCGACAACCAGCAGTGTCAAAGGCACCCACCAGCCACCGACACGGGTGCGCTCGTGGGTGGCGTAAACCAAAGTGCCCGCGGCCAGTACCCCGGTGCCCGCGAGCAGGGTCGCCAGCGGCTGAGAGAAGCTCGTTTTCACCCCCGACAGCACGGCCACCCCGAACCCCGCCGACAGTAACACCAACCACCACCAGCGACCGACACGTGCCCTCTGCTTGCTCGTGACGCGTACCCACCCCAGCATGACCAGATTGTGCGCGACCAGAACGGCCGAACCGACCCAATCCGCTACCACGAGCATCGTTTTCCGAACGCCTAGTCAGGCAGTTTGGGGGAGAAGGATTGGAGCCACTCCAATGCCCAGTCTCGATACGCCTCGGGCTCAGCGCCGTTGGCCTTGGCCAAGGCCAACAGAAGAAGCTCGTTGAGGTACAGCTGGCCTCGGATCACGTGAATGCGATCGAATGCATCGAGGCCAGCGAGCCTCTGTCCGATGTAGGCGCCTGCCTCCTCGCGCTCCTCGTTGCTTCCTGACGCCACCCACGGCGTCAGGAATTCGATCGCGAGGCGAGTGGCGTCCGTGGCGTTGGGGATGGGCTCGGTCATAGCGCGACGCTAACGCCGCGCTGGTCGCCACCTGAGTAGCCACACAGGCCCGAGATGACATCGGCACCGACGCACGCCGGGAATGGCTGCCCAAGCTTTGGGACTGGCTCGACCAGTAACACTTGGCGGCCGCCCACTCCTGAGGACCGGTCGACATACCGATAGCGCCGAAAGACGGCCCCCACCCCGGAGAAACTCCGGGTGGGGGCCGTACACGTGTGGGCTGTACGGGATGCAGAGTATGGCAGGGTCGTGAAGATCCGCAGGATGAAGGCGGTTCCGGACGTCATCGCCGCCGGAGCTCTTCATTCCCCGTTTCGTTACGAAATGCCAGTTGGGTAGAGAATTTCGGGCACTGCCCGGCTCGCCTGTGACCTGCACGAACTGACGCGTTGACTGCAATCCTGTTGCGGCGCTAAGCTCTTCGCTCATCGGGTACACCTGTACCCACGCTCCGAGCCATCCTGGCCGGAGCTTTTTCGTTTCCACGATCGTTCCTAGACAAAGGGCCCCAAGCGATTTCGCCGGGGGCCCTTTGTCGTGTCTGGAGGTGTTTGTGTCAACCGGTGCTGGGATCCCTGACCTGCTGAGCGTATGGACGGTGTTCTGGATTCAACTGCCTGGACTTGTGCGAGTCGTCGCGACGATCATCGTGACCATTACTGCGATGCGGCGGTCTTGTCAGAAGGACGTACCGAAGATCAGTGAAACAGCGATCACCGCGTTCGGTGGTCGTATCGAACTGCCTGCTCGTCTTCGCCGCGGCAAGACCGGAGCACGAGTAGGGGCTGCGGAATCGAACGAGGGACGAGAACAATGAGTCGTCGCAGTCGTCGGCACGATGCACTCGGTGAGAAGGTTGCCGATCAGGGGCTCAACGCAGACCTGAACAGGGCGCTGGCCGAGCTGTCCCGACACGAGTGGCTACAGGTTCAGGTGCTGTTGTTCGTGCAGGATCGTCCAATCGAGGATGTGGTTCCGGAACTGTCAAAGGTCCGTCACGACCGAGAACTGTTCGATCTTCTCAGCACCTATCTCGATGGTCGCAAGCCTCGCCTCGAGGACCGCTGTTTCAACTGCCTGCAAGCGCTCCCACCTCGTGCGCCAGGCGCTCCTGGCAGGCCAGCTGAATATTGCGGAAGCGCATGTCGGCAGAAGGCGTACCGCAACCGCAACCGCAAGAATGAGCGGTACCGGGAAATGCTGCGCACTACCCGGCTGGAGGCGTGGCTGCAGCGAAATCCCTGGGCCCAGAACACGGTTCCGGTCACAGTCTCGGATATCGAGCGGGCAGCGATTGAGAAGAAAAGAGCCCCTGGACGAGCGAAGAGGCAGGCAAAGAAACTGAACCGGCTACCTCCGCCCGACGGGCTCTAGCCGTGATCAGCGGTCCTCTGGAAGACGCTTCTCTGCCGGTAGGCACCCTGCACCGGCAGTGCAAGACCGGCAGACGGAGCGTGGTCCGCGACAACGTCACCCAGGAGCTGGACTACGTACAACCGGAACAGCGGCGCGAATACTCGACAGCAACGAATACCAAGACCAGAGTGGTCGCCTGACGAAGATTTCGGCAAACTGGGTGGCGGGTCTGCATCCCCTTTGCGGATCTGGCCACCGGCCCCCGCCATGCGATTTGCCGAACCTCTTTGTAGCCGCCAGGCACCAGAACTGGCTCGGTGAGACACAAGGCGCGGTTCTCAAACCTGCCTTTGGGAGAACTGCGCCATGTCTCATGTGCTGGCTGCGTTGACGGCACTTCCTACAGTTCCGCTTACTCTCTATGTCCTTCTGCGCTGGGGACCGGACGGCCTGATCCGGCTGATCGCTACCTGCACTGCCGTTCTCTCCAGAGACCGAACCCGGGCCGAGCGTGCGGTACAGGTTCTGGCTCTGGTCCAGCCTCGAACTGCCAATGCAAACGAGCAGGGCGGCGCTACCGACCCAGCGCTACCGCCAGCAGGTGACCGCACCGAGTAGCTGGTCAAGTCAGGTCAGGATCCCCGCGCTGCCGCAGTTCCGGCATTCCCAGGCCATCGCGTTGTCCCCAAACGCCCGAACACGAGGCCAAGTCGTCGAGTTCCAGGTCGTTGGTCGGCTCATCCAGCAGCAGGATGTCGAAGCGGGACAACCGGACCGCACGGGCCTTGCCGCGGTCATGCCGCCGGGTCGGAGGGTCCTCCGGGCCCGCCGCCGGGCGGGGATTGCTCGGCAGGGCCTGGCGGTTGCGCCGGAAGAAGTTGATCACGGCGGCCACGGAGACCAGTCCGGCCAAGGCTGCCGCCACCGAGCCGAGGAAGTACCCGATCACCGTGACGACAGCGATCGGGAACCCGACGACGATGAGGGTCATCGCGGCCAGCCCGATCATGGACTTCCATGTCCAGTGGCCGCTGGTCAGTCCCACCATCTGGCGGTCGATCAGGTCCATCAACCCGGTCGGTGCGGTGCGTGAGCGTTCCCACCACAAACAGTGCGGCCCGCACTTCTTGCACTCGACGTGCGGGTCCGGCTCCAGTTCTCCGGTGCCGGAAGAGATTTCAGTCATGGCCGGTGGTTCCCCTCTGTCGGTGTTCCAGCGCTGAGGGAACGTTAGAGGGGAGGGGTGCACCATGTTGCAGACCTGCTGCGCCCCTGGTCAGGGCCTGTTCGCGGAAATCGTGGGCGGGTGCTGCACACAGGCGAGAGCGATATCGGCAAGAATTGTCAGCCGAGGCGGATAACCTCATCGGAACCCGGAGCCTCCTTCAAGGCGAAACGAGTAACTGGGAGTCCCGCGGCCCCTGCCCATGGCGCCAACCCGGCAGGGGCCGCTTCGCGTTCCGGCCCGAAATCCCCCGGTGCCGGAAAACAAGCCGTCAGGTCGACGGCCATAAGCGGAAATCGTAGTTCGGTGACCCGACAGCCAACCCCACGTCGCCGGGCGAGTCGGACATTGTGGAAGCGGATTGGAATCGGACCTCGGTCCCGATACGGCGTAGCGGGAATGCGCAGGCAAACGACGGCAAAACGCACCAAAAGCCGATAGCGTCCAGTTCGCGAAGGATCGGCGGACCGTTCCCGAATGTCCTCGGGCTGCGCGGGTTTCGCCTGCTGCGCACAGTCCTGAGCGTAGGGATCAGGTGAAGGGCCGAGGTATCACCACGAGTGTTATGTAGCACCTGTGCACCACGCCAGGCGGGGCGAAACGCCCGTATCCGCGTGGGGTGTCGGTCGCTTGTGCCACCCTTCGGGAGAAGTGCTTCTCTCGGCCGGAGGAGAGTGCAGGATGGCCGACATCGACAGACCCGAGGTTCGCCTCGTGGCGCATTGCCGCCGCTGCCACGGCTGGCTCGTCTCGGCGGCCTCGGTCGCCCAGGGTATCGGCCCGACGTGCGCGATCAGGGAGCGTGCCGAGCAGCGTGCCGCGGCCGCGCTGATGCTGTTCGATATCGCGGCGGCATGATCATGGGCCGCTATGACGCCAGCGATGCCGACAACGCCGCGGCCGCGCGAGCAGTCGGGTGGCCGGATCTGGCCGGATCCGAGCCACAGGTCCCCTACGGTATGCGCCTGCGGCGGGAGAAGATGCGCGAGTTCGAGGCAAGCGCGCTCGAAGAGCCGACCAAGACACGGTGGCGGCAGGCCTTGCTCAGTGAGACCGACGCCGGTGCCTGGATCAACAGCCCCTGGCAGGTCGTGGCCATCGCCAACCTCACCGTCGAAGAACGCGACGCCCTCTTCGACAACACACCTGATCCAGAGAAGAACTCGCAGTAGATAGCCCTCGGAGACGACCAGAGCAGCTGACTTGCGTTCTCGCGCGCGGACGCACGTACGCGCGCGAGGCTGGTGATCCGGGGTGGGACGAAAGGTCGGGACACAAGAACCTGGGACAGCGGCGCGAATACCCTCACAACGGCGAGACCCCGGCGGATTCGGCCCGCCGGGGTCTCGCTTGCTATGAGTGCTATTGGAGATGGCCATCCAGGTGGCTCTGGGTGACCGCATCGGCGAAGTACCGTTCAGCGCCAGAGGCGGTGAACGCGTGCCGCCATCCGCTCACCCGGTCGTAACCGAGATCGGTGAGCAGCTGGTCGAGGTACTCCAGGCTCGCGGGTTCATCGGGCCCGGCGCTGACCTCGCCCCACCAGAACTCGGTGGCGCAGTAGGTATCAGCGACCACACGATCGGTTTCCAGGCGCGCGATCAGTTACACCTGCACGGTCTCGCTGCTCACAGTTCGACTCCCTGTCCACGCTGCGGGCGGCGTCCGGCTGCTCGCGCGGGCACTTCCGATTGCGCGGCCCGGTCCGGGCGGGACACGCAGCCGCGCCCTGCCGGGCTCGGTGCGCGGCCGGCGGCGGCCGCCGTGCGCTGGGCGATGGCGTCATCGCGGGCGGAGACCACGCGATCCACCTTGGCCTTCCACTCGTGCTCGCGCCGCGCGGCGGCCTGTCCGAGCGTCCCCGCCTGCCGGGCCCGGTCGTCGACCAGCTCCCGGATCTCCATCCGTGTGGGCAAGTGCAGGCCCGCATCCCCGAGCGTGCGTTCGAGACGAGCACGCTTCTCGGCGTAGGACTTTCGCTCGTACTCGATGCCCATACCCTTGGCGCCGCAGGCCACGCTGTAGATCGAGTCCCCGACCGAGGAGGTGGCGAACTTCAGATTCTCGGCGTCACGGCCGCGCGGGTCGACGAGCTGGGTAGCGTCGATGCACTGGGTGATCGCCTCACGGGTCGCGGTCGCCAGCCGGACCGACCGCTCGTGGACGCGCCGGGTGTCGGCGTCGGCCTTGGTCGTCTCATCGGCGAACAGCAGCTCGGGCAACTGCGCGGGGCCGTGGATGCGCCCGGTGTCGATGTCGTCGAGCACCGCGGCCAACTGGGCGCGTTCCATCGCGATCAGGCCCTGACCGTCGAGGATCTGGCTACGCAGGTGTGTGCGCTGTTCGGCCAGGCGGGTGATCTGGCCGTTCACGTCGTCGGTGACCGTCATTCCGGCCGAACTGAACACCACACCGAGCCGGTTGACCTCTTCGTGGTCCATGCCGCCTTGGGCGAGGTGGTCGGCGGTGTCGAGCAGTTCGGCAGTTTCGGCGGCGTAGTCGGCCAGCGCCTCGCCCAAGGCGTAGCGGTCGACGTAGCCGGGGAACACCTCGTAGTCGACTTCGCGCTTGTCGCGGATCGCGCGCCCGGCGTCGCGGACCTTCGCCTGATCATCTGCGGTCATGACCGAGATTTCCTCAGCCACGATCTTCGCCGATGCCGGATTGTTCGCGTAGGAGGCCAGCAGGCGCGGCACGCGGCCGCGGGTTTCCTCGCCCGGATCCACGACGACCGGGGAGTCGAGCAACTCGACTTCACCGGTGCTGCCGCGCAGGTAGTCGACCATGAATTCGACTGTCGCCCGTAGAGGTTCGGGCATCGCCACCGCCGCCAGGTCCGCGGCGAGTTGGGTGCGCCGCTCGGATTCGCTGCGCAGATGCGCCCGCGGGTCGACCGGGGAAACCCCGATGCCCCGCCAGTCCGACAGCGCGGTCATGACCGGGCCTTTGGTGTCGGTGGGCAGCGCCATGGCGGACACGCTGTCGAGCACCGCGGGAAACCCCGATGCCCCGCCAGTCCGACAGCGCGGTCATGACCGGGCCTTTGGTGTCGGTGGGCAGCGCCATGGCGGACACGCTGTCGAGCACCGCATCCTCACGGGCCCGCAGCTGCCACGCTTCGGCGTCGTCCTGGGCGTGTACCGGATCGAAGTCCGGATCGAGCTCGACCGTGAACCCGCGCGGATCGATCCGGACACCCCACTGCTCGGCGTAGTCGTGTCTGAGCTGAGCCAAGGCAGTAGCCGCGGGCTGAGAGTTCTCGTGCCAGACCATCGCGTCGGCCAACGCTGCGACCGTGGCCGCCGGATTGTTCGGTTCCATTGCCGCAATGCGTTCTTCGGCGCGGGTTTGGCCCTGCTCGGACTTGGCCAGGAACTCCGCGACCGCGTCCTCACCAGCGGCTTGTGCTTGCGCGGCCGCAGCGGCCAGGAGCTCGTCGCGGTGGCGGGCCTGGTTGGTCGCGACGGTCGCACGCAGGTACGCCATGCGCTGGCCGTGCCCGGTCGGTACTGCGATCTGCGGTGGATCCGCGGGCGCCTCGCCGCTGCCGCTGGCCACGGAATCGATGAATCGCGCGGTGGCGGGGTCGATCTGCCCGCCAGCGGCCAGTGCGGCCACCTCCGAACGGATCGCGCCCAGCTCGGTGCTGGACTGGGTTTCGGTGTCGGACATGGGATTTCCTTCCTTGAGGGTGGGTTCCTGCTCCCAGCCGGGCGCAGGTTCGGCCGGGGCGCTCATCTCGGTGCGGGAGAATCCGCGCCGTTCGGCGGCCCGGAGCTGGTGTTCGGTGGTGGCTTTGCGGATGGCGGCCAGCTGCGCGTCGCTGGGGACGCGCTTGGCCGGGGCGAGGTCGGGATCGAACAGGCGGGCCACCACGCGGCGGCCCCGCACCTTGCCGACCATGAGCGCGACCAGGGACTGACCGGGGCTCTTGCCCATCTCCCGCAGCTGACGGCGGGTTCGCAGGTGAGACGGGGCGAGGCCCCAGCCGTACTCCTGGCGGGAGTCGTCCGGGGCCTCGTCGACGGTGGTCACGTCCTGATCCCTCACACCTGAGCGGCGGTCAGATCGGCCAGACCGAGCTGTGCGGCGAAGCACATTGCCGCGTCCTGTAGGCGTTCCTGGTCGCGGCGCAGGTTGTGGCATTGGGCGCGGTAGACCCTGACCCAGTGCTCGGCGATGTCGCGGTCGTGGGTGACGCCGTCGAGCTGGCGGCGCAGTTCGGTGATGCGGGCGGCCATCTGCACGATGACCGCGGCCGGATCGGCGAACAGGGCGGCGTGTTCGGGAACCGCGAGGATCTCGCGGGCCAGGGCCTCGATGGCGGTGTCGGCGAGAGCGGACATGTTTCCTCCTGAAATGGGTTGGATGAGACGGGGAATCGGGGTTATCGGCCCTGGTCGGGCCCGCCACGGCCTTTGCTGCGCCGCTGCAGGTGCGCCATGCCGTCGCCGGACTGGGTCAGGCGCGGTTCCAGCACCGGGCGTTTGGCGGCGGCCGAGGGCGGGTGGGCGTGCCCGGCGTCGGCGGCCATGCGCTGGGCGATCTCGTCCTCGGTCAGGCCCGCACCGCGCAGGGCGGTGGCGAGCCCGGCCCGGCGCGATTCGCTGTCGTAGGCGACCGGCTCGGGGGTGCGGGTGGCCGACACCATTTCCCGCCGCGAGGTCCAGCGGTCCTGGATACGGCGGGCCTGCTGACCGAGGCGAGCCGCGTCGGTGACCGCACTGTCGAGGTAGTCGGTGAGCCGATCCCGGACCACTTCGGGCACACCGGCGGTGTCCAACTTGGCGGTCAGGCGGTCGTTCACGCCGCGGTCGGTGTAGTCGGCCAGGTTCACGCGGTAGGCCGCGAGCTGGTTGTGCGCGTCGACGACCGAGGCGATATCGACGTGCGCGGACCGTGCCGCACCCGCGGGAACCGCACCCGAGGACAGGATCTCGTCGAGTTCGCGCCGATGCTCAGCAGCGCTGGCGCGGGCGATCTCGTCGGAGCGTTCGGCGTCGGCGGCCGCCGCGGATCGGTCGTCGGCGAACAGCTGCGCGGGCACCGTGGTTTTCCCGGCGTCGATATCGGCCAGCACCGCGCGCAGCTGGTCACGCTCCAGCCCGATCAGGCCCTCACCTTTGGTGATGGCTTCCTCGATGCCGCCGCGCAGCGAGTGCGCGCGGGCCCGCATCTCTTCGCGCGAGGCCGCCTGTTCGGCGGGCAGGTCCTCGCCGTCGAGGGCGAGCGCTTCGACCTGGGCGGCCAGGCCCGCATAGGTGCGCACCACGGCGTCGAGGCGGTCGCGGTCGACGTGGTTGGGCCACAGGCGTTTGTACTGGGCGGCGGGGTTGTCGCGGATCGCGCGGCCGCGCCCGCGGGCGAGATCCTGTTCCTCCTGCGGCAGGAGGTTGACCGCACCGGTGAGCTGGTCGGTCACGCTGGTGGTGTCCATGCCGTGGCGCAGCCGATCCTGATACCGCACCAGCATGTCGTCGATGCGGGGTTTGACCTCTTCGGCCGGATCCACCAGCGGGGCCGTGGTGCGGCGCAGCTCGGCGGTGGCCGAGAGCGGCGCGGTCTTGCCCAGCTCGTCGACCGGCACCAGGCCCTCGGGGTGGCCAGGTAGGTGGCGGTGAACCGCAGCCGCGCGCGCAGGCCGTCTTTCCCGCCGGCGGCGGTCACCTGGCGGGTCAGGTCATCGAGGGACCGGCCCGAGGGGTTGCGGCGCCAGGCTTCGATCTCCCCGTACAGGTGCCGTTTCGCCGATTCCTCGATACCCGGATCAGCGGCCACGAGCGTGACCATCCGGTCCCCGGCGGTCGCGATCCGGTTGTCCACGGCCCGCTCGGCTTCGGCGCGGGCCAGCTGCGCCGACATCCCCGAGGCGTCGATGGTGGCGGTGCCACGGTCCATGTCGAGAGTGATGCCGAACCGGTTGCGAATGTGGCCGACCAGATCCACCTGGGCGCGCCGCGCCAGCTCCGAATCTCCGGACCACACCGCCGCATCCCGCAGCGCGGTGGCGATCTCACTGCGCGAGGCGCGATTCCAACCCCGCTTGGCCATCTCCGACAGCCGCCCCTCGATGGCCTTCTGCTCGGCCGCGCGCGCGGCTTCGAGCGCGCGGCGCGCGGCTTCATCGTTCTTGGCCCGCTCGGCTTCGAGGCGGCTGCGCTCGGTGATCTGCGCGATGATCCAGAGCAGCTGCTGCATGAACTGCTGGCTGGCGCGCGAGAAGTGCGCGCTGTAGTGGTCCACGGTGTCGTCGTGGACAGGCGGTGCGTCCTGGAAGAACGCCATGTCGGTACCTCCGAGAGAATCAGCGAAAGGAGAAGAAGTCAGGGCGGTCAGGGCCTCGGCCACCGGCAGCCCGGCAGGGTCGAGGCCCGGCGGCCGCGGGCCCGGCCCGCGCGCGCGAGCATCCGGAGTGGAGGGATCCAGGAACGGCACCGCCTCCAGATCCGCCAGGCGGTGACCGGCCGCGAGATGGTCGGAGAGGTCTTTGCCCTCACGGGCAGCCACGACCCGGATCCGGCCGATACCCAGCCCGGACAACGTGGCCAGCACCCGATCCGCGCGCCGATATCCGGGGGCGTCACGGTCGACGACGATCAGCACCCGCGAAGCGCCACGCAGCCAGGCCGCATGCTCGGGCCGCCAGGCCGCGGCGCCGCCGGCGTTGGTCGTCGCGGTCAGCCCGGCGGCGGCCGCGTTGACGGCATCTTTCTCGCCCTCGCAGATCGCGACCGTGCGTCCGGCGCCGATCGCGGCCAGCAGCTGCGGCAGCTGGAACGGGATCGGCTCGAATCCGGTATCGGCCCAGCCGTTCGCGGTCCAGGCTCGTTGGGCGAATTTCTTGTCGCGGCCGCGCTCGAATGCGGCTTCGCGGCGGATGACCTCACCGGCGACCGTGCCATCGGCATGCGTGTACGGGTAGACAGCGACCTGCTTCCACGGCGAAACCTGCTGTCCCAGACCCGGTTTCACCGCCGTCAGCGGCAGCCCCGCCGCATCGATCGCGCGATCGGCACGCGATATCTGGCGGGCCCGGCGCGGCGGGGTGTAGCCGCGGGCAGTGCGTTCGGGCAGGTGGTCGAACATGTCGCGCACCCCGAGCCCGACCTTCGCCAGCACGTCCTCGTTCTGGCATCCGGCGAAGCAGCGCACCACGGTGCGGTGCTGGTTGGTGTCGTATTTGACGCCCAGACTCGGGCGGTGCGCGCGCCCGTCGCCTTCGTGGGCGGGGCAGCAGTAGCGGGTCCACGCGCCCGAGGGCCGCCCCGGGCCCACGGCCTTCTCCAGCGCGTCGGTGATCGTTTCCCAGGAGGTCTGGTTACGATTCTCGCGCGCGCTCGCGCGGCCGCGCGCCCGCGAGTCCGGGCGGGGCGCGGTCATCCGGGGAAGTCCAGGATCTGGCGGCGGTGCACCGCGCCCGGCGAGGCGGGCGGCACCACGATCCCGTTCGGAGTGATGAACTCGTTGCCCGTGCCGAAGATCCCGTCAGGCGCCGGTACCACCGGCAGCGCGGACAGCCGGGGATCGTGGCCCTTCGCGGGAGAGCAGTACTTGAAAGGGCCTTCCACATCGAAGAGGCGGTCCATGTGCTGGTCCATGTGGTTGAGCCAGTACGCCGACATCTCCGCGTTCTCGCCCTGCCGCGCTGCCTCGAACGCCCGGTGCAGCGCCTCGAACCGGCCCGTGGCCTCCCCGTGCTTCCACCACTCCGGGCACCAGCGCACCTTCTCCTCGGCCCCGCGCTCGATCACCTCACGCCGATACACCTGCGTGAGGTAGTCCTCGACGAACTCCTTGGCCGACGCGTACTTCGGTTGCGGCTTCGGCGGTTCCACCTCTTCCGGCTCCGGCGCAGGCTCCGGTTCGGGTTCGACCTCCGGTACCGGCGGGTTCAGGGCCTTTTCGGTCTCGTGGATGGCGGTCTCGCGCATGCCCGCGATGACCTCAGGGGTGAGCATGTCGGCGACCACACCCGAGGCGATGTCCTTGGCTTGGCCGTTGATCTGCGCGGTGACGGCCTTGCGGATCGCGTCGGAGAACAGCTCGCCCAGATCCATATCCGGGATCACTTGCTCGGGCGCCACGGTGGTCTGTTCGTTCACGGTGTCGGTCATGCGGTTTCGCCTTCCTCATCGGTCCACGGCGGCACCGCACGCAGAGGTGCACGCTGTGCCGGAGTGGGGGTGTTGTCGAGTTCGTCGAGCGCTTCGGTGATCTGCGCGCCGTAGGGCGCTCCCACCAGGGCACGGTCGCGCACAGCACGGGCCGATGCCCGGAGGTGAACACCAGCAGCCGCCCCTTGGGCAGCGCCGCGAGATCGGAAGGGGTGAGCGTGGTTTCGGTGGTGCGCGAGGTCGATGCCGAGATCGAGAGGCCGCCCTCGCGGCTGCGGCTGCGGCTGGTCGAGGTGACCTGCTCGTAGTGCGGGCCGACCAACTCGCTCATGTCGCGCAGAAACCCGGTGTCTTTCAAGTTCGCACCCAGGCACAACACGTTCGCGGCCGACAGCAGCGCTTTCATGCCGTCCAAGCCCCAGCAGCGCACGCCCTGCGAGAACGACTGCAGGATGGTCATCACGACCATGCCGCGCGACCCGAAATGGGAGTACTGCTTGGGCAGATCCGCCCACTTCACGATATTGGCGGCCTCATCCAGGACGATCAGCAGCGGCACCGGCAACCGGCCACCGCGATGACGGGTGCCTTCAGCGTCACCGGCGGCCGCCACGGCCGCGCACAGCGCGGTCACCAGCGGGCCCGCGCTGCCCTTGCCCTCCTTGGACAGCGGGTAGAGGGTGCCGCGGCCGCGCACGAAATCGGCCACCGTGAACGCGCGCCGCGGGCTCTCCCCTTGGCCGGCGGGCAGACCCACGGATGAATCCGCGTGTACATCAGGCAGGCCGCCATCTTCCTCGCGGTGGAGAAGACGCCACCTTTCTGCTTGTCCGGGGCGGTGTACTGGTCGTGCAGCGCACCGGCCATCAAGCCGAACCCCGCCGCTTCGAGAATTTCGATCGGTTCGCGGTTGGACTTCGTGGTCAACCAGTCGAAAGCCTGCGTAATCGGGCGCTTCACCATGGCGCACGCCAGGAACAAGCTCGCGAGCAGACCCTCACCCTCCGGATCGAAGAACGCGTCGCGTTTGTCGGCCTCACCAGCGGAAGCGAAATGCCCTGCCAGCTCCGCCGCGCGTTCCTGAGCGCCCGCGCCGCCGTCCTCACCGGCAACCCACGCGATCGGATCCCAGTACCAGGTGCACGGTTCGGCCGCGACGGACTGCGGGTCGAACACCCACGCCACCTCACCGGATTGCTCACGCACCGCGCGGGTCGCGTCCACGACATCGCGCTTGTTGCTGGTGGCCACGACCGCACCCGGGGCTTCCATCACCGCCGGGATCACACGCGAGGTCGACTTGCCCGAGCGCGGGCCCCAGATGTCGAGGTGCAGATCCTCATACGAGCCGTACAGCGGGCGGCCATCGGCCACCGCGCGCGCGATCATCACACCCGGGGCGTCGCCGTCGCGCAGCTGCACCTTCAGCTTGCGGGCCTGCTCGGCCATCGCTTCGGGCCCGAGGTCGTCGAGCTCGCGGCCGCGGGCCATCCAGCGGGCCTGGGAATCGATCGCCTCGCGCGGAATCCGGGTGCGCGCCAGCGTGTTCGACGGCTTCACCCGCTTGGCCTTGGGCTTGTTCATGCGGGTCTTGAGTTCGCGGCACTTGGCGCACGCCACCCGCCACGCCCACACCGACCCCGCCGCCCCGGCGACCGTTCCGGCCACCAGGGTCACCGCGCCGGCGGTCGCGGCCCCGGTCCACTCCACCTCCCCGGTCATCATCCGAATCACCAGGTCCAGGGGCTGCCAGGTGATGCCGTCCTGCTCGGGTGCGCCGTAGAGCAGCTCGCCCAGGCGCAGCGACACACTGGCCGCCTCCCCCAGACCAACCGCACCGGTCACCGCGATGAGTTCCTTGTACTCGCCCATATCGCCGCCACCAGGGGCTTTCACGCTGCGGTCCATCGCCTACGCCCCCTGCTCATCCGACGCGCCGGGAAGGGAATCAGGCAGTCGCACCGGCGGATCGAAATCCGTGACCCCGCACAGCGCGCAGCGGCGGCCCAGCCCGCTGTAGAGCAGGGATTCGGCCGGTTCCCAGCCGCCCCAGGCGTGGCCGAGCAGCTCGCACGCCTCGATACCGACGCACCGCTCGCACAGCACCCGCTCCCCGGTCTGCACCCACTCGAATTCGGTCAGCTCCTCCCGAACCGCCTCGACGGTGTCGAAATGCCAAGGGCTGCCGTCATGCTCGTCACCGAGGGTGTTCCCGCACCGGTCGCACTCGACCTCGAACACCGTCTTCAGCCGGATCGCCATGGCTACGCCACCCCCGGCATCTGGTCCCAGATCCGGCCGTCGAGCTCACGACCGGCGGCTTTCGGAGTGCGCCCACCCCACTGCTTGAAGAAGAACGGCACCCTCGCCGTGACACAGTCCTCACGCAGGTCGCGCACCCAATCCGCCTGCATCGGCCGGGCGTTCGGGCCGGACTCGCCGCCGCAGATCACCCAGTCGATCGCGGGTTGAGGGGACCAGCCCACACATGCGCCCGTGCACGAGCAGTCGAAGGCCACCGCGTCGTCGGGATACCGGCAGGCGCACCCGTCCGGGCAGGAATCCGGGAACAGGAACCGATCCAAATCGATCGGCCCCAGCAGCGGCTCACACGACAGGAACCGCACCGCCGCAGGCACTTTCACCAGCTCGTCGATGCGGTGCGTGACCGCGCCGTTCTCGACCGATGTCCCGAACCACAGGTTCGACGGGAACAGCAGGCCCTGCTCGGCCATGCGTGCGGCGCGGCGGGGCCGCTTGGTCAGCACCTGGTAGGTGTGCTGCGGGGTGTCCCACATGACCTGGAACACCGACCGCACGAACTCGTCGGTGACCTTCGCGTGGAACAGGTCCGACATGGAGTTCACGAACACCAGCCGCGCGGTCCGCCACTTCCGGGGATCTCCAGTGCCGCAGGGTGCATAGCGACTCCGAAGCCGGGTCCGGAGGTGCGCGGATCACCATCGGTCTGGTACTTGGCCGCGCCCATCGCGTTCAGGCGCTTGGCCATCGCCAGGGCGTAGCAGTTGGTGCAGCCATCTGAAATGCGGTCGCACCCGGTCACCGGATTCCAGGTGACCTCGGTCCACTCGATCCCGGTCATCACGCCGCCACCTCCTGCGACCGCACCTGCGAGTACGCGCCCTGAGCCGTCTTCACCGCACAGCCCAGCTCGGCCGCGATCTCGCTCCAGGTCCGGCCGTCACCGACGCGCAGCTGCATCACCCGCTGCTGGAAGCCGAAGTCCCGCACGCACTTGCGCGCCGCCCGGCGAGGCTTCGACGGCGCGACGACGACCGCGGGCTCAGGGGCAGGCGCGGGCGCGGGCGCGGCGGGTTCGGGCTGGGCGACCTTAAGGGCCTTGCGGGCGGTCTCGACCGAGCAATCCAGACGAATCGCGATCCGACGCCAGGACAGGCGCGCGCCATACAGATCACGCACCCGTTCCTGAAACTCGGGATCGTTCCACCGGATCGAACGGTCCTTCGGGCCACACTTCGCGCTCACCGCAGCGGCAGGCGCACCGCTCGCGGCCACCTCAGCCAGCTGCTGGTGCGCGAGGGCAGCGCCATTCTGAGTCTTCTTCGCCGAGGGCACCCACACCGACGCCACCACACAATCCGAGGGCTGCATCTGCAGCGCCAGCTGAGCGCATTCGGCCAAGACCGGGCAGCTCGCACAGATCCGCTGCGCGGCGTGCACATTGCGGAGGTTGGAGGAGAAGAAGAGATCCGGGTCAGTGGCGCACGCCTTTTCGCGCCACACCACACCCGGGACGACAGTGCTACTGGTCATGGAACCCACCTCAGAACGGGAGTCGATTCGAGAAGAGGAAGAAGCGGTCATCGCGGCTCACCGCCATGCGGGAGCACCGAAACCGAGCGCAGGGAGCAGAACGGCTCGCACGGGCCCGGCGTCGACGGCACCGTGGAACTGCCGTCGCTGAAGTCGCTGGCGGTGACCACGACCGCCACCACCACAGCCAGCAGCACCACCACGGCCAGGCCGGACAGCAGGAAGCCCAGTGACGGCACCGCCAGGACCACATCCACGCGGATCTCACGCTCGCGGACCATCACGCCACCACCGATCCGGGCGCCGTCGCATCCACCGCCGGACAGACCGACAGGTGACGAGCACGCGGCGCGCCGAAGCGCTCGAAGGCGGCAGCGGTGGTCAACCGCTCCATGCATTCCGCGCCCGCGAACATCGACTCGCGGTCCAACAGGTCATCGACCTGCACCTGCATGTCGTGCAGCTCGGCACGCAGGCGCTCTACCTCAGCGGTCAGCTCTGCGATACGCGATCCCGAGAGATCCTCGGCGGGTCCGCCCGGTAGCAAGTTCACGCCGAGATCGTGAACTGTCCAGTGCGTGGAATTGGCCGCGTTCAGCGGCGGATTGAAGTGATCTTTGCTTGCAAACGTATTGAGGGATCTAGCTGCAGTTATGGCATGAGCACCATGCCTGCGAGTAGGGGTGGGAAGCCTCATTGAACGTCTCCTGGGGAGATTGGCATCACATAAGAACTGTTCATAGTCTGCGCTTGAACAGTTCAGATGTCGAGACTTTTGAGAAACTTCCCAGGGGAAAATCCTCTGGTAGATGGCGGAAGACGCTCTTGTGGTATGGGCTGCTACCGTTTGGCTAGCTAAGTGATCGGCAGATCAGAAGGGCTCGAATGCCATGACTGAACAGACCAGTGAGGCGCGCAAGCGTCAGATCGCGCGCGAGATCCGCAACGACATCGAAGCTGGCCGGTTGCGGCCCGGCGATCGGCTGCCATCCGGCCGTGAGCTGGCCGCCCAGTTCTCTGTTGGGCTGGGAACCGTGAACGCTGCTCTTGAGCAGCTGGCCAATGAGGGTCTGGTCATCAGCCGGGCCCGGTCCGGCCGAATCGTCGCCGATGCAGCGGCAGCGGTCGGTGAGAAGCCACCGACTGCACGTCCTCGCGCGGTGTACATCGGCGGATATGCAGGTAGCGGCAAAACGGAGGTGGGCCGCACGCTGGCACGGGAGACCGGATGGGCCATGCTCGACAAAGACACACTTACTCGCCACGTTGTGGATGCGGCCCTGGTCCAACTGGGCAGCACCATCGCCGACCGCGAATCCGCCACCTATATGGACGTGGTGCGACCAGCCGAGTATCAATGCCTCGAAGCCGCGGTCGCGGAGAACATTTCGTGTGGCGTGAGTGTGATTGCGACGGCCCCGTATCTGCGTGAGCTGACCAACCCGGCATGGCTGGAACGCACCGCCGCAACGCTCAGGAGCATGGGCGCCGATATGTCGGTGATCTGGATCCGATGCTCGGCTGATTCGATGCGCAGCTACATCGAGCGCCGCGGAGCTGCTCGCGACACCTGGAAACTCGCCCACTGGGAACAGTATTTGGCCGGAGTCGATACCGAATTCGTGCCGCCGTGGCCGCACAGCCTCATACGGAACAACCCCTGGACGAACCTATCCAGGCTCAGGTGAAGGCATTCCTGCGCTCGCTTGAGGGTGCGATATGACCAGCAGTGTTGGCGTGATCCTCTATGGTCCGCCGGCGTCAGGGAAGGACACTGTCACCGCTGCGCTGTGCCGCCACGATTTTCGGTTCGAGCAGTATCAGCGGCTCAAGGTTGGGCCTGGTCGGACCGAGGGTTACCGGATGGGGACCGCCGAAGAGCTGGCCCAGCTCGCTGAATCTGGTCAGATCCTCTACACGAATCGTCGCTACTCTGCGGTCTACGCCATCGATCGGCCAGAGATCGAACGTCTGCTCGGCAGTGGGCGGATTCCCGTTGTGCACGTCGGGCAACCCGAAGCCATCAACGAACTCACCACGGCGCTACATGCGATTCGGTGGATTGTCGTTGAGCTATGGTGCCCCCGCATGATTGCCGCCGACCGCATCGAGGCCCGTGGCACTGGCGACAGCATCGAGCGGATGCAGGCGTGGGACGAGACACCCCGACTATCCGCACCGGACCTCCGAATCGACACCGCCGAAACCGCCCCGGAAGCGGCCGCAGAGCTCATCGCGACCGCCAGCAGCAAGCCCTGGACGGTCGTTGTTCCCACTCTGCATCTGGTCCAGACCGACGGCACTATCAATGTGCCAGGAACCCGCCGCTATGCCGAAATCGCCAGTGCGACATGGGTAGACCTGTTCCTGATCAACGGCAGCACCACGCGCGGCGACCAGCTCAGCCTGGACGAGCGCACCGCACTACTCGACATCTGGGTCAATGCCGTTGGCCCAGAACGTGTACTGGCCTGCGCCTGGACTCCGGACGACATGACCGCAGCCATCGACCGAGGCACCACGCCGATGGCTGTTGTGCAGCCTCAGGGCGCACCTGACCGCCTGCTGCAGTTCTTCCACTCACTGCCCGCCGGCGCGACCATCTATAGCCATCCAGGCCTGTTCGGCGGAGGGTGTCAGCCGAACAGCTTGAGCTGGCCGCCCGCGGCGGGTGCTTGCCTGCGGGAGGAAAGCTCGCGAAGGTAACCGTTGACGAGGTTTCCGAGATCCACGCCGCTGTACCGAACTTCCGGCTCTGGGACGGCTCGTCCCGGCACATTGGCCGGTCCGTGGCCGCCGGAGCGGACGGGATCGTAGCCACTCCCCTCACAGCGCTCCTTGCCGCCGAACTCCTCCCGGGATATGGAATCCGTGCAGAACAGCGTGAATCGTGTACAGGCAGAGCTCGATAAGCTGGCCGACCGGGCACAACGACGTGAGCACCTGCTACGTGATCTGCGTAAGAATCTGGGGGCCGCATCCGAGGCTTAGCTATGGAAACTAAACTTGGATTCCATTGCGCTACAGTGGCTTTAAGTACCTGATGATCATCAGCATGTTCCGCGCAGAGCTGGCATGACCAGCCACCGATGAGCCGCGGCCTCACACGCTCTGTACGAATTCTGACCGGCGCGCCTCCCGCACCCGCATCATGAATTGCACTAGTACTTATGGTCATGGCTAGACATGCGAAGCTTCCCCCGACACGACCTGTGGGCACGAATCTCTCGCACGAGGTCATCGCCGCCCTTGAAGCAGCGGTCGAAGACCGCGGAGTGAGTAAGCGGGCGTTGTTCGAAATCGCGTTGCGCCGAGAGCTCGGATTGCCCGACTACCCGGGTCTTACGGGCCCAGAACAGGAGACACTGCCCCTGGCTGGCTGAACCAGTAAGCGGGTCAAGCACCCGCCCTGACATCACCCATAAACGCGAAAAGCCCCCGGTCTTGCACACCGAGGGCCACCGCTCCCCGAAGGGATTTCGTCTTTGCACGACGGATCTCAGGGTAACGCACGCGCTCATGCAGGTGCGAGCGAACACGCCCTCGTTTCTGTTAACGGAAATCACACTCCGTCTGAACAGCGAAAACACTGCCAGTACGCGCCGACACGCCAGTTCCTGCTGGCCGTCGATCGGGTCGCGTTCGAGCGCCAGTTCGTGCTGATCGCTGCCGACAACAGCTCTCCGGCCCGTGTCGACAGCCTCGACACGGCCCGCGCGGCGGTCGCAACTGGATTGGTGTCCACCGCTGGCGGGCGACTCGCCGACGGGCTGCTGGGGTGCGACATAGACGCTGACGATCCGATCGTCGGTGACGCCTGCGCCGAGTCCCTGATCGCCTGGTGCGACAAACACGGGCTGCCGTACTTACTGCGTGAGAGCGGCCGTCCCGGCGGCCGGCATGTGATCGCAGTCGCGACAAATGCGCAAGTGCCGGTGCGTGAATGGGCACGGTTATGCCAGAAGGTTTCGCGCCGGTATCGCGTAGTGGTGCAGGACCGCACAGGGCAGGTGATGCGTTTGACGACCGCGCCGCACCGGATCGGGCTGCCCGCGCCGGTGATCGCCTGCACGCTCACCCCCGCAGCCGTCGTCGACGCGATCCGCATCCACCGCCGCACATTCGCACACGCAACCCACAGGCCCAGCGCCAGTCGCATTGGCCGCGCGAATATTGTTGCGGCCGGTACGGATTCGAGCCGATCCGCCCGTGAGTTCGGGGATGTGTGCGCGATGGTCCGACACGGCTGGACCCCGCAACGGATCTGGGCCGAGATCGCCGGGCAGGACGGCAAAGCCGCGCAGAAGGGCGAGCGCTGGGCTCGCCGCTACATGCTGATGAAAGCAGTCACCGTCGTAGCCGCCGAAGAAGGAGCCGACGAGGCCGACGCCTGGGGGCGGGCGAGCCGGGCCTGCCCGGAGATCCGGGCCAAAGGCCGCGACTGGTGGCGGTACTGGTGGCGTCGCGCGCTCAAGGAAGCTAACCGCGACCGCCCTCGCCGCCGACGCCTGCCGGGTGACCGCACTGGTGAAAACAGCGCTCTGTCGCAGGAACTCGCCACCGAGCTGGACGCGGTACGCCGAGGCCTGCGCGCTGCCGCCGACACCGTGCTTGTCGCGATCGACCCGCGTCGGCGCCACAGTGTGCATGCTGCCCTGCATGCCCTCGCCTACGCCCTCGTCACCCGCGACGGCTCCATGAGTGACCGGACTCTTGCGGAATGGGCACGCATCGACACCCACACAGTCCGTGCCGTACGTCGCACGGCCGTGGATACCGGGCTGCTCGTCATCACCCGTTCTTACGGTGGCGGCACGAAGGATTGCACCGCATACGGCCTGGGGCCCGCCGCTCAGCACGCAGTCGCGGCAGCTCGTCGGATTTCTTCCCCCACTACGTGTACGACCCCCGTCCCCCTCGGCTCCGCCTGCCCCCACCGCTTACGTCTACGCCACACTGCCGACCGTAAGCGCTGGTCGCTGCGGTGTGATGTGCTGGCTGTGCTGGCCCCTGGTGAAAGACTCGCGACCAGTCGTCACCCAGCAGCTTGTCTGTTGAGATCACTGTGGTACCAACGCAACTGGTGGCGGTCGTTGACACCTGAGCAGCAGCGGGCGCGCGTGCAGCAGCGTCAGGCTCTCTTGCGCAAGTTGGACGCTGCCGACCGCTCTGCCTGGTTCGGCTGGCTCGGGCGCCGTGAACTGGTGTGTAACGCTGTCGACCGGATTCAGGAGCGCCCCGCCGCTGCGACGCACGGCGATATCGTCAGCGTGCTGACCACGCCGCTTACGATCCACCGCGGGATGGCCGACCCGCGATGGCGCGACGGGGGACTCCGACCCGAGCGGACCAGTTGGCCGCGTGATGCTGGACGAGGTGCGCCTCGGTCGGCTGTCGGCGAAGGATCGAAAGGTGAAGGGGTGGCTGGTATCACGGCCAGCAAGGTTGCAAGTTCGGCGGCACGCCAGGCCTCCGGGTGCGATTTCGTCGCGGATTCTTTCCGCGCATTCGAACTTGCGCGGTGATTTACCGCGGTAAAGCTGGGCTAGGCGCACAGCGATGCACGATCGGAGGCCGGCGAGATTTCAAGACGCCGGCAGCGCGCGCGTGTCCGGCACATCTTTCCGGGGGCGCGCCGTTAGGCTGACCGGCAGTCGTGAGCAAATCGTGACTATCCCAACCAATCCGAAGTAACCCGCCCCGCGCGGGTGAAGTACACGGAGGCATATAGATGGCGTACGTGCAGGTGTTGTTGAACCAGAAGGGTGGCGTCGGAAAGTCCACCCTCACAGTGAATCTGGCGGCTACCACTGCCGATGCACTCACCGGCTCTGACCCTGATACCAGTTCACCGGTCGCTGCGGTGTCGATCGACCCTCAGGGGTCTGCCGTGTGGTGGGCTGACCGGGTGGAATCGCTGCCGTTCTACATCGTGCAGGCCCACGACGACCTCGACAGCCTGCGAAAACTACGGGACCTCAACGGAATCGACCACATCTACGTCGACACCCCCGGCTGGATCGGGCAGGACGACGACGATTCTCCTCTCGGCAGCGGCCCCGCAGCCGACGCGCTGCGCGCCGTGCTGGAGTCCGCCGACCATGTGCTCGTGCCGATCGAGCCGGAACCGTTGGGGTTCGACCCGACCGCCCGCACCATCGAGAAGGTAGTAAAGCCCCTGGGCCTCGACTACCTGGTCGTCGTCAACAACTGGGATCCCCGCGACGGCACCGCCGACCTGGAACAAACCAAAGACTTCGTGCGCGCTAACGGATGGCCGCTCGCCAACACCGTGGTCCGCCACTACAAGGTCCACACCCGCGCCGCCGCGGACGGCCTGGTCGTCACCGAATACCCGAAGAACCGAGTGTCCATGGAAGCCCGCGCCGACTTCAGCAAGCTTGCGCTGGAACTGAAGATGGGGGCCCGGTAATGGCGAAAGGCGGGCGCACCAACCTCGCAGACCTCGTGTCGGCCACCGGGAAGAACTCGGTGATCGACGGCGAGAACATCACACCGAAACCAGTCACAGGCGGCGAAACACCGCCAGCGCCGCAGACCTCAGCGCCACTGACCGAACTGGCCGCCAACCCGCGCAACCCGCGCGAAGAGCTCGGTGACCTTTCCGAGCTGGAATCCATCGCCACGACCCAGCTGCAGCCAGCACTGGTCGTGACCCGGGAGGCGTATCTTTCGCTGTACCCCGAAGACGAGCCGCAGATCGACGCCGCCCGGTGGGTCGTCATCAACGGCTGCTGCGTTTGGCTGCCGCCCACAAATTCGGGCGCCCCGACCTCGAGTTCGTGGTCAAGAACGAGATCGCCGCATCCCGAGTCACCCTGCTCGCGGCCGCGATCAGCGAGAACGTCGACCGTCGCGACTTCGATGTCATCGAAGAAGCCCGCGCGGTCGAAGCCATGGTCACCGAATGTGGCACCGCCGAACTCGCCGCCCAGGAACTGCAGAAATCCCCGGTTGGGTCTCCCAGCGGCGCGCGTTGCTCCAGCTCGAGCCCGAGTTGCAGGCCGCGCTCCGTCGAGGTGACCTCGCCATCCGCGACGCCCGCGTCCTGGCCCGTGTCCCACGCGCCGAACAGGTCGAACGTTGGCTCCAGACGCAAGAACCCAAACCCGACACCGGTGACCGGCAGCTGAAAGACCGCACACCCGCCGATGCCGACAGCATTGCCAAGTCCCTGAAGAAACTTGCCGCCCGCCCGGATACCCTCGCGGTCGCGCTCGTCGACTACCTCGACTCCGATCAGCTACAGAAGCTGGTCGACTCCCTGACTGCCACCCTGGCGATCAACGACCGGTAGGGGTTGTTTACCGCGGTAAAGAACAAGCAGGGACGGCACTGCGGCCGCGCTGCCGTCCCTGCTTGTCGAAGCCCACACTGCTAGGGGTAGACCCCGCGCCGCTACCACCCATACGTGAGTAGTACCCGCCCATACACGGATACGGATGTGCATGGGCGGGTATGGAATGTCAGTCGATAACTGACAGGGAGCGTATGTCAGTTGTAGACTGACAAAATGGCTTCCGTAGAACCGCACCCCGAAGATGACCGTTACTCCTACAGCACGCGCGCGCTGGCCCGGCTGGTGCTCTCCGAGCAGATGAGCGAGGTGGCAGACCATGCCGCCTCGCTGGTGCCGACCATCGGCGACACCGGCCTGCGTGGCGGCGAAATGGTGGAAGCCGCCCGCGGGCTGCTCAATATGGCGCAGGAGGCCATGGTGCGCGCGGTCCTCTACGAGCGATCGCGACACACTTCCTGGGAGATGATCGGCGAGGTCCTGGACATCACCCGCCAGTCCGCGCACGCGAGGTTCCGCGCGGCCGAGCAGGAGTGGAAGGAGGCACTGCAGGAACCGTTTTACGAGTCGGCCGGGCCGATCCGGAACCTGCAATTGCCCGAAGCGGCCTACCAGCCGACCATGACCGGGCAACGACTGGACAAGTGGGCGGCCAAGCATTGCGACGAGCCGGAGCGTTCGGTCACCGGCGGACTGCCCCAGCTGAGCGTGATCGAGGAAATGGGCCAGGTACTCGCCGCGCTCAACCATCTCTACGGCGAGATGCTCTCGCCCATCGATCAGGGCAAGCATGCGCGCCTGCTCGATCGCAAGGCCGCGCTGCTGGACCGGATCGCCACCGAGGAAGGTCGCCCCGAAGCGGCCCAGCAGGCCGCGGAAGCGCGGGCACTGGCCGCCGAACTCCGCGCCCAGTCCGGCGACAAGTAGAGGGGAGCCACACCTCCCTTACCTGTCCGTACACGTCCCGCACTCGCCCATACACAGGTGTGGGCACTGTGCCCGCCAGCTCCGCGCGCCCTCGGGACCCACGACGAGATTGCCGCTCATCGCCACAACCCAGCCGATATCGACAACGATGCCCCGTACCGAACACGAGCGACTCGAAGCTCAGATCACCCCGAAGGGGGACCGCTG
>NZ_BAAHJH010000005.1:0-25384 GCF_054655275.1 Nocardia sp. IFM 10818
GTGACCGGGATCGAGTGGACCGAGATCACCTGGAATCCGGTGACCGGCTGCGACCGCATTTCAGATGGCTGCACCGAGTGCTACGCCCTGGCGATGGCCAAGCGCCTGAAGGCGATGGGCTCGGCCAAGTACCAGACCGACGGCGATCCGCGCACCTCCGGGCCCGGGTTCGGGGTCGCGATGCATCCGGCGGCGCTGGAGATCCCGCGCCGGTGGCGGACCGCGCGGCTGGTGTTCGTGAACTCCATGTCGGACCTGTTCCACGCGCGGGTGACCGACAAGTTCGTGCGGTCGGTGTTCCAGGTCATGTGGGACACCCCGCAGCACACCTATCAGGTGCTGACCAAGCGGCCCCGCCGCGCCGCGCGCATGGCCGAGCAGGGCCTGCTGTTCCCGTCGAACCTGTGGTTCGGGACGTCGGTCGAGAACGGCGCGGTCACCGGTCGCATCGACGATCTGCTGAAAGTTCCTGCGGCGGTGCGGTTCCTGTCGTGCGAGCCGCTGCTGGGCCCGCTGGATATCGACCGGTTCCTGTTCCCGAACTCCTGCCCGGACGGGTGCGCGTGCCGCTACCCCAACGATGCGGTGACCTTTGACTGCGCCTGCACGGGCGCGTGCGTGGGCTGGTCCCCGCAGCCTGCGATCGACTGGGTGATCGCCGGAGGCGAGTCCGGCCCGAACGCCCGGCCCATGCAGGCGGATTGGGTGCGTGACCTGCGCGACCAGTGCGTCGTGGCAGGGGTGCCGTTCTTCAAGCAGTGGGGTGGCCGCACCCCAAGGCCGCCTACCGCGAGCTCGACGGCCGGATCTGGAACCAGATGCCGGGGGTGGCGTGAGCCATGGACCGCTATTCGCGTGAGGAATTCCCGCTGCTGGCCCGCGATCTGGCCCAGGCGCGTGCTCGGCGCCGGGCCCGGCAGGCCGCGACCGCACGGTGGGCGCTGCTCGTACTGATCGGCTCGTACCTGGTGATCTTCGCCCTCGGGTTCGGACTCGGTCTCTGGATCGGGGGACTGCGGTGATCCAGCTGAAAACCGTGATCGAGGTCGAGTGCGACCGGTGCGGCAACGCGCTCGGTGACGAGCTCGACGGCAGCCCTTGGCATTTCGACACCACCGAGGCGGCCCTGGCGGAGCTGGCCGATCACAAATGGGTCCATATCGGGGACCGGGTGCTGTGCCAGAGGTGCGTCGGGATCGAGGCGTGCGAGCTGTTGGGCCACTCCTGGGGCGGCTGGGAGCCGGTCGAAAACCTGCTCTACAGCGGGCTGGGCCGCCGCTGCGAGCTGTGCGGCGTGACCGATTTCGATCCGCCGGTGCGACTGCCCGATTCCCTTCCCCCTCGTCCGATGAGAAGGAGGCGTGAGCCATGGACCGCAGTGTGAAAGCTCCCGGCTCGGCCTCGGACCTGTCGGAGGAGTACCGCGAGATCGCGGGAATCGCCGGGCTCGCGATCGGTGTTCCGGCGCTGGCCGAGGTGATCGGGCTGAGCGTGTGGTTGGCCCCGGTCTACGGCGGCCCGGAACAGGATGTGCCCTGCACAATCCGCTGGCCCTGTACTGGCAGGTCCTGGCCGCGCAGACGCTGGAATGGACGCCCCAGGCCTGGGCCGGGTTGGGCACGCTGGTCGTCGGCACCGCCGTCGGTGTGGCGGGCACGGTGGCCGGCACCCGGTGGGCGTGCGACCGCTGCCGCGACCTCCTGGACAAGCGGCGCCAGAACCGGAAAGTCAAGGCCCAGGCCCGCACCGAGCGGCGGCCGCGCCGCCGGCAGAAGCGGGCGGTGTTGCCGATCGACGCGCAGGCGAAGTTCCTGGCGCGCGGCGAGGAGCTGGCGGATCTGACCTTCGAGGCGATGGTCGAGAAGGCGGCCAGGTTGAAGGTGGTGCGCGCCAGGACCGACGCCCCGGGCGTCTCGGTCGGTGAATCGATCCTGGATCCGCAGATGCTCTACGGCAGCTTCGAGGATCTGCACCTGGCGCTGATGGGCCCGCGTGCCGGTAAGTCCAGCGCGCAGGTGATTCCGGCGGTGATGGAGGCGTTCGGGCCGGTCATCGCCACCTCCAACAAACGCGATGTGGTCGACGCGACGCGCGGGCATCGGCGCGGCCTGGGCGCTGTGAAGGTGTTCGACCCCCAGGGCGTGGCGAAAGAGCCCTGCACTTGGTACTGGGATCCGATCGCGTGGGTGGCCGGGACCGGGGTCGATGGCGGCGCGGACGCCCAGGTGCGGGCCTCGCAGCTGGCCGCTCACTTCGCCGATGGCGGCGACGCGGACAAGCGCGACGCGTTCTTCGACCCGGAGGGCGAGGACCTGCTCAGTGCGTTGATTCTGGCGGCGGCGGTGTCGAAGAAGCCGATCACGCAGGTGTTTTTGTGGGTGACCGACCTGTACGAGGAAGAGCCGGTCGACATCCTGCGCGAGCACGGCTACGACATGGTCGCCTCCGCGCTGCAGACCCAATACGACGCCCCGGATCGGCAGAAGAAGGGCGTGTTCTCCACGGCCAAGAAGATGTCGGCCTGCTTGAAGTACGACAAGATCCGCCAATGGGTGTGCCCGCCCAAAGACGGTGAGGCCGAACGGGAATCGTTCGATGTGCGGTCCTTCGTTAATTCCAGCGACACCCTGTATCCGCTGTCGCTGGAGGGGCCGGGCAACGCGGGCCCGCTGATCGCGGCGTTGACCGAGGCCGTGGTGGATGCGGCCGCGGCCGAAGGGGTGCGCCACGGTGGCCGGTTGCCGGTGCCGCTGCTGGTGTGCCTGGACGAGGCCGCCAACATCGTGCGCTGGCGGCGGCTGCCGGAAATGTACTCCCACTTCGGATCTCGCGGCATCGTCGTCATGACCATCCTGCAGTCCTGGGCCCAAGGGGTCAGGTGCTGGGGTGAAGAGGGCATGAAGGCGCTGTTCGGCGCCGCGAACATCCGCGTCCTCGGGCCGGGCCTGGCCGATGCGGGGTTCCTGCGCGATATCGCCGATCTGGTCGGCGGCCACTACGAGGTGACCAGCTCGGTCAGCCGTTCGCGGGACAAGCAGGGCCGCTCGCAATCCACGTCGTGGTCGCGGGGCACCGAACCCACGCTGACCGCCAGCGATCTGGCGGCGATCCCGCCGTGGCGGGCGCTGCTGCTCACCTCCGGGCACCGCCCCACGCTGGTGCGGCTCGTGCCGTGGTGGGAGCGCCCCTACAGCCAGGCCGTCACCGACTCGCAGCGCCGATTTGACCCCGCGCACAAGAAGTCCGGCCCTCATTCGGTCGACGGCTGGGATCTGCCGCCTACCACCCCTGAGCAGGAAGGCGAACAGCCATGACCACCACCGACAACACCAACGCCGCGGCGGCCGCGCCGCAGCCGGGCCCCGCAGCGCCGGCGGCCGTGCTCGCCCCGCAGGCCCTGGGCAAGACCCTGGACGAGGCGGTGCGCCGCGCGGTCGGCGGCCAGGTCGCCGACGTGGCCAAGCAGATCGCCAAGACCGTGCTGGAGAACCTGCTCACCGATGCGGTCATCGCCGGGATGGAGCAGACCGCGATCGAGGCCGCGGCGGCCGCGCTCGCCCCGGCACCGGAAGAGGAGGAGCCCGAGGAGCCGAAGAAGCAGCTGCGATTCCCCGACGTCGAAACGTTCGTCGAGGAGTACATCGCGGTCTGCTACGCGCGCGAGGTCTCCCGGGAGAACAAGGAGGGCGAGATCCGTTGGTGCCCGCTGTGGCACGAGCATCCGGAGGCGGTGGCGCGGTTCGAGGCGATGTGGCGGGCCTGGGAGCACCTGCGCCTGGGCGACAACGTCGAGTTGTCGAACTGGTGGCGCGACCACGCCGATCACCACATGCCGTACCTGTTCGACCCGAACGGCCCGTTCCGGCATTGCAGCGTCACCAAGGGCCACACCGAAAAGCTCGTTGATCTGCCGTTGAAGGCCGCCGCAGAGGGCGCGTTCGGGCAGGAGTTCGAGCAGCTGGCCTCCGGTGTGGTCATCCCGGTGTCCTCGGCCGCCAAGCGCGGGGAGATCCGTCTGGAGTTCCCCGGGAAATGACCGAGACGCAGCACAAGGCGGGCAGCTGGGAGACGATCACCGCTGCTCTCGAGCAGGCGAGCGGCCCGGGTCGCCCGTCGGGGAGTGGGTCAAGTTCTGCTGCCCGGTGCACGAGTCCGGCGGCGGGCACCACAACCCGAGCTTGGCGGTGAAATACCTTCCCGCCGAACAGAAGACGAAGGTCAAGTGCTTCGCGGGCTGCGACGACCGCGACATCCTCGGCACGCTCGGGCTCAAGGTCCGCGACCTGTACGACAACCCGATCACCCGCTCCACCCGCGATTCCCGCCGCGCGCGGGCGCCGCGGGTGCGGCCGCGTCAGATCTCGCCCGCCGACCGCGCCATCGACGCCGCCGGGTTGCCGTTGACGCAGCCGAAAAAGGAGATGGGCGAACAGCTTTCGCCGTGGAGGCTCACCGACGCCTACCCGTACATGCGCGCCGACGGGGAGATCGCCGGGGAGGTCGTCCGCAAGGAAGCCGACTTCGAGCGCGGCCGCGACAAGAAATTCACCCAACGCCGCTGGAACACCCAGACCGGGGAGTTCGAGCCGGGCGGGTTCGAGGCGCTGCCGTTCCAGCTGCCCCAGCTCCTCGAAGGCATCCGCAACGGGCGCTGGGTCTACGTCTGCGAGGGCGAGAAGGACGTCCTCAACGCCGAAAAGGCCGGGCTGTGCGCCACCACCAACGCGGGCGGCGCCCTGTCCTGGACACCCGAGCACGCCCGCTACCTGCACGGCGCTGTCGGTGTGGTCATCGTCGCCGACCACGACACCCCGGCTACCGCCGCGCCGGGAAGGTCCTCGACAGCCTGGCCGGGCTCGCCGGGCAGGTGCGCGTGGTCCAGGCGGCCACCGGCAAGGACCTCACCGACCACATCAACGCCGGTCACGGCATCGACGAACTCGAACCGATCCCGTACCTGGACCCCCGCACCACCCGTGCCGTTCCCGCCCCGGCGCTGTCGCCGGTGGAGCTGGCCGAGTCCGCCGGCCGGATCTCGGCCGCGGATCTTCTTCCCGCACACACCCACCCCACCCCCGATGGAGGACTCACCATGAGCCAGTCCGGATTCTTCAATACCGACGCCCCGCACCAGCACGACGACACCGTCGACCATGTCGGGCAGCACTTCTCGCGGTTCATGCAGCAGCTGCTGCAAACCCTGATCGTGATCGCGCAGAAGAACGCCGAACGCCGCCGCCGCGAAGCCGACGAGGCCCGGTTCAAATCCCTGGAAGCCGAGCAGGAATACCTCGCCCGCATGGCCGCCGAGCAGAAGGCGGTGGAGACCAGGCTCACCGCGATGGCCAAGGCCGGATGGGATCGGTCCTCGCGCAGCGATATCGCCTCCGCGATAAGGATGCCTTCGAATGGGCTCCCGACAGCGAGGTCGCCAAACGCGCGCTCAAGGACCTCGTGGGCCACGTCGACCAGCGCTACGGCGTGCACGTGGACACCCTCGGCGGGCACGTCACCCTCAACGCCCCGGAACTGGCGGCCCAGCTGGCCGGTGTCGAGCGTGATCGGGCGGTCGCCAACCGTGTGCACACCGCCCGCGACCGCATGGTGGAGATCGTCGCCGCCGACAAGGACATCGCCGAATCGGCCAAACGCGAGCTCTACACCAATATCGACGACTGGAAGCGCAACCCGTCCGGGCATTCCCTGCAGGAGCTGACCAAGAAGGTCACCGCCGCCGGGCTGAACGAGAAGGCGCGCAACAAGATCCGGTTCGTCGCCGCCTACCTCGGCACCCCCGACGGGCAGATCCCGATCAACGAGCTCGGTGCGGTTGCGGCGCTGTCGGCCACCAGCGAGCTGCGCAAAACCACCGAGCCGCTGGTGGATCCGGCCGAAGAGGTCAAGCCGCGCATCGACGACATGCTGGTGCGGTATCAGGATCGGCTGCGCCACGGCGTCAACCCCGAGTCCATCACCAAGCAGCTCACCGCGGCGGTCAACCTGCTGCCCTCCGACGAGCAGACCGCCGCACGTCAGCGTGGCACCGATATCCGCGCCAACCCGGCGGCGGAGTTCAAGCCGTTGTGGCCCAACCACGTCGACCGCGACCAGCTCGACGCCGTGGTGCGCATGTACGCGGCGATGGCCCCGCAGGTCGAAGCGATGGCCGTGCACGACGAACCGTTCGACGAGGACGTGCGCGCGCAGATGCGCAAGCAGGCCGACAAGCACCGCCGCACCATCGAGCACGCCATCGCCAAGGGGAGGGCCTGCACGAGCTGGAGCGTGACCAGCTCAAGGCGGTGCTGGCTGATATCGACGCCGGCATCACCGACGTGCCCGAGCAGCTGTTCGCCGACGACCGCAGCGCGGCCGCGGTCGACGCATCGCGTTCGGATGAGATCGCCCACCAGAGCTCGGTGTATCACCGCCGCCAGCTCGACGAGATCCTGTCCTCCGGTGCGGTCCCCTCCGGTGCGGCGCGGGCAGCTGGCGACGAGATCGCCTCGGTGTTCGACGCCCAAACCCAGCTCGCGGCCGGGAACACCAGCCTGGCCGACTACGAGTACCGCGACACCGACGCCAAGCTGATCGCCCGCCTGGCCGCCGCCGGCGTCCCCGAACCGATCCGCAACCAGGTCAAGAACCACATCGACCACGCGGCCGGGCAGTGCGCGATCGCGGGCAAGCAGGCCCGCCGCATCCAGGACCGCTGGAGCGCGCGCCGGGAGATGGTCTCGGCGAACCGGACCCCGGAGCCGATCGACTACGACAGCCCCGAACGCCGGGCCAGCACCGAGGCCGGGCTGCGGGCGGCTGGGCTGTCCGACCGCACCGTGCGCGGGCGCATGGCCGCCGACGCCGGGCACGCCACCCCGCCGTCGGCGGCGGTCAACTCCAAGCCCGGCGCCCAGGGCAAGGGCCGCACCACCAAACCCGGCAGCGGCGTGCACCGCTCCACCCACCGCGGCCGCGGCGATCAGCGCGGCTACGGCAAATAACCCTCTCCTCGTTCCGACCCGTCACCCATCCCGAAGGAAGGAAACACTATGTCCCACAACGTCAACGCCGACGTTTTCACCGATCCCGCCGCTATCGACGACCTGGCGCGCGGCGTGCTGGCCGCCCCGAAAACGCCGATCTGTTCATCGATCGGGCGGCGGTGATCGTGCAGCTGGCCGCCCGCGTCCACGAACTGCGCCACCAGCTGCACGGCGCGGTCGCTGAATGGGTGAGCCTGCAGATCGATTACCAGCAGCTGCGTTTCGGTGAACCGCGCGCCGGCCGCGAGGAGCTGCATGCCCGCGCGATGCGGTACGTGACCACCGAGCTCGGCCTGAGCGTGTCGGATCGGTGAGGACCAGGCAGTGACCGCCGTCGACGAGGCCCCGGACGACTCCCGCCAGGAGTACGCCTGGGGCCTCGCCCCGTCTCACCTCGTCACCCGTCGCCAACTCCGCAAGCTCGGCAAAAGCCCCGGCAAGTCCCTGGTCGCGGTCATGGTCGGCAAGGTCTGGGGCCGCCGCGTGGTCGCCAGTCTCTTCGACCCCGCTCGCCCCCGCCAAGCGTGTACCGAGCGATGCACAGCGGGCCTCCATCGCCAAGGCCACCCGTGAGCGCCAGCTCCGCACCGCCGAACGGCACGGCATCTCCCGCGCCGAAATGAACACCCCGATCACCCTGTTCCCGGCTGGGACCAGGACACCTCGAAGGAAGGAAAAAGCGTGTCCGCCAACCCATCTCAGTCCAGCGAGCGCCCGAAGACGTTGTCGCAGCGACTGCGCGAGCTCAACCCCGAGGGCCGCTACAGCGGCAAGGCCTCCGGGTGGGGCCTGGCCGATGAGGTGTTCACCGAACTCATCGCTGACGGCCTGGACCCCGCCGTCGTCACCGACAAGGTGCACCGGGGCAGCCGCAACGGCTACCAGGCCGCGCTGCTGATGCGCTCCATCCACGACAACGCCCGCCGCGCCGCCGCCGAGCAAGGCGCTGCCGCACCGGATCCGGTGCCCGCCGCGCCGCCACAGCAGCCCGCGACTGCCGCGCCAGAACCCGCACCGGTCGCCACAGATGGAGAACAGGCTGCGGCGGCGCCCGGCAGCTACGGGCAGCGAATGGCCTATCTGATGCTGTCGGTGGCCCTGCACAAGGCCCGCGTCCAGCGCGAACAGATCGACCAGGCCTCCGAACTCCGGGCACGAGTTGACGCCATCACCGAACGCTCGGACGAGCGGATGGGGATGGAGGCCGAGCTGCAGTACATGGACCAGGAGCTCGCCGCCGCTCGTGAGCAGGCACAGCAGCGGTTGAACACGACGGAGTGGTAGGCGGGGCGGGAAGCGGAAGTGGATCTGCTCGCAGATGCGGTGGTGTGGTTCGACCAGGACGACGAGCAGATGGCCGATCCGGCGTGCAAATGGCTGACGGACCTGGACGGATACTTCACCACCACGTGGGGGCTGGAGATCGACGTCGACACCTGGACGCCGAAGGTGAACCGGCAGTTCGACGCCGTCACCGAGCAGCAGGAATGGGAAGAGGCCGCGGCCGTCGCGCGGGCCAGCGGCGTCTATCAGGTCCTGGCGGGCATGAAGAACGTTCCGGCGCCGGTGCTTGAGGCCGTCGCCGTGTGGCGCGATGACGGCACCACCCCGAAACCGGCAGGTCGATATGTTGCTGGGGAGCCCGAGCGCTACGCCCAGTTGCAGCGTGCGCTCGCCGCGGCCGGGCTCAATCCCCGGTTGCGGGCGGGAGTGGAGTTTCTCGTCGACTACGCCCGCGGCGATCTGTCCAAGACCGACCTCGCCCAGACTCCGATCCTGGTCAACCCTGCCGAAGAAGTCCGCGGCCGGGTCGCGGGCATGCTGGAGCACTTCGCCACCAACCCCCAGCACGCCAAGATCATCGGCCAAGAGATCGCGGTCATGACCGAAGAAGATCAAGCCCAGGTCCGGGCTGCGGGCAAACGCATCGCCGCCGGTGAGAAGGTCGACCCCCAGCTGTGGCCGGGCTGGATCAACCGGGACGAGCTCACCGACCGGATCCGCGACTTCGCCCGCGACGCCCGCGAAGTCGCCTACTACGCACAGGCATTGGCCACCGGTGAGGCCGAAGGGATCGACGACGATATCCAAGTCCAGATCGACGACATGCGCGACGACCGCGCCGCGATCAACGCCATGCTGGGCGCGCAAGGCCTGCACCCGATCGAGAAGGCCCACCTGCAGGCGGTGATGGCCGACATCAGCGTCGGCCGCATCGATGACCGCACTCTGCCCGAAGTGCTGCTGATCGACGAGCGCAGCAAGCAGGACGTCGACGACACCCGCCAGATGCGGGCCGCCGGCACCCTGGCCGCCGATGTGGTCACCGAGGCCACCCAGCTCCTCGAACGCGACCGGGGCCAGGCGATGAATCCGAAATCGAAGGTGGGGAAGCGGCTCGACCGCATCGGCGGCAATCTCCGCGATGTCGCCCAGGGGCACAACAGCGCCGACCAGCTCCGCCAGTACCGCACCTCCTATGACGAGAACATGGGCGAGCTCGGAAAAGCCTTGGCGCAGGCCGGTGTCGAGGTCCCGATCCGGATGCGGGTGCGGTCGGTCCTCGACACCGGTGCCCGCCGCGCCGGACAGCACGGCCGCGACCGGGATCAGCGAGACACCCTGTGGGCCAACCGGATCCGATCCGGAGCCGTCACCGCCTCCCGCGAGGCCGACGCCGCCACGCACCGCGCCGCGGTCGCGGCCGGTCAGGCGATGCCGCCGGAGAGGGCCTGCGCCAACGGCCCACCCCGGCGGCTTACCAGACCACCCCGCCGGGCCCGCCGCCCGCGTCGCACGTCTGCATCATGGTGAGGTCGGGCGGTAGCGCCTGGTAGTTCGATAGATCCGATAGACCCCGCCGGGCCGCTCCGGCGGGGTCTTCTTGCGTCTACCGCAGAGTGGGGAAGTCGCGGCTACCCGAACAGCAGCACGAACACGAAGAACAGGAACATCGCCAGCGGCAGCAGGATGGGCAGCAGCCACGGCAGCGCCCACTGCCAATACGGTGTTTCCCCTGGCAGCGGGGACGAGATACGCCCGTCGGCCTTCAGCTGACGCAAGCGGTCACGGGCCCGCCGCTCCGCGGGCGTGAGCGGCGGCAGCTCCGACACCTGGTACGGGCACGACGGGGTCAGATGAGAGTCGTACAGGCACGTCGGGTTCAAGCAGATATAGCGAAGCACTGCCGCCCCTTCCCCTCGAGCTGAACTGGTCCGAGAGATTCAGCATGGCACCGACCGGTGACGGGGGAGGGAGCTATTCGGCCGGTCGGCACAGGAATTCACGATGTCCCGAACTCTTGTGTCCCGGCCTTCTGTCCCATCGACCTCGCCTCGCGCGCACGCGCGAGAGTTCACCAGTGAGCACCGGAGGCCTATCGGCTGGTGTGGTGGTCCTCACCGAACAGCGGGAGCTGGTGAGCCGAAGCGCCGGCGCCGCCGATTCGGCGCAGGCATCGAACACAGGTGACCTCGGCCCGGGTCGGTTCCAGCGCGGCGGGAGACCATCCGGCCACGCCGGTGTGGCACAACAGTTCCGGAACCTCCTCGCCCGCAACCCATTCCCCGAGGCGGACCGCGTGCACAGTGCGTCCGGAACGTACGACCGCGTGCACGCCTGGATCGCCGAACTGAGCCCGTGTGGAGGCAGCCAGGGGAGCGATATCGGTCATGTGCCCAACCGTAAGGGCATTGGCCGACAGCGCGCCCAGCCATATGTGTGGTTGTTCCTACCGGAAGGGGTAGGACCCTGGGCGGTGCGGACACGCGAAACCCGTCCCTGACCGGGCGGTCCGTGGGCGAGAGGGTGGCGCGTCTTAATCGCGCCCCCTATCGCGCTACCTAATGCGCTACCGAACGCGCGGGTCATCTCACCGCCATGGCCACCACTCCGCCCAGGTGCGCACGACGTTGCCCACGGCGACCACGGCCGAGATGACCGCGGCTACTGCTCGGGTGATGGCCCACTTCCGATTGGATTCGCAACAGTTCCTCATACCCAGATAGAGATGGGGTCGGAGGCGGGTGTTGTGACGGCGCGGCGGAGGGAAATTTGCGGCGCCGCACGCCCCGCGATGGATGAGGATGTGCCCATGGCATAGACCCTGGGCATCCAGGTGACAGAAAAGCCTGCCCTGACCTGGGCATTCACCCCCGGCAGGGGTGGTGACTTGATCAACACCCCGAAAAACACCCCGAACGTGACACCGAAAAACACCCCGAACGTGCATGCCGGGAAGTGCCCGTTCGTCGGCCGGATGGGGGAGTTGTTCCTGTCGGAGGTAGGACCCTGGGCGGTTCGGCGACAGAGAATGTCGCCCCGACCAGGCCGTCCGCGCCCGTTGGGGTGTTGCGATTCAACCGCAACACGGATTGATACACCGACTGCAACACGGACTGATACACGGAATGACCACCTGCTGATCCGCTGTAGTCCGGCGTGCTATCCGGACTACACGTGCGTTCGGAAAACGGCCGTTTGCCGAACACCCCGGACACGAGCGGCGAATCCGGACGGGCCGCAGGGGTTCTCGATCGTGAAGTGTTCGGAAACTCGTTCGTTTTGAGGTAGGCTCGCTCCTGGTTTTCGAACACGTTTACCGAACGATCGGGAGGTATTCCAGTGGCGCTCGTCGGACTGGTGCGAGTCAGCACCAGCAAGCAGGAGACCCAACGCCAGCACGACGACCTCGACGACATCTGCGTGAAGGTGTTCGAGGAGAAGGTCAGCGGCAAGCTCCGCATCGCCGACCGGCCCGGCCTGCAAGCCGCGCTGGACTACATGCGCCCCGGCGACATGCTCACCGTGCAGGAAGCCGACCGGCTCGGCCGCAACCTCCTCGAAGGCTTGATCGTGCTCAACGACCTGTTCCAACAGGGCATCTCGGTGAAGATCCTCCACGGCATCGCCGCGGGCGAGCACACCGAACGGAACTTCCTGCTGGACCTGGCGCTCGCCCTGGCCGAAGACCGGCGACGCGATATCGCCCGCAAGACCCGCTCCGGCCTCGACGCCGCGCGGCGCCAGGGCCGCACCGGTGGCCGGCCGCGCGTGGTCGACGCCGACAAGCGCCGCGCCATCATCGCCCGCCACTGCGAAGGCCAGTCGCTGCGCGAGATCTCCCGCGGGGTCGGGGTGAGCCTGGCCGTCGTGCACGGTGAGGTCCAGGCGTTCAAGCTGCGGACCACCGAGACCACCGAGCGCCCCGATCCCGATCTCGGCAAGTACGACGAACTGCTGCCCTCTCACGCCATCGAGGAAGAACTGGAACGCGTCGACGCCGAGCTAACGGAAGTGGAGTTCGACGGCTCGGTGGCACAGGAGCTTTCGGTACGCCGACAGGTGCGGCAGGTCATCGAACCGGGTGAGGTCTTCCGGGCCTCGGATCTCACCGGCCGCCTCGCCCTGCGAGGGATCGACATGCCAGAGAGCAAGGTCGACAAGATTCTCGAGTACTGGGCCATCCGCTGCCAGTTGCTCATCGTGTCGCCCGGCGTCTATCGCCGCCCGCCCGATACCGACGATGCCGCGTGACCTGCGCAGTGTCCTGTTTCGCGCACGAAAATGAGGAGAAGTACCCCGCTATGACCAAGAAGACCGCCGCCGATCTCGCCGAGGGGCTGGCCGATACCGCCCGTGAGGTCTGCCGCCGCGCGGCCGAAGAGGTGCGCGGCGAGATCGCCCGGGAGATCGAGGACCGCTTCGTCGGGCGCCCGGGGATGGACCGCAGCGTCTACGCCAGCAAGCATCCGGACGACTGCGTGACCGAGGAGCTCGCCGACAACCCCGCCCTCCAGAAGGTTCCGGCGCTCCAGGCCGCGCTGAAGCGGTTCGACGACGAGGACGGCGACGGAGTCAGCGACGACTTCCGCGCCGGCGTCCTCTTCGCGGCCCGGCTGCTCGCCGATCCCGACTTCGACTACTGACGCCAAAACCGAGCGATACCTATCTCCGAATCCTGAACCACCCCCTCCACCAACCAGCACCTCCACCACGCCTGAACCCCCTCCTCCCGATCGCTCCGCTCCCGGTCAACAACCGATCTCAAATTTCCGACACACCTTTTGCACCCAGGTGGTGATTCCGGGAATTTCGTCCGGCGTAAATCGGCTACGCTCCCGGCATGGAAGCCAAGCAGTGCCCGCGATGCGGCAAGAGCGTGGAATCCACGACCGGGCGGCGGGGAATTTCGTCCGGCGTAAATCGGCTACGCTCCCGGCATGGAAGCCAAGCAGTGCCCGCGATGCGGCAAGAGCGTGGAATCCACGACCGGGCGGCGCGGCCGTCCCCGAGTGTGGTGTTCGGCGCAATGCCGACGCCTGAACTCCGAGGAACTGCGCGCCGCCCGCGCCGGCGGTCGCGCGATCGAAGTGCACGAGGAGATCCGCGAACGGAAGGTCGAACGCAGTCGCCCGCTCACCCCGGACGGCGCCGTCGAACGAGTGCTGTCCGACCGCACCGCCACCGAGAAACTGCTCCGTGTCCTCGCCCATCGGATGCGGAAAGACCCTCCGCACAACACTCGGCAGGCGTGGGAAGAGGAGCCGATGAAGTGGGCGATCCGCGACTTGTGGCAGGCGTATCACGGCGCGGGCGGCTCACTGCCGGATGTGGCGATGCCCGAGCTCGAACCCCAGACGACGACCGCGACCGCCGACGCGCACCGCGCTGCGGTCGCCCTGGTCCTCAGTTCGCCGCGCAGCACCCGCGAAGTCCTGGCCGCCCTCAACGGTTGGGCGCGCAGTGGAACGCTTGCCCGCGGCGAGCACGCGGCCACGATCAAGGCCGCCAAGGCGCTGCTCGACACCCTGGCGGCGTACCGGCTGCTGCCGCGCCGCTGAACCGGCCACACCGATTCGGAGGCAAACCAGCGGCAGCTGGTGCGGCAGCACCCGCTACATCACCCCGTACCCCAGATGCGGCCGCCTTCGATGATCGATCGTGCGCGCCCCGCATCCGTGATCAGCGGCCGTGCCCATGGTCGTGATCTCGGCGTGGCTCCGGCGGCCGATACCGGGGCCGTTCCGGCTCAACGGGTTTCGGCCGATTCGACGAGGGCCCGGAGTCCGGCGGCGAGGTGAGAGGACCTTCGGCCGCGCGGAGAACCTCGTCGATTCCCTGCTCCAGCGGCGACAGTGACGACGGTTTCCGCTTCCATCCGAATCGCTTCGGATCCACGGTGCGCGCTCGTGGTTGCTGCGGGCGAGGCTTCCCCGGCTCGGTGAGCATCTCGTTGATGCGGGCGGTCTCCTCCTCGGGAGTCTCGCCGATGATCTGGCCCTTGCCGTCGTAGTAGGAGGCCTCGCCTCGCACCTTCGCCATCATGCGGTTGATCCGCCAGGTCCGCCCGGCGGCCGCGATATTGCCCTCGTGCTCGTCGCGGTCCAGGCCGTCGACGACGACGGCCGCACGCACCGCGGCCGCCCAGGCCGGGGAGCCCTGATCACGCAGGTACGGGCGCGCCGGGTCGATGCCTTCGGCGCGCATATGGATTTCGGTCAGCGCTTTGCGTGCCTCCGATGCCATCGCCGCGGCCGCGGCCGCGCGCTCGGAGGCGTCCAGGGATTCTCGGATGGCCAGCAGCAGATCGGTGAGCGCGTACAGCAACGCCATGTTCGCATCGGCCGGATTCGTGGCCGCCCACAGCATCCGCGACACCGCCTGCAACCCTGAGCTGGTGCGTTCCGGGAGCGGGGTACGTCGATGCGCGGGCATCTGCCCGGCTCGCGCCAGCTGCCGCGACAACCGATCCAGCGGGCCCGGTGAGCGTTCGGTGCGCACCGACGCGGCCGCGAACACCCCGGAGGTTTGGGAGGCGGCCTGCGCCCAGGCGTTGCGGTCCTCGTCCGGGATCCGGCGCATCGCCGCGCTCCAGGACCGCAGTTCCTCGATCGCCTCGCGCGCCGACATCGGATCGGCCGCCCGCGGGCGTCCCGCCGACCCAGCGCCGATGCGCCGCCACTCTTCGAGAGCTTCTTCCCGGGCCTGGGGCGAGGAGTCCCACGGCGCCCAGGTGCGCACCTGCGGCAGCGTCATATCCCGGCCCAGGCGCAGCCCGCTGTAGGTCAGCGCCTTCTCGTACGCGCCGGTTTTCAGGTTCTTCTGCGGCGGCAACTCCACTGAATAGCCGGTGACTTCATCCCGGCCGCCCGCCGCCCAGTACGGGATCACGGTGATCCCCTCGGCGTGCATCAGCCGCAACCACTCTGCCTCCGAATCGGCGCTCATCGCCGCGCCCCGCACCCGCCGGCGCAGCGCCTCCCGGTCCGTCTCCGGCGCACCGGTGCGTTCGGCGCGGGCCCGCTCGGCTGGTTTCGTCGCCTGCTCGGTGTCGCCGTGCTCGCGGGTGTAGAGCACCTGCAACCCGTACTTGGCTTCGAGCACGCGCGAGGCGGCCTGGGCGCGCGGCCGGTCCCGGTACATGTCCGCGAGGCTGCCGTCCGGGCGCACCACCGGCATCGCGATATGGATGTGGTCGTTGCCGTTCTTGCTCAGCCCGTGGTGCACGACCGCCCACCGCACATCCGGGATCTCGTCACCGCGGCCGACGAATCCCATTTCCCGCATGAAGTCGGTCGCGATCGCCGCCCACTTCTCGTACGGCAGCTCGCCCTCCTCTGCCTTCAACGCCAGCGAGCAATGCCAGGTGTTCTCGTCCTTCGTCGCGGCCTCGAACGCGGCATCGCGCGCCACGCCCTGGCGCATCAACGCTCGCGCCTGCTTGTAGGAGGTGGTCAGCACCGGCGCACCGCGCAGCAACGTCTGCCGCGGGAATCCAGCAGCTTGCCCAGCTCCCATGCCCGCTTGGGATCGATCGGGCCCGCGTACACGGCCATGGTCACCACATCCCCGGCGATCACCGTCGGATTGGTGTGCTCGTTCGCGCGGCCCGGGCCCGCGAGATACCACAGCAACGTCTTGATGTTGCTGCCCTTCACCGCGTTCGGCATCACCGGGCCATCACCACGCTCACGCGTCCGGATCGATCGCCGCCGCCCACTCCCCGCCATCGGCATCGAGGTCCGGCAGCGCCAGATCCTCCTCGGAAATCGACACCTCGCTCACCGCCGGCGCCTTGCCCATCACCCACCGCGCGGTCGCGTCCAGGCTCAGGCACGCGCGCGTCACCGCGACCAGCGCGGCCGCCAGGTGCTCGGGAATCTCCTTCTCCTGATGCGCGTACCGGGTCAGCTGGTTGAGGTTGTTGCCAACGCGGCGCACCTGATCGTCGAGCTCGAGGATCGCCGCCACCGCGGCCGCGCGCCCGGTGTCGGCGCCCAGCTCGTCGAGTGTGGTCTCCACCAGCAGCCGCTGAATCGAGATCCCACCAGCCTTGCGGGCGAGCTCCGCCAGCTCGGCCTCTTCGCGGTCGGACAGCTTGAGCACGTGGCGGTGTGGTCGGCCTCCGGCCACGTTCGCCGCACGCGACCGCGAGGCCTGCGCCCGCAGTTTCCGCGACTCCCCTGCCACCACAACCTCCCTCCGGCCTAGCGCAGCGACCACCCCGTCCCCGGGGTGGGGTGCCCGATAGGACACCTAAATACTAGCTCGCTCTGATCACTTCTGCCTGCAACGTTACCGCACCACAAGATCGGGGCGGCGGCCTTCGGCCGCGACCGCACCGAGGAAGATGCGCAGCCCGGGAGCGCGGCCGCGGGGAGGGAAGGACTGCCGCGCCTCCCTCTGCGGGATGCTTGCCATCGGGCGAGTAGGGTCCGGACATGCGAGAGCCTCCCGGCGGGTACCTGCCGCCGGGAGGCTCTCGTCGTGTTGGGTCTACGTGGTCAGTCGACCGCGCGCGGTCCGGATACCGCGAGGGCGGCCGCGATCGCGCGGTTCACTGTCGAGCGCGGGAGATCGGTGACGACGTGATCGGCGATGTGATTGGCGTTGTGGCCCTGGGAGTGGGCGCGGTAGATCGCGGTCAGCACCTCGACCGGTTGCTTGGACTTGCCGCGATCGAGCACTGCGCGCGCGAGCCGAGACGCTTCGGTCTGTGAAAGTTCGCGCGCGAACGGACCGGTGCCGGCGGTGTCGCGTGCGCTCGATTTCGCGCGCGGTGCACGATCGGCTGCGCGCGCGAGCGCACCATCCACCACCGCATCGCGCGCGCTCGATGCATGAGTCGCGCGCGCGGAACGCAGTCCGGTTTCGCGTGTCGCGCGCGCGGTCTGCGGCGCCCGCACCAGAGCCACGACAGGAGTCAGTTCGCGCGCGGCATCCTCCTCGTCCGCGCGTTCGACGGGCCTGCCGACGCTTGCGTGCGCGGCGCTCGATTCGCGATCGGTTCCCAGATCAGCGGGGCTGTGCGCGACGCTCGACGCGCGTTCGACGACAACGGTGTCGCGCGCGGACGCATCCGGATCCGCCGCGAGATCCGCGCGCGCGATCTCGTCATCGAGCGCGATCGGTGACACGTCCTCGTTCGCGCTCGACGCGGTGAGTGTCGCGCGCGACAGCTCGGATTCATCGTGCGCGCTCGATCCGCGCTCGATGTCCTCGCGCGCGATCTCGTGCCCGGTTTCCGTCGCGCGCGCGACGATCGGTTCGCGCGCGCTCGATGACGGCACGGTGGTGGCGGCCGCGCGCGACATCGGATCGGCGAACTCGCGCTCGAAGTCCTCGATCACCTGAGCGTCCGACGCTGCCGCGCCGATCTCAGCGTCTTCCTTACCCGTCCGTACCTGATCCATATCCGTCCATTCCTGTGTATGGGCGGATATGGACGTGGATGAGGTCTTGCGGAGGGAGGGCAGGGTGAGCAGGGCGACGGTGGCGCCCGCGATGGAGCCGTCGACCAGGACGGGGAACACCCAGGCTTCCTTGGCGCGGAATCCGGCTTGCATCGCCAGTTCGCGCAGTGCCTCGAACGAGAGCACGAATCCGCGGCGGCCAGGAGCACGATCACGGCCAGCACGATCGCGCGTGAGACCCAGCCCCACCGTGAGGGTGCTTGGGCGAGCAGCGCCAGGCCGTGCGTGTGGACCAGGAGCGCGATCGGGATGATCGCGGCCAGGACCGCGGCGACCAACGGCGGCAGCAGCTCCACCGTCATGCCGGGTTCGGGGTGGATCAGTTCGTCCGGGGCCGGATCCGCCGAGACGCGGGTCCAGGCGTGCAGGCCGTTGCCCAGCACGCTGACGGTGGCCGAGATGCCGAGTACCCACCAGAAGTAGCGGCGTGCGCGGCTGGTGGCGTCGACCTCCTCCGGCGTGAACGGAGCGGTGGTGGTCATGTGGGCTTCCCATCTGAGAGTTCGGTACGGGCATCGTGGCGGACCTGGACGGGTTGGTGGCGCAGCGCGGCAATCTCCTCCCGCACCGGCTGTCGGACCCCGGCCCCTACCTGCCCATACGCGGGTAGGGGCGTGTATGGGTCGCATGTGGGCGGGTGCGGGCGGTGGGCCCGGGTGCTATTCGGTGACGACCGCACGGGCCCGGTCCGCGTCGTGGAACTTGCCGACGTACTTCTCCTGGTCGGCGATCTTGCGCTTGTACCAGTCGAGGGCACCCTGCTTGCTCATGCCGAGCGCGGCCCCGATGGCAGTCCAGCTCTCGCCCGTCTCGCGAGCATCGAGCATGAGCATCCAGCGACGCCCGGTCAGCAGCTCGACCATGCGACGGTTGGCCTGCAGCGCCTGCAATGCGGTCACCTCGGCCAGGGCGTCGATTTCCGCCAGTAGGGACGGCAGCGCGTCCGCGCTGCGCTGCCGCTCCTGCTCGGTGTCGCCCCGCCCGGCGCGCTCGATCACCGTGCGGAGGAACTGGCGATGGTTGTAGGTGTTCCAGACCGCGTGCAGGGGCCGTTCGTCGCCGTCGCGCAGGACGGCCGCGATATCGGTGCCCGCGGGCAGGAAGCCTTGATCGGTGGTCTCGAAGTGTGGATATCCCATGCGACAAGTTTACTTGACCTATGACAGCATCTCTCGCCAATCGACAAGAAATGTTGACGACTGGCGTGGACTGTGGATCGGTACCCACACCCGCCCATACACGACCCGCACCCGTGTATGGGGTGCTTACTACTCGGGTGTGGGCGGCAGCAGCGTGGCCAGGCGTGCGGAGAGTTCGGCGGCTCGCTGCTTGGCCAGTTCCTGGGCGACGGCGTCCACTTGGTCGGCGCCGGCCAGCAGCAGGGCCGACAGGGCGACGTGGCGGGGTGTGCCTTCACCGAGGAGTTCCACGATCTGGTCGGCGGCCCGTTCGAGGGCCTCGGCCGCGGTGCGGGTGATGTAGAACGACGTGCGGCGCATTCCTTCCGGGTCCGGACGGGTGCCGCCCTTACCTGCCCGTACACGCCCCGTACCTGCCCTTACCGGTGTATGGGCGGGTACGGACTGATTTCCGTCGGGCGGTGTACCGACAGGGATTTTCAAGTCGATGCGAGACCGCAGGACTTCGTCCGGGTCGGTCCCGGACATATCCGGTTCGGAATTCACACGGCGGCGGCCGGTCACGACATCACCACCGGCGACAGAGTCGGATCCAGGCGCGCGGCCAGAGCTCGGAAGGTCTCGGCCGTGTCGGACTCGGGTGCGTGCGCGAACACCGTGGTGTGCTCACGCCAGGCTTCGCGGACTTCCTTGCGGTCCTTGATCACGGCCAGCACGTCGAGCTGGTGCTTCTCGAATGCCGCGAGAGTGGAAGTCGCGATGCCGCCCTTGCGGCCGTCGTACAGGTTCACGATCAAGCCCGCGATTGCGAGCTGGATCTTCAGTCCATCCTGCAGGGTCGTCATCTGCCGCAGGAACAGACGCAGGGCTTTGACGCTCGAATCCTCGGCCTGCACCGGAACCACGATCGCCCCCTGAATCGGGTCTCCGGCGGGGCGCCGACGGGCAGCGGCCAGGCCGTTGTCGTTGAGCGCGCCCAGCGACGGCGGGCAATCGATGACGATGTCGTCGAAGACGGTGTGCAGCGGCTCGAGGAAATCGCTCAGCAGGTACTCGCGCGCGGTGCGCCCGTACATCTGCGGCTCCAGCAGGAACATATCGTCGCTGGTCGGCAGCACGTACAGGTTGGTGTCGACCTGCTGCACCAGCTCTCCCAGCTCACCGGACCACTGTCCCAGCATGGCCCGCGCGAAGTTCGCTCCACTGGCGGGGGCTTCCTTCGCGCCGATCGCGTCGGTGAGGTTGCCCTGCGGATCGAGGTCCACCTCCAGCACGCGCCGGCCCTTCTCAGCCAGTGCAGCGCCCAAGTTGATGGTGTCGACGGTTTTGCCGACCCCGCCCTTCTGGTTGGCAATCGCATAGATGTGCACGGCCACGACCGTAGCGGGCATCGCGGCCCACACCGAGGTACACACGCCGCCTACTCATGTATGGGTCGTGTATGGGCATGACATACGCCTCCATACACCTGTGTGAGGTCTTCCCGCGCGCACGCGCGAGAGGGACCCTTTCACCGGTGGAAGGGTTCAATCCTGCTCCCGGTTTAGGCGGGCGAGCTCGCGCCGCGCGGCCTCGCTGCCCTGGCGGTGCGCGGCGGCCTTGCCGATCGCACGGTGCCCGGCCGCGGCGGCCGCGGCCCTCGCTGCGGCACGTCCGGAGGAGTCCGGCCCGGCGGCCGCCATCGCCGCCGCGCGGGCTTCCTCCCGCTGGCGGGCTCGATGCGCCCGCTCGGCCTCCTCGAACTGGACCGTGCGAGCCCGGTCCAGCCGGGCCGGGGGCACGTCGTCGGGAATCGCGTTCAGGATCGACCACAGGTAGCCGGGCGGATTGTTCGGCTGGTCCAGGATCTCCTTGCCCGAGATCCGATACTCCTCGAACGCGCCGTACACGTCGTGGACGTCCCACCCGGCAAGGGCCTTGCGCGTCACTAGAGCCATCAGCCGCCCCAGGGGTATCTGGCGTACCCAGAGCGGGAAACATTCAGCACGACGCACGCCAGAGGCCAGCAATCGGGCCTTCGGGTCGTATGCTGGGTCGCGCTTGGCTCGCACCTTCTTGTCAGGGCCGCGCGGAGCGCGTCTTTCCTTCGTGTTCTGGGTCGAAGAATTCGATTTCGGCCGTGAGATAAAAACAAAACCTGAGCTTCGCTCAGGGGGTGCCAAAACCCTGGTCAAGCAACGTTTCCATGATCGTTTTATCCACAGGGAAAACCGTGGTTTCGTGCAGCGCGGACACCGACGCCCAGCCCCGGCTGGGATCGTCACGGCGCCAGGACTCCAGGGCCTCGGCCTTGGTGCGCTGGCGGCCCCGGAACACGGTGATACGGGTGCCGAACTTGTTGACCAGTCGACGGCACCGGAACACCGTCGACCGCTCGCGGCTGGTGGCCTTCTTCAGATCGGCGACCGTGGCCTGAGCGCCGCGCCCGGTCGAATGGTTCGCGCTGGCGGACTCGGCGATGAGGTACTTCTCGAAGGTCTTGCGGCTCACCGAGTCGACCATGTTCTGCCGCCGGAGCAGCTCGTAATGCATGTCGTAGAGCGCGAGATTGTGCGCGATCCACCGCGGTCGGCTCCACCAACACGCCGGAACCTTGTCGTAGGCGTCCTCGGGCAGCTGCAACCGCAACCGCGGCATCGGAAACAGCAGGAGCAACGCAGCCGCCGGCGTCAGTTTGCGACGTCGGCGGGTGGAGGAGGTGCAACCTCGTCCAGATACACGTGAGGGCAGCTCGGCCTGGCTCTCCGCCGGATCGTGACCGGTTACACCGGTGGCGATCCTTTGATGCGAACATACGGCCTTGCTACCCTGAGAACCGCTTAGCAAGCGTGGTCCTTAACAGGGTCCTGAAGAGCCCCGGCTGGTAACCGGGGCCTTCCTCGTTTACAGGTGGTTTGCCACCGCTTGGTAAGGGCGGTGGGGTGGGTCTTTGTCTGGCTTATGCCGAGATGGGAAGAGCCTCCTGCTGTGGGTCGGAGATCCCTGGGTAGTCGGGCAGCCCGAGTTCACGCCGGAGGGCGATTTCGAACAGTGCGCGCTTATTGATGCCGCGCTGCTCGACCGCCCTGTCCAGGGCTTCGACTACTTCTTTCGAGATGTTCACTCCCACAGGCTTAGTGGGAGGAAGCTTCGCGGGTCTCGGCACGCCGTAATTACTAGATCTATTACCTCCTGAGATGTGGGAGGCGCGCCGAAGCGATCGACGGAATCTGCGGGAATGGGTTCTCCCGGTCACGGCAGTTCTGCAGTCGTTGCGGCGAGGGCGCGAAGCTCGCTCGTCTCCCAGAAGTCCTGCACACCGGGGAGTTTGGACAGGTAGTCGAAGATCTGGCTGTCTTCCCACTGATGCGATTCCCGTAGGCCTTCGGCCAGCATGCCGAGATAGCGCGCCGAAGGCTTGCGCAGTTCGACGGTGGCGGTATCCCACGGAGAAGTGAAGGTCAGGATGGGGAATCCGTCGAAATTGTCGACATGGACCAGGGTTTCGTAGCGACCCTCGCCGAACTGAACCCGGCCGTCTTCCAGCACTGCGTCGATGTCGAATTCCGGTACTTCACCAGGGATTCGGTACATCTCCTGAGTGAGAAGATCGCTGAACTGCTGTCGGGTCAGCAGGTAGCCGCGGGCCGCCGCGCCGCGCGGCCAGCCGTTATGAGGCTGATCGGCATAGAAGGCAACACCACCGGTCCACACCGGGGATTGCCATGCGAAGTAGACAGTCCCCGGCAGCGTGAGCGGTGTGGTCTTCAGCGGTGGTGTGCGGTCGCGGAACCCGGGATAGGTGTGATCAGTCCCTGGTGGAGTCCCTCCCTCAAGGTAGTACGCCAGCCTGCGGGCGTGGAGGTTGCTGCCGTAGGCGGCGTACCAAATGTGGCTCAAGGGAATGCCTTTCGTCGACGACCAGGAATGCGGATCAGTTGGCAGGAGGCTGCTGGCGGGGGTGCCGCTGATCTGCCGGTAGTACATGCCGCCGACGCTCTGTCGGATGCCTCGGGCCTCGTTCTCCAGGGCACGGGAAGCTTGGGTCAGGGCGGCGTTCCAGCCTTCAGGGTTGTCATCGGCCTTCATGCTCGCGATCAAGTTGGCCGCAGCCTGCCAGATGGCAGCCTCACCGGTGGGGTCGTAGCGGTCGTCGCCGTTGGTGCTCATGGGGATTTCTCCTTTTCCTCGGGTGGGTCAGGCAGGGGTGCCTGGTGTCCCGTTGTGAGGTCTGTTGTCGGGCACGCGCAGGTCGTAGCGCAGTCGCAGGGCGTCACCGGAAAACACGCTGAGCAGGACGCGGACTCGTCGGCCGGTGGCGTCGATACCGGTGCGGGCGTGCTGACCTACGGGTGTACCGGGCTGCTGATCAAGCAGCGCCGCTTCTTCGGGCGTGGGCATGCGGATGGTGATTTCGTCGCTGAACTGGACCTGGTGGAAACCCAGTGCCCGATAGATACCGCCGGGATAGACCACGTTGTCGGTGGTGCGCAGCGGTGCGACGCCGTCGATCTCCATGTTGGCGATGTCCAGCGGTGTCCAGGTATCGGCGATCATGGCGAGCTGCTCGGGGACCTGCGGTTTGCGTACGTAGCGCAAGCGCCTACGGCGGACCAGACGACAACCAGGACGGCACTGGAGATAGCGGGCTACCTCAGGCGGGGCTTCGAGTTCGTCGACCCCGGCGACGATCTGGCGGGTGTCCCACCCGTCGGCGTGGGCGTCAGATTCCCACTGGTCGATGCGGTTGACCGGGTCGTCGGAATAGGCGCCCAACTCGAATTTCGTCAGGTTCCAGGTGATGAGGTCCCTACTGCGCACCGTGCGGCCGATACCGGCAACGGCGGCGGTGACCAGACCCTCTAGCTCCAGCATGCGGACAGCCTTGTTGACCGTCGGCCTGCTGAATCCGAACTGCTCGGCCAGGTCGAGCTCGGTCGGTATTTGATCACCAGGCTTCAGCTTTTCGCTGGTGATCAGCTCGCGCAGGTGGGCGTGGACCACCTGCCAGCGCGGTCGTGGACTGCTCATGATCTCCATCATCTCTGTAAGTACAGACAACACAAGTATTGCCCTCGGCCAGACTTTGTAATTACAGTCATTACCAAGCTCACAGATAGTACATGAGCAAGGCAGGGGAAATGGAATGACTGTTCATACAGAAATCCGCAGGTCAGAGCCCATATCTGAGGTCCGCCCCGCCGGGCCTGCTCTCGATCTGACTACCGATCTGGTCGCGTCGCTGACCGCTGAGGTGAAGCGGCTGCGCGGCGAACTGCACGACATGCAGCGGGCGGTTGATGACCTGCTCGATCGCGAGTCGATGTTCGCCGGCGCGGAGTGCATGGAGCGGCTGACCACCGCGGCCTCGTTCGAGCGATTCGGCGCTCCTCGTGCTCGCCACCTGCGCGCCTGCGCGGCGGAGGCCACCGCGCCCGGATCGGTGGTGTCGGCGTGATGGCTGCCCGCGAGCGCGAGGTCCGCATCGATGTGGTGCTGGCAGTGCCGTCGCTGGGATTCGTCCTGGCCGGTCTGGCCTTCGTGGTGCTGCTGGCCGCCGTGGTGGCGGTCGTGGTCAGCGCCAGCGACTTCAGCGACGGCACCGCCACGATCCCGCCCACTCCCATTCCCGGCGCCTGCGAGCCGTTCTGCGGCGTGCGCTCGGAATCCGTGCTCCCGCAAGGGCGGTGAGCCGCGATGACCGCTTCTTCCTCTTCTCGGTTCGATTCCTTCTCTGCCACGGAGGTGGCCATGACCAGCAGCATTGTCCGTCCGGGTGTGGTGTGGCGCGAAAAGGCTTGCGCCAGCGCCGATCCGGATCTCTTCTTTCCACCACCCTCCGCCAGGTGCACGCCGCGCAGCGGATCTGCGCGAGCTGCCCGGTACTGGCCGAATGCGCCCAGCTGGCGCTGCAGATGGAGCCGGCGGAGTGCGTGGTGGCCTCGGTGTGGATACCGAACCCGAAAAAGCGCCCGGGTATCGCCGATATCGCACGCAGGCAGCTGGCCGAGGTCGCCGCGAGCGGTGAGCCTGCCTCTCCGGTGAGCAAAGAGCGGGGCCCGAAGGACCGGTCGCACCGGTGGAACGATCCCGAGTTCCAGGAACGGGTGAACGACCTGCGCGACATGCGCATGTCCTGGGATCGGATCGCGGTCCGTCTGGACTGCTCGGTCGAGACCGCCCGCAAGGCCCACGCAGCCTCCATCGAGGTCGAATCGCCCATCGGCCATCGCAAACCCGCACCCGCGGTACCGAAGGTGCCCCCGGTGCCGAAGGTGCCTGCTGTTCCGAAGGTGCCCGCTGTCCGCCCGACGCGTAAGTGCGTGCGCGACTTTGACTTCCAGAAGCAGGTGGTGCAGCTGCGCATCGGTGACGGGCGGACCTGGGGCGAGATCGCGGCGGAACTGGGCTGCTCGGTGAATACCGCCAGGGGCGCGTATCTGCAGGTGCTGCCGCAGGAGGTGGCGGC